>NZ_JAKJSZ010000006.1:0-290834 GCF_050337535.1 Vibrio kagoshimensis
CATAAGCCCATCAATCAGGTTGTTCTCTTAACTCAAATAGAGGTAAGAAGAATATGGTGGAGGGAGACGGATTCGAACCATCGAAGGCAGTGCCGGCAGATTTACAGTCTGCTCCCTTTGGCCACTCGGGAACCCCTCCAGGGTGTATCTTAYTCTTCACAAAGTAAGCCTAAATTGATGTTTTCCCATAAGCCCATCAATCAGGTTGTTCTCTTAACTCAAATAGAGGTAAGAAGAATATGGTGGAGGGAGACGGATTCGAACCATCGAAGGCAGTGCCGGCAGATTTACAGTCTGCTCCCTTTGGCCACTCGGGAACCCCTCCAGGGTGTGTCTTACTYTTCACAAAGTAAGCCTAAATTGATGTTTTCCCATAAGCCCATCAATCAGGTTGTTCTCTTAACTCAAATAGAGATAAGAAGAAATATGGTGGAGGGAGACGGATTCGAACCATCGAAGGCAGTGCCGGCAGATTTACAGTCTGCTCCCTTTGGCCACTCGGGAACCCCTCCAGGGTGTTTTTCCTATCTCATAATGGATAGGCTAAAGAAATGTTTTTCCCAACGCATCTCTCAAGTTCGGAGCGCATCATAGCAAACACGTAAAACCTGTAAAGGGTTTTTCTAATGCTTTTGTGTTGAATGCTGACTTTTTGGGCAAAGGTGCTGAAAACTGCGCATTTTGATCGGTTACTAAGCATTTTTTCCTTAATATAATTGGTTTTAAGTAAACCGATGTTTTCCTATTTCACCTATTTACGGATATTTACACTTCTTGACGTTATAAATGGCTTCAATTGATAGAATATGTCCAACTTCATTTGCAGATACCTATTTTTTTTACTTGCAGACCAATATTATGAAAAACAAAACAATTATCTCACTGCTAAGTCTGTCTATTCTCATGGCTTCGCCAGTTGCAATGTCAAAACGTATGGGACCAAGCTCAGTTACTGTAGTGACAGAGCAAGTTGATATTCACCAAGTTAATCAATCGCTTTCTTTGATCGGAAAATTAGAAGCTGAGCAATCGGTTATTATTTCTTCAGAAGTATCAGGGAAAGTGGATTCCATCCATATAAAAGCGAATCAAGAAGTAAAGCAGGGACAAGTTCTGGTTTTACTGAATGATGACAAAGCCAAAGCAGCAGTTGCTGAAGCTAAAGCCTACTTAAAAGATGAACAACGTAAACTTGCAGAATTTGAGCGCTTAGTTAAGCGCAATGCAATTACACAAACCGAAATAGATGCACAGAAAACGAATGTTGATATAGCAAATGCTCGGTTATCTGCTGAAAACGCTAATTTAAAAGACTTACACATTACTGCTCCGTTTGCGGGTACTGTCGGCTTTATCGACTTTAGTCGTGGCAAGATGGTTAGCGCAGGGACTGAACTCGTCACCCTTGATGATCTTTCAGTTATGCAATTGGATCTACAAATTCCTGAGCGTTACCTATCTAAATTATCTGAAGGTATGGAAGTGACGGCTCAAACTAGCGCGTGGGGAGATACTGTTTTCACCGGTACCGTGGTTGGTGTCGATTCTCGAATTAATGAAGAAACCTTAAATTTACGTGTACGTATTCACTTTGATAATGAAAGTCGTCAGCTAAAGCCTGGTATGTTGACTGCGGCTAATATGAATTTCCCAGCGATTGAAGCGCCTATCATTCCTGTTCAGGCTCTAGAATACTCCGGCACCAAGCGATTTGTGTATGTGGTGGGTGAAGATAATAAAGCGACTCGTACCGAAGTGTTCTTAGGTGCACGTATTGGTAATGAAGTAGTTATCGATAGAGGCATTGAAATCGGTCAAAAGATCGTAGTTCAGGGTATTGTTAATATGCGTGATGGTGTTGCTGTTCAAGAACTGGGTGTATCAAAGTCTACTGCTCAAAAAGATAAGCCAGCAAAAGAAGGGGCTAACTAATGCTGTTATCTGACGTCTCCGTCAAGAGACCAGTCGCAGCCCTGGTATTGAGTTTGCTTCTGGTTGTATTCGGTATTGTGTCATTCTCGAAACTTGCTGTGAGAGAAATGCCAGATATAGAGAACCCTGTTGTCTCCATAAGTACTCGGTATGAAGGTGCATCTGCAACCATCATTGAAAGTCAGATAACGTCGAATTTAGAAGATCAGTTATCAGGCATAAGTGGGATCGATGAAATCGAATCCACGACTCGAAACGGCTCTTCACGGATCACCATTACGTTTGAATTAGGTTATGACCTTAATACTGGTGTCAGTGATGTTCGTGATGCCGTTGCGCGTGCTCAGCGTTCATTACCTGATGAAGCCGATGACCCTATTGTTTATAAAAATAATGGTAGTGGTGAAGCGTCTGTTTATATCAACTTAAGTTCGACAGAAATGGACCGAACGCAGTTAACTGATTATACAGAGCGTGTATTGATTGATCGCTTTAGTTTGATTTCAGGTGTGAGTTCAGTCGATATATCAGGTGGCTTGTACAAAGTCATGTATGTGAAACTGAAACCGGCATTAATGGCTGGGCGCGGCGTCACCGCTTCTGATATTACTTCAGCACTGAAAAATGAAAATATCGAAAGCCCTGGCGGTGAAGTTAGAAATGACGCCATTGTCATGTCAGTTAGAACCGCCCGTTCATACACTGAAGCCAGAGATTTCGAGTATTTAGTGGTTAAGCGAGCTTCAGATAACTCACCTATCTATTTAAAAGATGTAGCTGATGTTTATATCGGCGCTGAAAACGAAAATTCGACCTTTAAGAGTGACGGTGTTGTCAACGTTAGCATGGGTATTGTCCCTCAATCGGATGCAAACCCACTTGAAGTCGCTGACTTAGTGCATAAAGCCGTTGAAGATATTCAAAAGTTCTTACCTGATGGCACTAGGCTAGCGGTTGATTACGACTCGACTGTTTTTATCGACCGTTCAATTTCAGAGGTGTATAGCACACTCTTTATTACTGGTGGTTTAGTTATTCTCGTGCTTTATGTCTTTATAGGCCAAGCACGCGCAACGCTCATTCCAGCAGTGACGGTTCCAGTATCTTTGATTTCATCATTCATTGCTGCTTACTACTTTGGTTTCTCAATTAACCTTATTACGCTGATGGCGTTGATCTTGTCCATCGGTTTAGTCGTTGATGATGCCATCGTAGTCGTTGAAAATATTTTCCACCATATTGAGCGTGGAGAATCGCCTCTACTTGCTGCTTATAAAGGGACACGAGAAGTAGGGTTTGCTGTTATTGCGACAACGCTCGTACTCGTAATGGTGTTCCTGCCTATTTCGTTTATGGACGGAATGGTTGGTTTATTGTTCACTGAGTTTTCCGTGTTGCTTGCAATGTCGGTAATTTTCTCATCGATAGTCGCGCTAACATTAACACCAGTTCTTGGAAGTAAAATTCTAAAAGCTAATGTGAAGCCTAATCGTTTCAATATGTTTATTGAACGTATATTTGGCAAATTAGAAAGCGGTTATAAAGGTATTTTACGTCGAGCGTTGAATTGGCGTTGGGCCGCTCCTATCGTCATCATTGCGTGTATGGGAGGCAGTTACGGTTTAATGCAACAAGTACCTGCTCAGTTAACACCTCAAGAAGACCGAGGCGTAATTTTTGCGTTTGTTCGTGGTGCTGATGCAACCAGTTATAACCGTATGTCTGCGAACATGGACATTGTTGAAGAACGCTTAATGCCATTACTTGGTCAAGGGTTCTTGAAATCATTCAGTATTCAATCTCCAGCCTTTGGCGGTAATGCCGGCGACCAAACTGGCTTCGTTATCATGATCTTAGAGGATTGGAATGAACGAGAAGAAACCGCTCAAGAGGCATTGAATGTCGTTCGCAAGTCACTAACGGGTATTCCTGATGTCCGAGTTTTCCCATTCATGCCGGGTTTCCGAGGTGGTTCGAGTGAGCCTGTACAATTCGTACTTGGTGGGTCTGATTACAATGAACTTCAAAAGTGGGCTGACATCTTAAAGCAAGCTGCGGAAGATTCCCCAATGATGGAAGGTGCCGATATAGATTACTCGGAAAAAACACCTGAATTATTGGTAACGGTTGATAAGCAGCGTGCCGCTGAGCTTGGTGTTACTGTGTCGGATATTTCCGATACATTAGAAATTATGCTGGGCGGGAAAAGTGAGACAACATTTGTTGAGCGTGGTGAAGAATATGACGTTTATTTACGTGGTGATGAGAATAGCTTTAACAACGCCACTGATTTAAGCCAAATATACATGCGTACGCAATCGGGTGAGTTAGTGACATTAGATGCGCTCACTAATATCGAAGAAGTCGCTTCGTCGATTCGTTTATCTCACTACAACAAGCAAAAGTCAGTGACCATTACAGCGAATTTAATGGATGGATATACACTTGGTGATGCACTCGATTTTCTTGACCAACAAGCAATAGAGCAGCTACCTGGTGATATTTCTGTGAGCTATTCAGGCGAGTCGAAAGATTTTAAAGAGAACCAATCCAGCATTTTAGTGGTGTTTGCTCTAGCTATGTTAGTGGCTTATTTAGTGCTGGCTGCTCAATTTGAAAGCTTCATTAACCCATTAGTTGTTATGTTTACTGTGCCTATGGGGATCTTTGGTGGTTTCTTAGGGCTAGTGGTGATGAGCCAAGGGCTGAATGTGTACAGTCAAATTGGTATGATCATGCTGATTGGTATGGTAACGAAAAACGGTATTTTGATTGTTGAGTTTGCTAACCAACTGCGTGATAGAGGCATTGAGTTCGAGAAAGCAATTATTGATGCTGCAGCAAGACGCTTACGCCCAATATTAATGACCGCGTTTACGACATTAGCGGGTGCCATTCCACTAATTACCTCAACGGGTGCCGGTTATGAAAGCCGAGTGGCAGTTGGTACGGTGATATTTTTTGGTATGGGTTTCGCGACATTAGTAACGCTCTTTGTTATTCCAGCTATGTATCGCTTAATTTCTGGTTCAACTCGTTCTCCTGGGCATGTTGAAGCTGTACTTAATAAAGAACTGAGTCATGACACTGTCGGAAGAACGAACCACGGTTAGTCAGTCTGTGAACGTGATGAAGTATTTGCGCTTATGCGTAAGTATTATCGCTAGGTAGTAAAATACTCTTCTAATGAAAAGCCTGCATTTGTGTATAGCGAATAGCAGGTTTTTTTACAGCCAACATATCTAATAAGTTGTTGTGGGGGAGTAATAGTCACTCCCTTTTTAATTGAATTTATTAGACTGTTAGTCTGATCTAAAGTTAGATTTATTTTAAAGAGGCTGTTATGGATCACTATTACCATCTCACTGCAACAAGTAAAGAGATAGAGATTGGGGATGTTGAAGAAGATATCTCAGGAGGTAAGCCTGATTTCTCTATTCACAAACCTATGCGTTTCGATGGTGTGAAATTACTGTTTACCTCAGAGGGTGAGCCTGAGTTTTATGCTAACGCTTATATCCTGAGTCGTCGTATCGTTGAAGGTATAAAGAACACTGAACCTACCTCTTATGCTTTACTTCGTTTCTTTAGGTTTCTAGGGAAGAACAATCTCAACTGGAATGACGAAAATCAAGAGCTTGAACGTTATCCCATTTACCTGTTCCGAGCTTACTTAAATAAGCAAATTGACAGCGGCAATATGAGGCGCAGTGTAGGTTCAACAACCTTGTCCGTAATTAGAAGATTCTATGTGTTTTGTCTGCGACATGGTTATGTTGAAAACCTCCCTTTTGAAGTAACTGGTTACACCAAATATGGTCAGATGCTTACAGACATAACCATTACCAGCCCGAAGCAGGAAACCATATTAACACCAATGAATGACATGGATATTCAGCATATAAGAGACAACTGGCATCGTGCAGGGGTTTCAGGTGAGTTTAGGTTACTCGTTGCAACTGCTATCAACTCAGGATTAAGAGCAATAGAGGTTGCTGACTTAAAACCTCGCCATGTGAAAGTGCCCAAGGGGTTTAGGGGTAAAACTTTCACCAACATTAAGATTGGTAATTCTCACGGTTGCCGAACTAAGTTTGGTACAAATCGATTGATTTCAATGCCAGTGTGGTTAATGGAGCAGTTATCTAAATACTGTGAAAGTGAGCGATATAAGGAGCGTGCTAGGTTGTATTTTTACAATACAGGTGATGAAGATGCCCCTATTTTCATCACTAAAGAAGGTAATAGATTTAAAGAAGAAAACGAAAAATCAAACTCAATCGACGCCCTCTGGAGTAAATTGCGAAGTGCGATAAAAGAGAACAGTAATCCGCATTTTGACCATATTTTTCATGATACAAGAGTCACTTTTCTCGCCAATAAGTTTGAGCTTTTGGTTAACATGGATGACATCACAACCTCCCAAGTATTGAAGTTACTCAAAGATGAAGCGGGTCATAAAGATTTAAGTGTCACCATGCACTATTTAACGCATTGGGAAGGCAATCCAACTAAGAATCAAGTGCCTGAATTAATGATGAACTTACTGGATGAGGCTGACATTTTATGACCGATAAAATAGATGTTAACAAGCCAGAAAATGCTCGCATTTATCGCTCTATCCCAACGGATGAAATGCAATCGGACAACCCGTTAGCAACGATTCATCAATGGAAGTATGTGTGGAAAAATGGCAACGGCACTAATTCTAACTGTAATTTTGAAGAGTTACTGCAATACAGCACCAAGAAGCATGTTCGTTTTCTTATCTCTAAGTTTGACCAGTCTGGGTGGGCTGAGCCTGGAAAAGTGGTATATTTTGCAGACATAAGAGCCATATTGTCGCACGCCTTTAATGAGAAGAAAGGAAAGCAAAAGGTTGAGTTATCCCCTGAATCTGCCAGTACCTACATTCAAGCGCAGTGGTTTTCAATAAGAACAACGGGTGTTGGGTTGCGTGGTAGACCTAAAAAGGCCAAAACCCTCGGGTGGGAGGCATCGAAATACAGCTCTATGCTCAAGAAATTTGGTTTGGGCGCAATTCCCAAGGCACTTCGAAACCTTGACACTAACTCTGCTTCTTTTGATTCGAACAACTACAACAAAAAAGAGTTAAAAAAAATAGGTCGCGCTCTTTTATCCGATAGAAAAGCGCTCAATAAGCGTTATCGGGATGAATCTATTAGCGATTCTCAAAGAAGGTTGGCGTTTGATAGCTTAATAAATAATGCCGTATTTCTATACATCTATTATACGGCGGCAGGTCTGACAGAGGCTCTAAATACCTTTGTGTTAGAAGATGAATGGAAAGTCGATAACATCGGTGGAAACCGCATCTCCGTTAAGGGCTTAAAAACTCGTGGTTACAAAGAAGAAACGCGTTCATTTACCCCGAGGGCTGCATCAAAAACCTTTTTTGAAGAACACATTCAGCTATCAAAACTTAACGCTGAAGATTTAAAGTTGGATAAACATTACTTGTTTGTTCGCAGAAGCGGTGAAACACTTAATCACATAAACTTGCGGTACTACGCTAAAGGATTGATGGAGCGCTCTACAACGTTAAAGTTGGCCGTATCGAGCAACCCAAACTTTAAATTGAACTGTATGCGGTTAAAGTCCTCGATTAAACAGTATGCCGAGAGTCAATACGGTCGGATGGGAGCAATGGAAAGCTCACGCAACCAATCAGAAAGCACTTGGAATAATTCGGAATATGGCAAGAACTCCAAGGCCATCGCAAGGAGAGAGTTGGCGGTAGGCGGGGCGACATTATACGCTTATGCGCAGAACCCGACAGGTGGCGCTACGGTCGCTATTGCAAAGACAAAGGCTAAATATTGTGAGGTTTTATCAGTTGAAGAGGTTGATGCACTTAGAACAGCCTCTAAGCACACTGTTGATGATATATCCAATGGTGGTATCTGTAAGGGCGAGGACACACCTCAGAAACGTGAATTCCAAAAGACGAATGTGGATGCAGGGTTGCTAGAAGAAGACGATGTAAAGGATTTGGGATGTGGGTATGTCATTAAATGCTTTATGTGTCGTAACTTCGCCGTTGTCGATGAGGTTCATGATATTTGGCGTTTTCTTTCCTTTGAACTGAGGTTCAAAGAGGCGTTAATTGCTCATAAAGATTTAACGCATTTCATTAAAAACTTCAGTGAGGTTCAATCTTCCATCGTAGAAATCAAAAAACGCTTTAAAAAACGCAACCTAAAGGCCGCAGAAGCCTATCTCAAACGTCAAGGGTGTCATCCTATGTGGGATGAAGATTCCATTTCAGATGTCTTTAAGGGGTAACTATGTTCAGTATTAGTCACGACCACGCTTTGTTTGATAAGTATTCGTTACCAACCACTACAGACTACCCTGTGCCGACGAACCGTACCGTGGTAAGTGTAAACAAAGATGGTAGCCCAGCCTCTTACTTTGAGAATGATGTGTGGGATTTCAATGATTTATTTAATACCACAAAGGCATCTAAGTCACTGTACACACTAGCGTTTCAAAGTGCCAAGCATAACCCTAAACTACTCAGTGAACTTAAACAAAGAATGTATTGGTTAATATGGGGAGGTAAAGGGGCATTGTTAAGCGTTGAAGGTACTGATACTTTTCGTAAAATTGAGAGCTTAAAGCTGGTACAGCATTGTGCTGAACACACATTAAGAATGTTTTTTGACACAAGTATTGACTCTTTTGGCTACTTGAACAATGAAATTGTTTTTTCGCAATTGGTCGAATCACTGAAAGGCCAAGCAGAGAAAACAATTACAATTAAGCTCGATGCTTTGAGTGTCTTAACACAAGTTAATCAGTATTTTCCAGAACCTCATCGCTTTCAAATCCCATATCAAGAGGGGCAAGCAGCCAGAAGTCTAGCAAAGAAAATTGCTGGCTATGGCAAAGGGCACCACCCCACAGTAATTCCAGTGATTTATGAGCAGTATTTATCTCGTATCATTAATGACGTGGAATCAGCGTATACAGAGTTCTTAAATGGCCGTGATTTTGATGGTGATGTTGAGAGTGAATACAACGCATTGGTGGCAAGTATTGATAGTGGCGCTGAAGTAAAAGCGCTATATCAGGAGTTGACGGCTGGCGTTGATATTAAAGAAAAGGCTCAACTCAACAAGCTCTCAGAAAGTGAACTCGTTAATGATTTTATGGAAAAAGCAAAGGATGGGGTTGAAGCGATTTATCGCAATCAAGCGCATCGCTCGGTACTAGAAGCTTATAAGAAAGAGAATCCGTTGTTGGACGTAAAGGAATATGCAAAAAGCAATGGCATTACAGAACGGCAGGCAGTGAATGCGTTTAACGTTATTCGAGGCGCATGCTTTGGGGCGTGTTCAGCATTTACAGGCATGAGAAACAGTGAACTAACACAAATTGACAGTACCTCATACCAAGAGGTCGATATTGATGGCATAACACTGTGTACGATGCGGTCATGGACGAATAAGCTAGAAAAACTGGCGCGTGAGGATACGTGGGCGTGTGCACCAATTTGTGAAAAAGCATTGTTGGTGTTATCTGTACTCAATGATCACTATCGCTCAGAATCGGGGGATATTCACTTCGCTCCTCGGTTTACATTTGATGGCTCAGGTGGCAGGGGTGATAATATAAAGCGCCAGCTAAAAGATATAGCATTGAATACTACTAACCTTAGGAACCAATGGAGGTTTTACGGTAAACACCTTGATATTCGTTATATTCCAGATGAAATGGATGAACTGTATAACCTATTAAACCCTGTCGTGCCAAAGAGCTATTACCCTATCAAAGATAATGGTAGTGGAGAATTGTACTGGCACGTTTCAACTCACTCATTAAGACGAACATTTGCCCATTTTGTTGTTGGGCATGGTTTGGTATCACTCGCATCATTAAAACACCAGTTCAAGCACATTAATTTATCTATGACTGCCATTTATGCCAGTCATTCAGAAGTTTTGACGCTCATGGGCGTACAAAAGCCAGCAGAAATCAAGAAGCAGATTGAAGAGCAATATAATGCACAGCATCATGATTACATGAAGGATATTATTGAGCACCCTGAGGAGCAGTCAGGTGGATACATACAATCCTTTGAGGGTGATAGAGTAAAAAGTTCTGCTGAGTTTAATGAACTGGTCAGTAAGACAAAAGGCGCAAATAAATCAACAGGTTTTGGTACTTGCTTTGCAGGAGACTCGTGCAGTATGAATCACTTATTTGAGTCTTCTAAGTGTGTAGGTCGAGATTGTGAAAACCTCAATGTCAATAAAAGAGAAGCTGAGAATTGGGTTAGAAGACGTGAGGGTTGTATAGCTAAAATTGAAAAGATGAAAGAGATGGATTTGTTTAATAAAAGCTCTTTAGCCACTCAGCTTAGTGACATTAGGGCGGCTGAAAAGGTGATGTCAGATCACGGCATTGAATTTGATAAATATAGAGTAGAGGTATAAGCATGGCAGCGGTAGCTGTAAAGCTAGAGAGCGCTTTTAAAGCACTTTTGAAGGAAGGGAAAAAGATTAGTCCGTTCGCTGTCGAAAAACGTGCGGGTGTGTCTAACGGCTCTTTGAAGAATCATGCTGAGTTGTTGGGGAGGGTGCTTGAAGAAAAAGAAAAGTACCTTTCAGATCCAAAGAAAGTAGGTGTGGTTAAGGCGAAGGAAAATAAGTCAAAAGCTCAGGTTTCAAAGGATAAATATCAGGAAGTGTTGGAGCAAAACGAAAGGCTCAAAACTAAGAATGAGCAGTTAGAGTCGGAGCATGTTGTCATGGCTGATAAGGTGGCCCAAATGACTTGGGAGTTACATCGCTACAAAACCAAAACAAGAAAAAATTCGACGAGCGTGAAGAATTTGAAGGTGTAATCAAAAGCCTGAAATGGCAACGGCCAATAAATTTTTCTCAGTTTTAATAAAGTCTGATCTGTTTTGAGTAATGTCAGGTCTGGAGGAGTGAATTATGTGATTACCGAGGGAGGTTGACGGTCTAATTACCGAAGGACTCTGTTACAGTCTTATTAATAGTAGTCAACCATGACAGTTCTGCTCTTATTCGATAATTGATGCCTCGGCACGAGCTTCCCGTAACTCTCTTGTATTCAGCTTTTCTTCAAGCCAGATGTTCCTTACTGTTGAGTGACTAATCGAGATGTTAAATCGCTTTCTCATCTCACCACTGATCCTGATCGATGTTAGATGAGGTAATTTGAGCGTTAATGAGATGACGACATTTCGAGTCTTCTCATCGATGCGGTTACTGTGCCTTGATTGACCATACATACGTTTCAAAGCTAATGGACCATGTGCTTCGAGAAGTTGACGGTTGTTGTGAATGCTTTTGACAGAGCAACCGCTCTGCCGAGCAGCTTCTCTCACATTGCCTAACTCCTTGGCAAGTTCAATAGCATCGAGCTTTTTCTGAACTTTTTCCCCGTATTCTTTCCTAGAGCTAGGCTCAACAAGCTCTTTAATGGACAGCTCTCGGTCAGCAAAGTAAGCGGCGAAGTTACCATCAAGTTGCTTACGTAGCTCAACTTGTTGACTCACGATAGAGTGCCTTAACGGAGAGGTAATTTGATACATTGCGTTACCATAACTGAAGGTATGGTCCCGACGGATTTTTCGATATTCTTTTTGGATACATATCGCATCGAGGTTTAGGTGTTTCGGAACGGGTCTATGTTCCGAGCGCACCTGCTTAGCGTTGACGGTGAGGGTTGTCGCCCAATAGTCAGGGATGAAAGTGTTTTGCAGGTAGTCATTTGCGCTATTCATATCGGTGATCCCCGCCAGTCTTAACTCAGGGACGAGACGATCTTGGAACGTATCGAAGGCACGTTCGATACGACCTTTTCCTTGGGGGGAGTTGGCAAAAATAATTTCTATACCAAGCTCTTCGCAGGCTCGTTGCATCTGAGAGAAGTGGCAGCGTTTTGGTCCACCAAAGATACCCGCTCTATCGACATAAAGCGTCTTAAAAAGCCCCTTTTTTCGATATAAGCCTTCATTACTTTAAGGCAGCCTTCCGTAGTTTCTGAAGGAAAGAACTCTGCATGAACGTCACTGGTTGCGTCATCAATCATAGCGATAAGGCAGGACTTTTTGTCCCCGAACCAAAGGTGGGGGCTGCCGTCCATTTGCAACATTAAGCCTTCTGCCTCCATGCGCTCTCGTCGTCTTCTTACTTTGGAGCGGCGATGTTTAGCTCGTTTTACATGATGGATTTCGTGCGCCCAGGTACGAAGTGTCTCTCGCTTTACTTTGATGCCTTCAAACACTTCCAGCATGTCTGCCAAATGAAGCATGTTAAAGTCGTAATACTTGGCTTTTATCAGATCTTGAACTTGCTTCTTTAAGGTCACGGGGATTTTATTAGCGGGTGCTCTTCCTGTGTTGCCATGAACAACGAAACGAATACCATCGGTACGGTATCGCCTGAGGTAACGCTCAATGGTTCGGTGGGATTTATTGAGCAGTTTCGAGGCATTGAGAATAGAGATTTTGTTAAGTGCCACTTTAGCAATGACATCCACGGTAAGCTGGGATTTAGCATCCATAACGATCATCCTATACACCCTTTGACTAATTCACAGTGATAGTCAAAGGATTACGTAAAAAGTAGGACCGTCAATTTCCCTCGGTAATTAGGCTAACGACAAAGTCGTTTGGTAGTTAAGGTACGACAGAATCGCTTGGTGATCACATCTGGAGGAGTGAATTAGCTAACACGCTTCTGCCCCATTCTCATTTAGAGTTCTGACTCATTCACAAAATACTCAACGCTTTTTCCTTACTTTTTGTAATCACCATGGACCCTTCTCGATTCAGAGAGAAGAAGTAACCACAATTCACTATGCACAAACTTAAATTAACTAACACAATAGATGAGAGATACGTTGCGTATTGATGTGCACCTTAAGTGATATAGTGAAGAAAATTGTTTTTATGTGGCGCTGAAATGAAACTAGAAAAAATAATCATAAAAAATTATCGTGGCTACCAAGGTGCCTTTGAAGTCAACTTTAACCAATTTACAGCTTTGATTGGTAAGAATGATGTAGGTAAAACTACTATTCTTGATGCCTTAGGCCTATTTTTTGGTGAAAAGCTGTGTAAGTTTGACCCTATGGATAAGTGTGTTTTCGTAGGTGAGAATGACGATGTTAGCGTAGGTTGTGTCTTCTCTGATGTGCCAAATAATTTGATTATAGATGCTGCATCACAAACAACGCTGTCTGGTGAATATTTACTTAATTGTGATGGGAATATCGAACTTCATAAAGTATTTAAGAAGGGCAAAGGCAACGGCTCAATGCATATAAATTGCCTTCATCCATCAGCAAAAGATGCTAAAGGGATAATTCATAAAAAAAACGATGAGTTAAAAGCAATCGCTGAAAGACGTGGTATTGAAGTTGACGATAAGAGATCTAATGTTTCTTTAAGACAGTCAATATATAGCTCTTTTGATGATCTCAAGGTGAAAGAGCAGCTGATTTCATTATCTAAAGAGGATGGAAAAGCTATTTGGGAACAAATTCAGTCGCACCTCCCTCACTTTGCTTTATTCAGAGCTGATAGGCCCAATACAGATGAAGAGGCTGAAGTTCAAGACCCAATGAAAGCAGCTGTTGCAAATTCATTAGCCACCATCCAGCCCGAACTTGATGCTATAAAAGATAAAGTAAAAGATAGTGCTCTTTTAGTCGCAAATAACACTATTAGTCATTTGCATGATATTGCTCCGAACCTTGCTAGTAAACTGAGCCCTACGTTCAAGGCAGAACCAAAATGGGACAGTCTCTTTAAGTTAAATCTTATTGGTGATGATGGTATTGCTATCAATAAGCGTGGTAGTGGTGTAAAGCGTTTAGTACTGATCAGTTTTTTCAAAGCAGAAGCTGAAAGGATCAAAAATGAGAACTTAGGTCGTGGCGTAATTTACGCAATTGAAGAGCCCGAAACATCTCAACATCCTGATAATCAAGCAGCTTTAATGGAGGCCTTTAGTGAGTTGGCTAGTGCAGAAAACTGCCAAGTAATTATAACCACGCACGTTCCCGCTTTAGCTGGTTTACTGCCAGTATCATCAATTAGACATATTGCTCGAAATGAAAATGGTGAGCTTAAAATTTCTAGTGATGAACCAAGAGTACTGGAATTGATTGCTAAAGACTTAGGTGTTTTACCTGATAGCCGAGCTCAAGTAATCTTGTGTCTGGAAGGACCGAATGATGTGAATTTCTTTAAAGGTATGGCCAAAATACTTAATCGTGATGAAGTTGGTGTGCCTAAGTTGGGTGAGGACCCTAGAATTGTGCTGCTTCCATTAGGAGGTTCGACGCTTAAAGATTGGGTTAACTCTCATTACTTAAAGAATATAGGTAAGCCTGAAGTTCACGTTTATGACCGAGATGAGAATGAACCGCCAAAATACCAAAAAGCTCATGATATGGTAAACGCGAGGGATGATAATTCTGTAGCATTTTTAACAACAAAGCGTGAAGCAGAAAATTATATTCATCTCGAAGCAATTAAGAGGACATTTAGGCTTGAAGAGGACTTAGATATTGATGATATGACTGATATTCCTAAGTTACTTGTTGAAAAGACCCCTTTCAATGAAAGCAACGTGAAAAAGAAACTCAATACTAGAGCTGTAGCACAAATGTCATTGAGCTATCTAAATGAAGTGGATCCAAATGGTGAAGTGTTGGAGTGGTTTAAGGCTATAGAGTCTAGAATGAAATAATATAACATTATGAATAGATTGATTAATTTGTCTCATGCAGACTTTGAAGACTTGTGTCGTGATATCGCACAAACCGATACCGGAATGCGATTTGAAGCGTTTGGTCCTGGCGCTGATGGGGGGATTGATGGGCGTCACTCAAAAGGTAGTGAAGCTACAATACTTCAGTGTAAACATTATGTAGGTTCAAGCTTTTCTCAACTGAAAAGTTCAGCAAAAAAAGAGCTAGAGAAAGTTAATAAACTCAATCCTAGTCGTTACTTGTTTTTTACCTCGCAATCTTTGACCCCGAGTAAAAGTAACCAGCTAGCTGAAATATTTGGCTCTTATATAAAGCAAAGCCAGGATGTTTGGGGAGAAGGTGATATTGAGGGAGCGTTGAGAAAACATCCTGAGATAGAAAAATCACATATGAAACTCTGGCTTTCAAGTACAGCTGTTCTTGAGAGGATTCTACAATCAGGGCTAGAGTCATTCACTAACGCGACAAAGTCCGAGATACTTGAAGAAGTCAAAGTGTATGTTAGTAACCCAAGCTTTGATGGTGCTATAGAAAAACTAGAAAGGGAAAAAATACTTATTGTCTCAGGGCCTCCTGGAGTTGGTAAAACTACTTTAGCTAAAATGGTTGCATACAATTATTTGAATGATGGGTGGCGTTTTTATGCAATTAACTCCTTGGAAGACGGTTTTGCAAAGATTGATGATGAACACCCGACGGTTTATTTCTTTGATGATTTCTTGGGCCGTATTGAGTTAGATCGACAGTCACTTATTCAGCGAGATACAGCACTTTCAACCTTTGTTAAAAGAGTTAGAAAATCTAAAAATGCTAGGTTTATTTTAACTACACGAGCACACATTTTTGAGGAAGCAAGAAGGTTATCAGATCATGTTGATGACCAACGATTGCAATTAGCAAAGTATTTATTGGATGTGGGTGAGTACACTAGAAAAATTAAGTCACACATTTTGTTCAACCACTTATCTATATCCGCTCTAAGTCCGCAACATTTTTCCTCTCTACTAGAGGGAGATTGGCTTAGTAAGATTGTGGATCATAAAAGCTATAACCCTCGGGTAATTGCCTCGGTTTCTAGTGATTGTCTCGATACTATAGAGCCTAGTGAGTATCCGAAATATATCTATCATGCCTTGAATAATCCTGAGTTGATATGGAGTAAGCCATTTAAGTCATTGAGCATGAAATCTCAAAATCTGCTAATTGCACTTTTTTTTGGTAGTCAGTTTGGAGGAGAAAGTATCGAATTGCTCAGGACAAACTATTCAGAGCTCCATCGTTCTGTCAGTTCGTATTATTCTCAGTCAACTATGCCAAGCGATTTTGAAGATGCACTTCAGTCACTAGAGTCGGGGTTTATTTCTATATCTGGTAAATCAGTAAGTTTTGTAAACCCCTCTGTTCGAGATTTCCTCAAGTCATATCTTATTGATAGGGAATTTCTCAGCCTGTTGCCTGAGACTTCTAAAAATGTGGGTTGGGCAAGAAATCTTTGGCGACACCTTAAGGCGGTGTTTGAAAGTCGCGAAATGGATCTGAAGTTTCTTGCCTCTAAATTTAAAAAATTTTCTGAAGTTATAGATAGTACGCCGACATTGGAAAGAGTGGAAAAAAACGGTTATGTATCTTTTAAGTATCATGATCTATCAATTTCAGATCGGGTAGAGCTTCTTCTTGAGTGGTGGGAGCGTACTGGTGATCAATATTTTATTGAAAGAGCGCTGGACATCTTCCGGTCTGGCTCACTCGAAACAGTGTCGTGGGTCGATGGTCCGTCTCTACCTGATTTGCATTGGTGGGTTCATAATTTCATAAATGATGATAATAATCTTAAATTGGATATGTTGGAGACCATTGAAGATAGTCTTTTAAAGATTCTCAGTAATGGAGTTCCTATAGATGAGTTAGTATCGATTGTAGAAAAATTGAAAGAGTCCATGCTTGATACAGCTCCTCAGCAAGTAAGCGATATTATTAATCAGCTTGTTAGCTACGAATTCAACGACACACGTAATGCCATTAGCCACCTTGATACTGAGGATGAATTGTCTGAACACTTAGAGTTTCTTAGCGAACTCGCTAAAATTACTAAACATGATCTGGAAAAATCAAAAATGATTGTACTTGATCGAATAAATGAGCTAGAAGAGGAAGATCCTGCCAACCAGAACACCAGTTATACGCCTCGTAGTAATCGCGATAAAGAGGAATTTAGTGATGATGCTCTAAAAAGCCTCTTTTCAAACCTAGTAAAGAGTGAATAGTTTAATGGTTGGTTCCTCTTCTGCTGAAAGTTTGCGCTAGTTCGATTTAAATTACTTTTTCTAATATTCAGACACCTGTTTTAGTGATGACTCTAACAAAGTTTTGTCCAAAAATGAGTTTAGTGGTTAGTGTATGATTGTGTGAACAGGTGAAATCGAACCACGATTTTGTCAGACTGAGTATGAACCAGTACATATAAAGTTAGATAAAAATATAGTAGAGACCACCAGTTTTTGGTGATCTAATTTTTTCATTTAGCACCTGAACTCTTACAGAAAAATTAGATCTACACGTAAAAGTTAGATAAATGGCTTCTAGCCCTCGTTGTGTAAGGGGGGGCTAACTTTTAAGTCTAACTTTAAGTTAAGTGTGCCTTTTTTGTATAACAGGAAGGCTGGACAGAAAATTCGTAACTGAAAATAATAAAACAACAAAACCTTAAGAAGGAAAGTAAAGTGGCAGAATTCAAATACAAGAACCTTTCTCAAGAAGAGCAAGATAAGTTAGATGCGGCATCATTCCGTCGTTTGCTTGCACACTTAGATGATAATAAAGATGTTCAAAATATTGATTTGATGATCTTAGCGGGTTTCTGCCGTAACTGTTTTAGTAAATGGTACAAAGCGGAAGCTGAACAGTTAGGAGTAGATATCGATATAGATGATGCGCGTGAGCGTGTGTATGGCATGACTTACGATGAGTGGAAGCAAAACCACCAGCCAAAAGCGACAGCTGAACAGCTTGCTGCTTTTGAAGCAAAGCAAAAAGATTAATGTACAACAAGGTGGATGTAGTCGTGACTTCAAATTAAGAAAACGGTTATGGGTGATTACAGCCTCTGAAAACAAAAGAGCCCGTAAAGGGCTCTATTATGTTTCACTTAGCTAGAATTACATTTCGCCAGTTTGGTCGAAGGTTTTTAGTTTTGCAGTGTACTCTTTTAAGTCGCCAATATTTTCACGAATCCACTCATCGTTAAAATAAGTATCTAGGTATCGTTCACCGCTATCGCATAATAAAGTCACGATAGAGCCTTTCTCCCCTCGCGCTTTCATGTCAGATGCTAATTGAAGAACCCCATACATATTCGTACCAGTCGAAGCACCTACTTTTCGGCCTAACATCTCAGACAACCAGTGCGTAGTGGCAATACTGGCTGCATCAGGGATCGTGCGCATTTCATCAATCACCCCAGTGATAAAACTTGGCTCTACACGTGGGCGACCAATACCTTCAATCTTACTGCCTTTGTCACCAGTAATATGCTTATCACCCGTTTTAAAGTAATCGTGGAAAACCGAGTTTTCAGGGTCAACGACGCACAGTTTTGTTTCATGCTGCTGGTAACGAATGAATCGTCCAATCGTCGCTGAAGTACCACCAGTGCCTGGGCTCATCACTACCCATGTTGGAACCGGATGATCTTCCATCTGCATTTGGTTAAAAATGGAGTTAGCGATGTTGTTGTTCCCACGCCAATCCGTTGCACGCTCTGCGTAAGTAAACTGATCCATGTAGTGACCATTGAGTTCATCAGCTAAACGGTAAGATTCTGCGTAAATTTGGTCAGAACGATCGACCAAATGTGCTTGCCCGCCATAGTACTCAATTTGGTCAATTTTAGTTTGAGCTGTAGATTTTGGCATCACAGCAATGAAAGGTAGACCGAGCAAGCGAGCAAAGTAAGCTTCTGAAACCGCAGTGCTACCAGAAGATGATTCGATAACCGTTGTTTCAGGACCAATCCAACCATTGCAAATGGCGTAAAGGAATAATGAACGAGCTAAGCGGTGCTTAAGAGAACCAGTTGGGTGCGTACTCTCATCTTTTAGATAAACATCAATACCTTCGATGCTGGGAAGATCGAGTTTGATTAGATGAGTATCCGCAGAACGTTGGTAATCGGCTTCGATTTTTCGGATGGCGTTATTGATCCATTGATGGTCTGTACACATAGGGAACTCCATGAGCAGCTAAGCTGTCTATTCGTTATTATTAATTAGTATGGTAATAATTTATCTATTTTTCAGGAGAAAAGCTTTGCTATATTTACTATGATTAGTCAGTTTTATAGAAAAATTTTCTACTAATATTGGAATTTAAAGGAAATGTTAGATTCAATTGATAAAAAAATACTGGGGTTGTTGCAGCAAGACAGTACATTATCTTTAAGTGATATGGCTGAAGCTGTAAATTTAACGACTACACCGTGCTGGAAAAGGTTAAAGCGTTTAGAAGAAGAAGGGGTGATAGAAAAGCGAGTCGCGTTGTTGAATCCAGAAAAGCTGGACCTTTCTTTTACCGCTTTTGTCCTAATAAAAACCAGTGATCATTCTCATGAATGGTATGGTCGGTTTGTCAGTACCGTCTCAGAGTTTCCTGAGGTAATGGAATTTTATCGAATGGCCGGCGAATATGATTACATGATGAAGGTGCAGGTGAGAGATATGAAATGCTTCGATGAATTCTATAAGCGTTTAGTGAATAGCGTTGATGGGATTTCGAACGTCACTTCTACTTTTGCCATGGAGCCATTGAAATATACAACTGCTCTGCCTATCTGTTAAACAAAACTGTTGATAGAACGGTTTCATTTCTAATCTAAAGTCCATTAAATCTATTGTGGAGCGACTTATGTTTGCAAAGTTCACTACTGGTGTTCAGCTACTTTTAGCGGTATCGATTTTTTATCTCGGCTACTCCATTCATGGGTTTACGAGTAAAGTGGGTGACGTCATTGATACGTATCCACAAGCCATCACTGACTTGGAAAGCCTTACAAATGGTCTACAAGTCGGAGAGTGGTTAGTTGTTGCGAAAACTGCAGAGGAATTGCTGCCTCAAGCATTAGAAGCCGTTGAGCAAGTTCGACTTACCGTTGAGCAAGTGAACCAAACTGTCAGCTCTGTAGATAAAAAAATACCTTTGATATTAGATGAAGTAGAGAGCATACGCTCAACCTCTGTACCAGCAGTGCTTTCAGAAGTTAAACGCGTTCGAGTGGATATTATCCCACCTATGTTAACTGAGCTAAAAGGGTATCGGACGCAAGTTGTGCCGCCATTATTGTTGGAAAGTGAAGGCTATCGTCACAATACGGTACCGGCCGTTATTGCTGAATCAGAATTGTTACGTGCAGAAATCCCGCCGATACTGGTGAAAGCGGATCAAGTAATTGATAAGTCGAAAAATCTAGCTGAAGAAGCGACTCAAGGGGCTGTTAAAGGTGTTGTTTTATCTCCAATTAATTTACTCAGAGATGCTGGAAATGAATTGAAGCTAAAAGTGCAAGAGTAGCTAAAAGTACAAGAATAGCTTTACTTTGAGCACCCTAAAATTATCTGCCGCTATTGGGATGAACAAGAATAAATAGCTAGCTAGGGCAGAAGGGAATATTGAAGGATTCAAGTTAATGGTAAAGCAGTAAGTAACAGCGTAAAGAATAAAGCTCTGGTGTTTCCAGAGCTTTAATTATTTTGAAACCATCATAAACATATGGATGATTCAGATTGCGTTATTTATTTGTGAAACGCATTACACCTTCTTGAACGGCTGTTGCGACCAACTCACCTTTTTGGTTGAATATTTCGCCGCGTACAAGCCCGCGAGTGTTACTTGCTGTTGGGCTTTCGATGACGTAAAGAAGCCATTCATCCATCTTAAATGGGCGATGGAACCATATAGAGTGATCAATGGTTGCAACTTGGAAGTTGGGCGTCATTAAAGATACTTCATGGGGGTGTAATGCGGTTACTAAAAATCCCCAATCCGAAGCGTAAGCCATAAGGTACTGATGGATAAGTTGGTTATCTGGCATCTCACCATTTGCACGAACCCATAAATATTGTTTTGGCTCAGTCTTTTTCGGCTTTAATGGGTTAACGACGGTGACTGGGCGCATTTCAATGGGTTTTTCACCGCAAAAAGTCTTTCGCAATTTCTCTGGTAAAAACTCAGCAATATGGCTGGCTAGCTCTGTTTCTGAAGCAAAGTTTTCAGGGCCTGGAATCTCCGGCATGGTGTTTTGGTGTTCAAAACCAGGAGCATCACCGTGATAAGATGCGGTTAAATAGAAAATAGGTCGGCCATTTTGAATCGCTTTCACACGTCGAGTACTAAAGCTTCTGCCGTCTCTCAGGTTTTCTACATCATAAATAATTGGCTTTTCAGGATCCCCTGGGAAGAGAAAGTAGCTATGAAATGAATGCACACTTCTATCTTCTTCTACAGTATATCGAGCTGCAGAGAGGGCTTGTCCTAATACTTGACCACCATACACTTGAGGTAATCCGAGATTCTCACTTTGACCACGGAAGAGCCCTTCTTCCAGTTTTTCTAGCTGGAGTAAGTTTAATAATTCTTTTAATGGTTGACTCATTGCCAGCGTCCTTCTTAAAAAATACTCGTCAGAATAATGTGTTAAATTACTAGCTCAGTCAAATAACTGTCAATAAATCATAGGGATTCAAGACAGAAAACGAAAGCTTTCATATACTGAGTCAATGTCGCATTTGACAGGTTTAATTAAAGAGAGAAAATATGAAAAAGGCACTGCTTATTGTGATTTCGCTAGTTACATTGGGGTTACTATCAGGTTGCCAGTCTGCACCCAAACCAGAATTGGAAGGCAGTAGCATTAAAACGGTTTCAGGTACGGTGACTTACAGAGAACGAATTGCATTACCTGAAGATGCATTAGTGACGGTGACTCTTGAAGATATCTCCTTAGCTGACGCACCTTCAATTGTTATAGCAAAGCATCGTTTTATGACAAACGGAGAGCAGGTACCATTCAAATTTGATCTGGGCTTTGATAGCAAAAAGATAAAAGAAAATCACCGATACAGCGTAAGAGCAACGATAGAAGTGAATAACCGCTTACGTTTCACTACAGATACCGTTGCCCCTGTGATTACCGACACATATAAAACGGACTATGTTGACTTGCGTTTAGTTGGAGTGAGATAAGCCACACAATCAAGTTATCCATACGAAGTATGAACATTGTCATTTGGCAGCTTTATGGCTGCCATTTGTATATTCGGAGTTTGACTTTACCTTTTTCACTGACTTCAATACCTTCTCTTTCTAGTGCCGATTTCTGGCGTTCGAAACTTTCACCGACCAGTGACAACTCACCTTTGCTATTAATCACTCTAAACCAAGGAAGCTTACTGCCTTTTGGAAGGTTACCCAATGCTTTACCTACATGCCGAGCGTAGCCAGGAAAACCTGCAAAACGTGCGACATCTCCATAAGTTGTTACTTTTCCTTGTGGAATTTGGTGAATTACAGCAAAGATTTGAGATAGAAATTGGTTCATACTAAAAAGTCCTAGTTCAAAGTTACCACGGATCGGTAGAAGGAGAGAGCTATGGTATTTACCACATTTCAATTCCTAATCACTACATTATTAGCAGTAGTGTGTGCCAGAGCAATCAGTTTAAGTGATGGAGACATTCCAGTACTTGCTATGGTTATTCCTGCGCTTTGGATACTGCCACAAGGCGGTATCGCGGGTTTAGCGCTATTAGCTTCTATGACTGCTTATGGGCTCACGCTTCCGCTGCAACCTATCACACTCTCAGTCAGTGTGTGGGTGTTATTTCCATTGCTAATGGTGGTGTTTTCAAAAAGAAGCAGCCTGTCGGTCGTTATAATATCAGGGCTTATCGTTGCGACGTTACAGGTGGGGATTATGGTGACCCAATCAGCAGGAAAGCTTGAAGGCACACCATGGGTGACGATAGTACAAACTCTCGCTATCATGGTTATTTGGTGGGCAGCTAATCACTTGAAACCTATTAGTAAACACAGCTGGTGGTCATTAGGTTTGATACTTCCTTTATGGATAGCTGATTTACCCTATGCGGCATTGATAGCATTAAGTGTCACCGGAATTATGGCCTCAATGGAAGCACTTACAAAATTAAAAACCTTCAGATGGAATAAACTGTTATGTTGGACATTACCTACAGTGGGTTTTGCTGCATTAGTCGTTACCCCAAGTATTGAAGTACCCAATCCCGTTTTCGTTGTTTGGTTGTGCCTGCTTGGCACTGCGTGGATGACAGATTACATTTTAAGAGCTGAAGACGAACAGAATACATAAAAAGACAGATCATATCCGGATAAGGGTATTTTGTTCGTTTGTACAGTAAACATGGATAGAGCTTACGGTTTAAACGGTAAGTTAAATACAAGAGAATTGCAGCGTGCAATATTTTTACAGGCTTATCTGCCTACTGCTTAGTGTAATGATGACTACCTCCATTACACAAGCAGGGCAGCAACATGACTCTTATATCGTCGCGACAGAAGCGGATGACATAGTAACGAGAGTACTTTTTGATGCCATTTCTGAAGAATTTCAAATTCCCATCTATTATAAAGACTTCTCCAGTTTTGACGCTATCCTTGACTCTGTAGCGAAAGGTACCAGTGATTTTGCTGCTAATGTCACTCACACTGAACAACGCTCACTAGTCTTTGAGTATTCTCGCCCAACCAACATTGAATACACTTTTCTATTTAGTGATACAGGCAAAGATTTAGATGAGGTAAGTATCATCGGTGTCCCTAAAGACACAATCTATGGAAGTCTCGTTTTATCTCATTTTCCTAATATGGAAATTATTGAGTACCAAGGGCATGACGCTGCTAAAGCGTTACTCAAAAATAGCCAGGTAGAGGGAGTTGTTGATGCAATTAATCAGCTTAAACCTATGCTTATGGCGGGTTTCAATTCACAACTTTTAAATAACCAACTAACAATCAAACCTGTCTCTATTATTGCAAAGAAAGGTAAACATATTGCAGATCTTACTCGATTTACCGATTTCATCTATTCTGAAGGTGTACAACGTTTACTAAGAGAAACGGTTAATCAGTATCAGTATGATCTTAGAAGAAATGCGCTAAGAGAAAGGGTCGTGACGAGCGGTATTGATACTACACAGCCGCTTAAAGTGAAGCTGGAAAATATTTACCCCTATGCGCAATTTGATTTACCGGGTCAGCCCTATGGTATTAGTGCTGAAGTGTTATTTGAAGCATGCGATATCCTCACTTTGAAATGCCAAGTTGTAAATGAAGCAAATGAAACATGGCAAAGTATGTATCAAGATTTTCTGAATCAAGAAATTGATATTATTGCGCCGCTGGTCATTTCACAGCAAAGAAGAAAGGTTGCCAATTTTACTTCTGCACATTATTCCCCGCAGTCCATTCTAGTAAAAAGAATTGGTTACAAAGACAGGGTTTATCAGAATATATCTGAGCTTATTTCTGAAAGGATTGGTGTTGTAAAAGACGACTTTTTTGATGAACTATTAAGCTTGCTGCTCCCTAATAAATCTCTTCATTACTATGATAGTAATGCAGAATTGATAGATGCTTTACTTAATGAAGAAGTGGATTATGTAGCACACAGTTTGGCAGGCTTAAGTCATGTGTTTCGTGAGCAAGGCTTATTACCCATTACTCCAGCGCAATCAATCGGCAATATATATCAATCTCAAATAGCGATTGGTTTAGTCAAGAATGAAAAAGGTGCCTTGCTGACCCCTTTATTCGATAAAGCATTGGCAATGATAGACACCGATCGAATTAATCAAAAATACGATCAACTGCCAGATTGGCGAGAAACGTTGGAAGCCGAGCAACAGCTGTCCCGACGCTCTCAAGGTCTGTTTGTCATAGTATTAGGGTTTATGCTTGTTACAACTCTCTTGCTCAAGAAACAAGCTTATACAGACTCACTGACTAAATTACGTAATAGGCGTAGTTTACAGAGCAAGTATCGTAGAAAAGTGAAACCTTGGCATACTGTCGTTTCACTCGATATTAACCATTTTAAACAAGTTAATGATACCTATGGGCATGAGGTTGGGGATTTAGTTCTTCAACAATACGCCAACGTGATAAATACGCATTGGAGAGGGTATAGCTACCGTGTTGGTGGTGATGAATTTGTTTTAATCGGGGAAGCTAAGAGTAGTGACTTAGATACAATTGTTGAGCAACTAAGTGAATTCATGTTTGTGAGTGAAATACATAACTTGTATCTCTCAATTACCGTTTCAGTTGGCGTATCAGCTAATCGTAAACGAGATAAGCACTTATCAGAGATCTTGTCTAAAACCGACTCGGCAATGTATCAATCTAAAAGAGATATTGGGAGGAAATGCACTTTTGTTGATGGCAATGGTAACTGTGACAAAGTGTATAATCGATCTTGTGAGAAAAACGCTCAAAAAAGTGCTTAGTACGATGGCACAATAGGCAGATTGTTTGAATAAACAACGGTTAAACCAAAAAAGTAAGATTCCTCTACTAAGGTACTTGCAATAGAGATCCCGATGCTTGATAATCCAGTCACTCACTAAGGCAAGCCTTATTGAAACAGAATCTATGGAGGCCCTGGTCCTCCCGCAACACTAACTCGTGAACTCGGTCAGGCCTGGAAGGGAGCAGCCGCAGCGGGCGACGTGTGTGCCGGGATGTGGCTGGGGCTTCCACCCTTTAAAAAAGCCGCTCTTAATGAGCGGCTTTTTGCTATCTAAATCCTATCAAATCAGAGCTTTATCTCTATCAATAACGTGATTTTCAGCTTGCTACTAAAATACGTTATCTCTCATTACGAAAAACTGAAACTGGTATTTTCGTTATCAAATCCCCCAACAGTTCAGATATCTTTTTGTAATCACTTCTCAGCTCTTTGGTTTCCATTATCAATTAAATAATCGTAAATGCCGATATCCCCTGACTTTTTAGTAACGGATCACAATGAACAGTCAACATTCTTCGAAGTAAAACACTTTGTCAGATCCTCAAATCTGATTTTAGGAATGGATTTTAAGAGAAACAAAGAGTTGCGTTGAATGAGTTCAACAGGCGCGTAGTGTTGGTTACTGAGTTTCAAAAGCTAGTATTGGCGTTTATTCAACGTAAACGAATGGTGCAGCTACAAGAGGTGCCTTTGTGGATCTGGGTACACTTATCTTCATATGATGGATCGAAAAGCTATTCAGTCAAATGAGTAAAGGGTTAGTAAACGCACTTTTTTCTTTTCAATGACAATAATAAGGGGATTTAAATGTACCAATTAGCTCACTTTATCTAGAAGGTTGCATTCTTACATTCATAAAAATTCTCGGGTATAAATTGAACCCTCTTATTGCCCTAGATTAATTATAGTTTGATAACTCTTTGCTCAAAAATTCGAAAACATATTGGATTCGTCTATTTGTTCGAAGTTCTCGATGGGTAACAAGCCAAAGCTCCGTTGGGAAATGACCAAGTTCTGGCAGCACTTTTTCTACATTATCTGTTGGTTGAACCAAGCTATCTTGAATAAAACCAACACCAACGCCTTGCTTAACTAGCTCCCAGTAAACAGTATGATTACTTGTTGTGACTGGGAAGTTTTCAGGAGTTAGCTGTAACCCGCGTTGATTTAGCAGTGAAATGATTTTTTGATAATCCGAAGGACCAATAAAATTAGCACTATTGAAATCTGATAAAGTCTGAGGGTTTGCTATCGAGCTAAGGTATGAATTGGCAGCATAAAGATAGAAATGGTCGTCTCTGATCTTCTTAGCAATTAAGTCTAGCTGCTCAGGTCTGTATGATCTGATAGCAATGTCTGCTTCTCTGCGTTTTAAATCACTACTCGCGTTAGATGCGACTAATTCAATCGTAATTTTGGGTTCAATACTTCTCAACTTCGATATGATCGCAGGCAACTCGTAAACTGCCATGCTTTCTGATGCGCTTATGCAAACCGAGCCTTCTAATACCTCGGATTTTCCTGAAGCGGTCAGGGATAAATGGGCGGCAGCATTCCCCATGTTTTTGACGCATTCTGCCAATTCTATACCACTTGGCGTTAACTCAAGCCCTTTGCCTACACGTTCAAATAGAGCAACTTTAAGCTGTTTCTCTAATGCATTGACTTGCCGACTCAATGTTGGCTGGGAGCTATTTAAAGCCTTAGCAGCCGCTGACAAAGAACCCAGCTCAGCCGTCGCAAGAAAAGCTCTCGCATGATTCCAATCAAAATCTACCGCCTTCCAATCTATTCGCATATGAATACCTTTTATGCATTTTTCCGCCTATCAATCCATAATAGCATCGATAGAATGTATGTGATTTATGAATTTCAAGTCATCGAGATTCAATTGAAATAGCTAGTGTATGGTTTCATAGTACTGAAAGGTGGTAGGTAATGAACAAGACTGAAAAGTTCTGGAATAAGGCGTCAAAAGGCTATGACAAGTCTGAAGCCCGTTTTGAATTCATACATAATATGACCAGAAAATATGCAGAAAAATACCTCGATGCTAGCAATGTCGTGCTGGATTACGGGTGTGGAACTGGTACAAAATCATGCGAGTTAGCGAGCCATGTAAAGGAGATTCATGCCATTGATATCTCAAAAGCAATGGTTGAATCAGCAAGAAATAAAGCTGCCAATAGCAACATTGAAAATGTTCATTTCACTCAAGCTACTATCTTTGACAGCAGATATGAAAACGAGTCATTTGATGTGATCTTTGCTTTTAATATGTTACATACCGTTGATAAACCTCATCATGTTGTACAAAGGATACACGAGTTACTCAAACCTAATGGTCTGTTGATTTCGAGTACACCTTGTTTAGGGGGGAGAAAATCGTTATTGGTTACCATGCAAATTCACCTTGTCAGAATACTCTCGAAGATCGGAATAATCCCCATCACTATAAGAGAATACAGACGTTCTGATTTGGATAGTTTATTGGGAAAAGGCGACTTTAAGACAGTTGAAGCTAAAGAGATCTACAAGGGTGCATCTAGTTATTTTATTGTCGCAAGAAAAGCGTAGGGATGTGGGTTTTGCGATATAAAAATACGTTGATCGGAGATGGTTTGTTGGAAAAAAAGCCACTTAATGTAAAAAGTGGCTTTTCTATTTTTCTACAATGTACATGCTATTTCTTTCTTTTACAGTGTTACGGTTTACGTTGAAACTTGTTCATTTACCTACTGATGATGTTCTATCAGTTCTTAAAGAGTAGTCTAATTGCTAGCCTTGTCAATAAATGCCCATCTATAAAACTGACGTTGGTTAGTGACATTAAATATATAAAGATGAATGAGATCTCTTAGATAAGCGATCATGGTGACGATAACTATTTTCTAATCTGACTGAAATAGTTTAGACCAATACATCTAAATCGCTTGTGTCCAGAATCGTTACAGGTCGAATTTTTACCCGTGGCATCTTCCATCTTAAAAGGCACTATTTTCCTTATGATGCACAGGGGGGAAGGTTAAATATGCCCTGTTGAGATGACAAATAAACCTTTTACTTAAACTTTATTGATATGACTGTTTTTTTGTGAACCCTAATACTCTTTTTTGCGTAAATATATTAACTGTTTATCGATAACGACCAAGATCCGGAAAAATCGTTATCACGACAAATTAGTTCAGGCAAAAAAGATGAAAAAAACACAACTGCCAAAAAAGATATGTGTTGTTTGCCAAAGACCATTTAGTTGGCGAAAGAAGTGGGAGCGAGATTGGCTTACGGTTAAATATTGCTCTAAACGTTGTCAGTCTTTACGTCGTCGCAATAAAGAATAGATCACCATATGATGGTCTTAGTTAGAGGATGATCATGAACGCTACCCCTCATCGTTTACGACTTATTTTGGGTGACCAATTGAATGCCAGTCATTCTTGGTTTAGGCAAGCCGATACAAAAACACTCTATGTGATAGCTGAAATGCATCAAGAAGCCGTTTATGTAAAACATCATGTTCAGAAGGTGTGTGCTTTTTTTGCTGCAATGGGGCAATTTGCAACTGCGTTAGAAAAGGCGGGACATCGGGTAATACATTTAACGTTAGATGATACCCAACAATTTGAAAATATAGATGATCTACTAAACCACCTGATTGACGAATACCACATCACTCACTTTGAATATCAACTACCTGATGAATACCGATTACGCAGTATGTTAGATAAATATTGTTTGTCGTTATCGATAACTTCTCAAGTTTATGAAAGCGAACATTTCTTCCTCTCTGAAACGCAAATAGAGAAAGACTTTAAGCCTGATCATCATCATCGTATGGAAGCTTTTTATCGTAAGATGAGAAAACGCTTTAACATTTTAATGCAAGATGGAGCACCGGTTGGTGGGAAATGGAACTTTGATAGTGCAAATCAAAACAAATTAAAGCGCAGTGAGTTTGATACTGTGCCTATGCCTCTTTTATTTGCTAACGATGTATCTGATATTCTGAAACGCCTAGACCGGCATAATATAGAAACCATTGGTCAAGTAGATAAGCAATTATTGTGGCCTGTG
Organism: Vibrio kagoshimensis; assembly: GCF_050337535.1. NCBI lineage: Bacteria > Pseudomonadati > Pseudomonadota > Gammaproteobacteria > Vibrionales > Vibrionaceae > Vibrio > Vibrio kagoshimensis. The sequence continues at coordinate 29,342 of NZ_JAKJSZ010000006.1, forward strand.
AATCGCCAGCAGGCGAGTGAATTATTGGTATTTTTCTGTCGTTATTGTTTGCCACGGTTTGGTCAATTTCAAGATGCGATGACCTGTAAGCTCGATGATATGCTCACTCAAAAGCAATGGAGTTTATTCCATTGCCGCTTATCCTTCGCATTAAACGCCAAAATTCTCAGTCCTAGGCAAGTGATTGATGCCGCTATTATGGAATTTAACCAACGCCCTAACGAAATTAATATTGCGCAGATTGAAGGCTTTGTGCGTCAAATTCTAGGGTGGAGGGAGTTTGTTCGTGGGATCTACTGGTGCAATATGCCTACCTATCAAAGTTTGAATAAGCTCAATGCTTCATTGTCATTACCAAGTTGGTTTTGGACGGGTAATACAAAAATGAATTGTATGCATCATGCTATTAAGCAATCACTTGATTTTGCCTATGCACATCATATTCAGCGCTTAATGATCACTGGTAATTTTTGCTTGTTAACAGGCATTAAACCTGACCAAGTAGATGAGTGGTATTTAGGTATTTATATCGATGCAATTGAGTGGGTTGAAATGCCGAATACGCGTGGTATGAGTCAGTTTGCGGATGGTGGTATTGTTGCTTCTAAGGCTTACGCAGCTAGCGGTAATTATGTGAATAAAATGAGCGACTATTGCACGGATTGCCATTATAACGTGAAGCAAGTGAGTGAGGATACTGCGTGCCCTCTAAATGCTCTATATTGGTACTTTATGCATACACACATTGAGCAGTTTAATAATCCACGAACTCGAATGGTTTATGCTAACTGGAAGAAAAAATCAGCAGAGCAGCAACAAACCATTCTTGATAAAGCGAAGCTCTTGTTATTGAATGTTGAGGAGTTATGACCTTCTATCGTTGCTCGTCTCAAGTCATATACTGCTGCGCGAATTACAGGGTTCTGTTGCACTACATCTTGATACTCATGCTATTCTTCTAGCATTTTGCTTATATCGTCGGGGTTGCATATGTATTCAGTTCAAAGATATAAACTTATAGTATAGGTGCCCATTCAGTCTCAGTGGCTGTTACCAGATGTCAAACCAGCTTTTCAATTGACCGGACGATGGCATTCTTAAGCTACAAAAATGCTCACTCTTAATCATTGAAAAAATTCCATACAGTCATGCCGACAGGTCCTAAGGTTTTATTCTTAAGTTTCGCTACATATACAGGAACTTCCATTGTATTTTGGGTCTTTAGCTGGATGAGTTTGCCTTGTTCAAGCTCTTTACTCACCTCATGCATTGGCAATCGTCCCCAGCCAAGTCCGCTGCATATCAATGATTTTTTTGTATTATGATCTGACACATACCACTGTATACCTTCTTTCAATATACCCGAATCAGGACTTGTCTTGTATGAAGATTTAACGACAACTTGTGGGTATTCCGTTAGCTCTGCTTGGCTGATTTGGTCTTCACCTGCTAATGGAAAACTATCCGAAATAAAGACTGGCAACTTACAGTGATCTATGCGGCGGTACTGTACTCTTGCGTCTTGCTCGAAGCCACCATAGATACCAATGTCGACCAAATCATCTAGTAGCATCCGTTCACCTGATGCGGTTTCGATATCTATGTGGATAATCGTCTTCGGAAATTCTTGTTTAAGTCTACCCAGTAATAGCGTGACATTATCCATTGGAAATATGGCACTAAAGCTGATTCTCAGTTCGGTCTCAACTTCGCTGTTCATCTGTCGGGCAAACGTATCAAAGTCGTTGGCTTCACTAAGTAAATGCTGAATTCTGTTGAAGAGTATTTTTCCATTACGCGTTAGTTCAGGACGATAGGTATCACGAGTAAAGATCTTTATCTGGTAATACTCTTCGACTTGTTTAACTGAGTAAGATACAGCGGAACGCGCTTTGAACAGCCGCTCGCTTGCTTTGCGAAAGCTGCCTTCTTGATGGATCACGCTGATAACGTGTAAATGTTCTAATGCAATCATGGTCTAATTATATGACTGACTTGGTATAAAATATATACTTTTTTAGACCATGGTTATCATCTAAAGTTAACGCATCAGCCACCACCAAGCGTTTTCGTCGATGAAGGTAGTCGAAATAACAGACCAAAGAGGAAAATAAAATGACTCTGCAAACTCTTAGAACACCGGAGGAAGCATTTGCAACCTTAATAGACTATCCGTTTACAGCGAACTATCTAGAAATCGATGGATTGCGAATGCACTACCTCGATGAAGGTGAAAGTAATGATAAAACGATATTCCTACTTCATGGTCAACCTTCGTGGAGTTACCTATACAGGCATATGATTCCTTTGTTTGTAGCAGCAGGCTATCGAGTGATTGCTCCCGATTTAATTGGCTTTGGTAAATCAGATAAACCCGCAAGTAGCGATGTGCACTCCTATGGAAATCATGTGCACTGGATGGCTAGCTTTATACGACAGTTAGGTATTAAAAATGCTGCTGCATTTATGCAGGATTGGGGAGGAATGATTGGTCTGAGAGTTTTGGCTAAAGAGCCTGAATGGCTGGACCGACTCGTACTTTCAAATACAGCACTGTCTGAAATGAAAGGCTTAGAAAAAATACTGGTGCCTAAGGTGCTTAAGTTTATGGCGGCAGCGGCTGGCAAGCCAAGCATTACGAAATTTGCTGATAACATTAACTACGGAAATTGGGCCAGTTACTTTAAGCATTCAGATCAGCTAGAGATTGGGCAGATTATTCAAACGCTTACCACTAGACAGCTAAGTATTGAGGAAATGAAGGCTTATGATGCTCCATTTCCTACGGCGGACTATTGTGCAGCTCCCAGAAAGATGCCTGAGATCGTTGCCTCCGAATTAAATCAGGTTAATAAGGACTGGGACAAACTAAAACAGTGGCACAAACCCGTACTCACGCTATTCAGTGATCAAGATCCTTTTTTAGCTGATCGAGGTTATGACATTAAGTTTCAATTCAATTTTAGAGGAGCTCAGGGTCAGCCCCACGCTACGATTGAAAATGCATCACACTTTTTACAAGAAGACCAATCACAACAACTGGCCTTAAATGTCATCGATTGGTTAGAGCAAACGCAATATTAATAATCAGGAAAAGTAATGAAAATTCTAGCAATTGGTGCAAACGGAGTTATTGGACAAGCTGTTGTTAATGATTTGCAGCGAGACAACGAAGTGATCGCTGTTGGGCACTCTCATGGTGATTATCTGGTTGATATTGAAAGCACTGAGTCCATTCGGGCATTGTATAATAACGTGGGAAAAGTCGATGCCATTATCAGTATGGTTGGTAACGGACAGATGGGTAGCTTAGAAGATATGCCTGAATCTGGCTACCGCACAGTCCTAGACAACAAAGTGATGGGGCAAGTTAATCTGGTGCGTATAGGGCTTGATTATCTAAACAAGGGAGGCTCTATCACACTGACTTCAGGACAGGCATCTAACCGGCCTATGCTTGGCACTGGAGCCATTGCCATGGGGGTTGCTGCCGTGAATGCATTTGTAACTTCAAGTGCATTAGAGCTTAAAGAAGATAAACGAATTAATGCGGTAAGCCCAAGAATGGTGAAAGAAACTATGGAGCTTTGGGGTATAGACAGCAGCTCAGGCATACCTGCAACGGATGTGGCTGAACATTATAGGGACAGCATTGAAAGCCAGAAAAATGGGGAAGTACTCGATGCCATATAAAAGCTGATATCTACCTTCTTTTATTAAATAATATACTATTCTCTTTAATGCTCATGAATGCGAAAACGAGCAGTAGTCTCAATGCAACCATAACTTAACTGCTACATTAAAGTGCTCTATGGTTGCATTAATATTCAGCTGATACCTTAAATTCTTCGGCCTTCAAGATGAAAGCTTCTATCCATTTTCGTGCTCGATCGGTATTTCCTGAAGCGGTGCCGTTTTACTGTTTGGGAGATAGTAAACTCTCTGATGGATAGATTCCGTCCTAAGCCCCAAACTCATTCCTGTCCAAAGACGTGCCATCACGCTTGGTCATCCTTGATGACTGTGCTTGTGCTGCTCTTGAAAGATGCTTGGAGCGTAACCTGTGCTTTTTTTGAAAGTACTAGAGAATGTCGTTACGCTTTCGTAACCGACCGCATAGCATGTATCCGTGATCGAATGTCCGTCTTTAAGCAATTGCTTGGCTTTTGATATACGCATGTCTTTTAAGTAAGTTCTCGGTGTCACGCCATAGAGTTGCTTGAAGACACGCACATAGTGAAATTTTGACATGAAGGCTGCTTGTGCCAAATCGTGTAACTCAATCTTTTGTGAGTGATACTTCTCCATGAAGCGCTTAGACTGCCTGATTAACATGTATTGCTTGGCGGGAAGTGAGATCTCGTTGTAGAGGCGTTCGATTTCTTGTTCATAAAAGGTTTTCGCAGTGGATGGCATCTGACACCTGCAACTGGTTATGAGACTGCATATTAACACAGAGTGAACTTCTCTAGTACTCAGGCAACACTTTGTGCACCTGAGTCCCTCATGACAGCAGCTGTCAGAGTTGCTGCATGATTTGAATGTAATTCCCACAGGTGTCATCGAATACAGCAATGATCACATTTCCTGCTTCTCTCGGGGTTATGGAGAACTTAACTCCCAGCTTACAAAGCCTAGTGTACTCTTTATTAATATCATCGACAGAGAAAGAGGTCCAAGGGATCCCTGCTTCTTTCAGGGCATCTTGGTAGTGCTTGGCTGGCTCAAATGCCATAGGCTCAAGCAGTAGTTCGACCCCTGACTGCTCTTGAGGTGACACTAGGGTGAGCCACTTGTACTCACCGAGAGGCACTTCTGTTTTCTTTATAAATCCTAAAATGTTGGTATAGAAATCGAGCGCTTGGTCTTGATCTGTCACTGGAACGCTGGTGACGCATATTTTCATAGGTGGTTGCCTGAGTTGGTTGGGATAGGAAAATAATAACCACAGTGGTGAGTAAAAACTTCTTCTAGATTGCTTTTATCTGATTTTCAGAATAAACGGTGTGAGCCCATAACACAGGTGCATTATTAGACGGTTTTAAAGAAAAAACACGCAGAATTGCACTAGAACAATTGAAAAGCCTTGGTGTTGAAGTTGAAGTTGAAGTTGAAGTTGAATTTAACACTAGTTATAGCAAAGTCGATAGTCAAAAAACTAAAGAACAAAAAGGTAAAAGGATATAAACGTAATCCGTTAATAACGCTCATTCCAACAGGGCAAAAAAGCGGTGTAGCCGAATTACCTTTTGCTGTGACGACGTTTAAATCTCTTATCAATATGAAGCAAAAAGACCTATTTATAAAGAAAGTGTACACGGCATTCGGGGCTGATTAGAGTACGGTACTTTTATTCCGTTGAACTGTATTTTTTCCGTTGAACTTGAGTCAGACAAAGAGGACTGAACGTAGATACGTTCGGTCGTTCTTCGTAGTGAAAGGTTTCGATTCTTCAGTAGCAAAAAAAGGGCGACTTGCACTTTTAGTCGCTTAAGTCTCAGTCGTATAAACTTTCAGGTGCTTCAAATTAGATCCGCTTAAACACAGCCTAGCTTAGTTTGAGGGCAAAGCCTTCATGTTCATTTTCCAACGCTCGGTAAATGATCCTTTACGCTGTTTAGCGAAGTCATCCACGCTCCAAACTACAATATTTTCGGGAAGATCTTTTAAGGAAGAGTGGTGCAATTTTCTATTTGTGACCAAAAGGGTTTGAAGCCCATCTTCAATCGCATCTCTACGTTCAACTAATGGCAGTAGTGTGGCAGAAGCAAGTCCTTTTAGTTCTGGTTTATTCACTATGACTTGCATGGATTCGCTATTGAAAATGATGTTATCGAATGTGATTTGGCTTTGACGTAAAGACTTGTTCATTTGTGCAAAATTGGCATTTAACCTTTGTGTTTCCTCCTTGGATCCTTTATTTCCTTTGTAATCAAGAATAAGGGATAAATCTCTATGCAGAATGCCTAACATAACAAGAGCATTCGCTGGGTTTAACCAAAAATAGCTCGAAACTTTACCTTGTGAGCTCAGCACTGCGACTCTTTCACCTTTTGGTATTAACGCTTGCGCGATGTCTATGGGGATTATCGCTATATTTTGATTGCGCAAAGCTGGATAGGCGTCAACATTCGACCAAATTGAGGATATTCCAATGACAGCATCTGCAATGGGGTAAGACTCTGAAGGTTGTCGTTCCAACCATCCAGGGATACGTTTTATATTGTACTTCAAAGGCGGTAGCAACTTCACAGTGATGTTTGTGCCCTTAACCAGCTCCTCTGTCATGCTCGCGACAACAGGAATGACTGTCACGATCTTGAGATGGTTATCTTCATCGGTTTGTGCAAAAGATGAGCGATAGGTAAGAGCAAGTAAGCTAATGAATACTGCAACACGGTGTTTAACTATAAGTCGGATTAAAGTCATTGTTAGGCTGCCTTTTTATTCGCTTGTCGATGAACAAGGCTAATCAAGAACCACCCGCAGGCGAAGAGTGTAATCGCTGGTCCGGCGGATATAGGCCATTGTAGATACATGGGAATTAGGACTCCGAAAACGGAAGCCGTAGTGGAAAAGAGTACGGATAAAATAAGAAGTTGTTTTAGATTCTGTGCAACCAAACGAGCACTGGCGGCAGGAATAAGCAGCAGTGCACCGACTAATACCGCCCCAATGATCTTAACTGAGGCGACGGTAATCAAGGCGATCAAAATGACAAATGCATAGTCGTGTAATTTGGTTTTGATTCTTTGGCTATGGGCAATATCGGGGGAGATCGCGACTAAGTAAGCGTGATTACCATAGAAGTAACTTAAAATTAGTACAATAAAGCAAATAATCGCGAGCATGATTAAGTCACTCGTACTTGCAACCAAGATTGAGCCAAACATCACTTGTTCGATAAGGTGGGCATTCACTTTCTTAGCGACATAGAGGAGTAACGCAGCACCTGTCGCGAGTGCAAAAGATAAAAACACACCGATCAAAGCGTCGTAAGGAATGGTTGAACGACCTTTAACCCATTGCAGTAATAGAGCAAACAAAATGGAGAAACTGAACAAGCTAATAAGAGGGGATGTTGCGGGCTCTCCAAGCAAAATTCCGATGCTGACACCCGTTAGGACACTATGCCCAACGGCTTCTGAAAGGAAGGCTAAGCGCTTAACCACGACAAGAGTGCCAAGCAGACCAAGTAAAGGACCAATCATCATGCTGGCTAACAGCGCATTGATGAGAAATTCGTATTCAAACATTTGTGGCAATATGCCTTGCTCAACCCAGTAAGCAAAAAAATCATATACTTTGTTCATTTGAGCTCTTTAGATTATTTATTGACGATAGGGTGAAGCTTATTGGGCTGCTGGTATTGAGCAAAAAAAGTGTTTGAGTGGTCTTGGGTTTGAATTGTTTTATCTATCCAATACACTTGTTGGCAGTGTTTTTTAACTACTTCCCAATCATGTTCGACCATGAGAAGTGTTCCTCCAGAGCGGTGGAATTTTGATAAGAGGCTAAGGCATTGTTCTTGGCCTTGTTGATCTAAACCTGTCATCGGTTCGTCCAAAATGAGCAAACTCGGCTTCTTGAGGAGCGCGATACCAAGAATGAGCCTTTGTCGTTCTCCACCTGAAAGATCGCCAAGTTTGCGTTCTAATTTGTCGTCTAGACCTAACTCTTCTAGCGCTAATTGTACGTTTTTCTGTAAAGTTCGAGTAAACCAAACTGGTTTGGTGGATAGACTCATTAGTACGTAATCACGAACAGAGATTGGCAAGCTCGAATCAAAAGGGGATAGCTGTGGCATATAACCAATGTCATTCATGTGAGCTTGGGAATAGTCGGAAGAATGCGGCCAATGTATTGCCACTTCACCTGAATGGTGAGTTAACCCTAAAATGGTTTTTAATAGCGTGCTTTTTCCGCCCCCATTCGGTCCTAAAATAGCGTGCCAACCACCCGATTTTAGCTCGGTGTTAATGTTTTCAAGTATGGTTAACTTCCCTTCGACCAAGCCTACATTTTTGAGTGTGATTAACGGACCTAAAATAACATCTGGAATTAAACAACTCATAATGTTGGCTTTCCCTCTGCATACTTGAGTGAATGAACGAGGGTGCTTAGGTTGTGTTTCATATCGGTTTCAACCAAATCTTTCCGGTAGTCACCATAAGTCATGTGAGAAAAGTGGAACACACGAGTTCCGCTCTCCTTCTCAATGACGTTGATGTATTGATTAGCCATCTTGAGTTCAGTGAAAAGAACTTGAACATTCGCATTTCGAATTTTATTAATGGTTTCTTGCAACTGTGAAGCACTTGGGGATACGCCGTGTGCTGGTTCTACAACAGCAGATACTGTCATACCAAACTCTTGTAAGAGATAGCCATACGCGCCATGTGTACTCGCAATTCTAATGTTACTCACGTTTAAGCCGACAATTTCCTTTAAAGCTGTTGACTTAATTTTGCGTAGTTTTTTGGCGTACTTCAGTGCGTTGCGTTGATAGTATTTTGAATTTTCCGGGTCTAGCTTTGCTAAGCTTTTGGTAATGGTATAAATCTGACGAATCGCGGCGTCAATGGATACAAAAGTGTGGGGGTTGTGTATTTCCCCTCCCGGTTTGCTGATCAGAGGCACGTTGGCATTTGCTTGAATTACGGTGAGCTGCGGTAAGTTCAAGCTTTCCAAAGCTTCAACAGCAAACTGATCATGACCAATACCGTTTACGACAATTACATCCATGGATTTTAATCGCGACAAATCCGCAGGTGATAGCTTATAAGCATGAGGATTGAATCCCGCATCAATTAGAGGAGTTACGGTTGCTTTATCACCTACAATATTCGTCACGTAGCTGTAGTAGGGGTGTAAAGTAATCCCGATGTTTAATTTAGCAAAAGCCAAAGAGGGTAAAGAAAGGGATAAAATAGCGATAAAAATCGCAAAAATATTACGATGTAAAAAAGACATTAAAATTCCCTATATCAATGACTATGCAGTTGGTTGTTATTTGTGGAGTTTAGGGTGTGCCATGTCTTATTTGCTTGAACAGAACATAACTCTTCCAGTGTGTCTGGTTGTGCAACACGCCAAGCAATTGAAGCTCCGCTGGTATCGCCGACGATTAAGCGCATTTGATAATCAACTTGATTGATGTGGGTTTCGCCAATAAAGCAGTGATCGACTTGTTTCCATGAAACGACACTTAAATTACCGATGTTCTGCTGTGTAAAAGGCGCAATGTCGAAATTGACTAACTCAGAGAGGCTAGGGAATTTTTCGCCCATTTCACTCATCATTAATATCTCATCTGTCGCGTTTGCTAGGCTGGTTAAATGCGCGTGCATACCTTGCGGAATCGTAGGCTTGTGGTTACTTTTTGGCGGGTATAACCAAAAAAGCAATGAGGATGCAGTGAGCACAACGGCTACAATACAACTCAACACTATTTTGTCTTCTTTCTTCCCGTCGGCTGGTGGAATTATTTCAACAAGCACCATCTTTGAGTCTAACGATTTGACTTTACAGTCAATGGAATGATTCACGAGCATTACCTATAAATTGTTATTCACTTCATCGTTAGATATCTCTAGGACATGTCCTGGTCCCGCATCCATAAGAATGAAGTAATCACCTTCTGGGAGAGGAAACTGGTACATCGCCTTTTCATCAGTCACGCCAGAGGACAATACTTCATCCTCGTCAGAAAAAACTTCCATAATGACATTTGGGGCTTTAGCTCGATTTGAGAAACTAGCTTCACATACCACCAATTTGCTCTGGTCATTGTGTCCTATGTTGCAAGTCAAGATGGGGTAGTGTGCAAAGCTAGCAATACTCGTAAGCATTGAGCCAAGAGTTATTGAGAGTAGAGTTGCTCTTCTTAACATGATTTAAAGCCTTCTTATTCGTTCTAATTTAGATCGGTTGTTCGTTTGTCGAACGTACCTACACCATCAGGCATGAGTGACCAAGAGGCTTGGTAAAACTCGCCACTCCAGTCTTCAATCGTTAGCCAAAGTTTTGCGTCGGTAGGCAGCTTTTTAGGAACAACAACATGGGCGGCTAAATTGCCAGTTACACCATGGATAACAAAGCCGGGAGCTCTTAGTGTCCGTGGTTTTTTGAAGTCAACGTACATAAATTTGATGTTGGAGAAGTCACCTTCAACAAACGCATTAACGTTAGTTTTTCTACCGGGACTAATTGGAGGCAGGTCTTTTTCTAAAAGACCGAGTACGACTTGCAAGCTAATATCCCATTGCCCAACGGTTTGTTGTTGGTATTGGTATCCGCCACCGGATGTGCCCTCTCGTTGAAGCTTGAAGGCAATACTAATTCCTATGCACATAACCAAAATAAACGCCCAGTTAAGATATTTGAAACCGGACATTGGTCCACCCCAGGGTCTAATGACTAGCCAAGCTTTAAGTAGCCTTTTTTTAGATTTAGACATTGAAGGGCGAATAATGCGTGAGACTTCAGATCTGGTTCGTTTGTAGTAAATAATGGTTCCTGAAACTGAAAGTGCTGTCATTGCAAATCCAAAAACAAACCATATCGTTTTAACTAAAATATCAGTCCAGCCTGATTCTCCGAAAGTTCCGTAATGAAGAGGTCTCATTGCCCTGTCAAACCGGTGACCAAAGTTGGCATCTTCCATTAATCTTGAGCCAATAATTTCACCTGTATAAGGGTGGATGAAATACACACTATCCATTATGTGAGTGAGTAGGTCGCCTTTTGTTCCACGGATTGAATAAGCCATACCATTGTGCTCAGGTGGGCGAAGTAAAAGGGGAGTAAAGTTAGGATCATGCTTATAAACCGCATCTACAATTTGCGCAGATGTCAGTTTCGTTGGGGTTTCGGTTCCTAGCTGTTTTATATCGGCTCTTGTCAGCCCTGGCTCAATTGGGAGTGCTTCGATGACTGGGGGAGCTAGTTTATAGAGGACCAGTGGGTTGTGATAAAACCACCAACTTCCAGATACGCCAATGATGAGAACAAACCAGAGAGACCATAAGCCAATAAATTTATGTAAATCAGCAAGAAAACGGTGGAATTTTACGCCTTGGTAGCGAGGTAAAGTAAAAAAATGTCGCCAAAATCGACGGTAGGATATCAGCCCTGTGATTAATCCAATAAGGCAAAGAATGCCGAAAAAGTTGACAAATGCACGACCAATTAACGGCATGAAAAGATTGGTATGAAGGATACGAATGAAGCTACCAACGGTTAAGAAGTCGGTTTCTCCTTTATATTCGCCAGTATATGGATCGATATGGACAACAGTAAATCCACCGCTTGATGTGCTTTTAATTGCGGTAGCGGATGTTTGCTCGCGATCGGAAGCCGTGTAGTAGGACGATAGCCCTGAGTTTGGAAATTCTTCCTGAAGGCGGTCGAACACAGCCCCTGCATTCATCTTCTTTGGCTCCGAAACCACGCGTTTTTCAGAGTAAATTAGCCAGTCGATTTCTTCATGGAAAACAGCGATTGTGCCACTAAGTAGAACGACACAAAAAATAATGGATAGCTTTAATCCAATGTAGCTGTGCACAAGAAAAGCGATTCTCCCGGCGGTGATTTTCTTGGCCTTTTTATTTTTTAATTTCCGCTCTAGACTTTCGTCAACTGAACTTCCAGATACTGACACATTCGTGGTCACGACTCTCTCCCTGTCTTGTTATTCAGCTTAGGTACTGTGCTTTATTCAATATGGGATCCAGATAAAGTTATCTAAATCAGAGTATTAACGCACTTATAATTCTGAGTGATGATTATTTATAAAATGCATTGTAAATGCAAACAATTACTATTATTGTTCGCTTCTTTGCTGCTTTTTATACACAAAATTTTCACAAATAATTAAAGGGAGGTGTGTTTTGAGGTTTTCTGCAACCGCTGTGGCAGTTCTATCTGTCCTATCAAATGGCGCTTTGGCTCAATCAGATATTCGAGATTCAGCACAAACAGAAGTGATTGTCGTTACAGGACAAAAAATTGCTCGCTCTACTCAAGACACTAAGGAAAGTGTGGCAGTCGTAACCGATCAAGATATAGAAAGGTACGAGCTACAAGATCTTAATGATATATACGCTTTTTCTGCCAATGTTTATGACATGGGTTCTGGTGAAGTGTTTGGTATTCGTGGGGTATCGCAAAATTCTGCATCAACCGGTGGTGGCACTGGTGAAATGGGCAGTCTTTATATTGATGGTGTTGCTTACACTGGCTATGCGAGCCGTTTTTTAGCGAAAGATGTTTGGGATGTTGAACAAGTTGAAGTGCTGCGTGGTCCCCAGTCCACTAACGTGGGACGAAATGCCCTTATCGGTGCTGTCGTCGTTGAATCTAAAAAGCCTGAACTTGGTTATTATGACGCTGTGATGAGAGTTGGAGCCGGTAACTACGGGCGTAAAGTTCTTGATGGTATGTTCAATGCTCCTGTTGGTGATGATGCGGCTTTGAGAGTTACTGGACAGTTCCATGAATCTGATGGGTTTATGAAAAATGCAACTTTAGGTAATGATGATTTCGATGCTCGTGAGAATCACAACATCCGAGCACAATTGTTGATCGAACCAAGTGACCAGTGGAGCCTAAATCTCATGGCTCAGTTTGCTAAGTCAGATCGTGGGCAAGACATTTACTATGTGAATCCAGCCAATGGATACCCACTAGATAGCCGAACATCTTATGATGATGTGGTAGCTCGAGAGAATTATGATGGCTTTACGGCTGCGATCGATTTTACGTATTACTTAACAGAGCAGTGGACGCTCAGCTCAATCACATCTTATTTAGGCGGTGATTACGTTCGAACAGACGATAGTGACAGAATACCAGGAGTAACGGGTAATCAAGTGGACAGGACTGTTGAGGATAAGAATATTGCTCAAGAAGTCCGTTTCAATTTTGAAGGTCAAGATACAAGAGGTGTCGCGGGCATCTATTTGACTCAGGTTGAACAAAAAATTGCTACCGATAGATTACAACTCGTAGGTATACACCCGTTGATTTCTGCAGGTTTAAATCAAATGGGCGCGGGAGCTTTGGAAGGGGCTATTCTTCCTCTTTACATGGAGAATGCGCAGATTGATGACAGTATCGCTTATGATAAAACAGTTAAGAATATGGCGTTTTTCACGGAATGGGATCATGATATCGCTTCTGCTTGGACTGCTTCTGCTGGTTTCCGTTATGACTATGAGAAGAGTGAAATTGCGCCATCTCAGCAATCGCGAAGTGTTGTTGGCGGGCTAAACTTACCAGATGCTGCAGGCGCAGGCGCTGCCATTGATTCGGCTACTGGGTTACCAGCGGGCACTGGTGCGGCGATTGTGTCTTCGATTAACAATAACCTTAATTCTTACGTAGGTGTTTCTAATCAAGCAAAGCAAGAGACTTCTTATCACGCGCTGCTTCCGCAGGTTGGGTTAACTTACAATATAAACCAAGATGCATCGATTAGCACTTTCTACAAACGCGGATACCGTTCTGGTGGTACAGATATCGATGGTACAGGTACATCTCGAAGTTTTGACCCTGAACACTTAGATAACTTCGAGCTGGCGATACGTACTGCTTGGTTAGATGGTGATTTAATTTCTAATGCTAATATTTATTACGGTGATTGGAAGAATCAGCAAGTAGATGTTTGCCCTGATGGAAACTCAGTTAACTGCTATACAGAAAATGCAGGTGAGTCGGAGATTTACGGTTTAGAGTTTGAGAACATCTACCTGTTTAATGAAGACCTGTCGCTATTTGCAAATGTGGGTTTTGCTAAAACGAAATTCAAAGATTATGTGGGAGCACAAGGGGATCTTTCAGGTAACCAATTCGCATTTAGTCCTGAATATACGGGTTCACTAGGGGCTAATTATTTCTTTACTGAACGTGTCTACTCTACATTTAGCGTGGATTATGTTGACGAGATGTACGGCGACCAAGCGAATAATGAGCTTTATAAGTCCGATGCTCGCACGATTTACAACGTAACCGCAGGTTACCTTGGGGATAACTTTAAAGTAGATGCTTATGTGAAAAACTTAACTGATGAGTTTTATATTAATGGTAACTACTCTGACTACCTTGATAACCAGAATATTCGAGCGGGAGCGCCAAGAGAGTTTGGTGCTAACCTAACAATATACATGTAGTAAAAGACCTATCATCAACGGAGAGGGCACGGGTATTTCGCCCTCTCTGCTTGGTGATTTATATTCAGCTAGAGCTGACTCTTCACCAAATCATTTACTCTTCAGCATCAAATACAATATTGCCCTGCAAGACAGTCATTAAGATGTTCGTATTTGCTATATCATCGGCAGACAAGTGGGTAATATTTTGCTCTAAGATAGCAAAATCAGCAGATTTTCCTACGTCGATAGAACCTGTAATGTCTTCTATTCCAAGGCTTATAGCTGCGTTGATAGTGTATGCATCAATAGCGGTCTTTATATTAGGCAACCCTGAACTTCCCATTCTTATACTGTTTGCGATACCTACAAGTGGGTTTAACTCATGGACATTCCAGTCACTACTTAATGTGAGGTTAGCCCCTGTATCAAATATAGCTTTAAGGTTCATTAATGCGTTTGCTCTCTTTGCTCCTAAAAATAGTTTAGCCCACGGGTGGTCGTGTTCGACAATGTAATCAGATCCTACTTGAAAATCCGCTGTAACATTTAAATTCGCAAAGCGATGAATATCGTCTGGATCTATAAGCTCGACATGGGTAAGCGTGTACGACTTCGATGCCCCGTTGCTACGAGCATGTTCTATCGCGTTAAGTGATTCACGAACAGCCCCGTCTCCAATAGCATGAATATGTGCGCTATAACCAATTTTATCCAATGCAGTCAGCCAAGTTTTCATTTGAGTAGGCGGAATATAATTAATGCCGTAAGGCTCATCTGGTATGTAAGTCTCTAAATACGGTGCCAGAGTTTTTGCGGTACCATTGATCGTAATACCATCGCTATACATTTTTACCTGATCGATTAGGAGTAGGCGAGATGTATCACTTGATTGAATTTTTTCCAGATAGACTAATTGGGGATTCATGGAGTCAGCAGGGTAAATCCATGGACGTAGGGATACTCGAGCCGTTAAGTTACCGTCTTGTTCCGCTTGTTTCCATACTTCATACCAACCGCGCTTCCAATAGAGCCGACCATCACCAATAGTCGTAATTCCGTATGATGCGGACTCTTCAAGACCAGCTATTAAGCCGTCATAGCTTTGATCAAATTGACCTTCTAGGCTGTTCCATGCCATTTCCATAACGATATCGCCAGCATTATCAAATAAGATGCCGTTAAGCTCACCGCTATCTGGATCTTTGATAATCTTTCCACCTTGAGGCTCGGGTGAATCTTTGGTGATAGCTGCAAGTTCAAGAGCGGCAGAATTGACCCACATAGAATGAGAAGTCTGTTCCATGAGCACAACAGGGCGAGTAGGAAAAATGCTGTCGATTACCTCTAGTGGAGTTTGAGTATTATTTTCATTGATTATGGCATCTAACGAAAAACCATAGCCTATTAACCAGCCTCTAGACTGACTTTTTCTACTACAAGCTTTTAAGTAAGGGATTTGATCTTCAAGTGAGGCGTCCATATGCAGCTCACAGTTACCGCCGGCCTCAGAAACAGCTTCAAATACATGGTTATGGTTATCAATAAACCCCGGCATGACATACGCTTTTTCAAGGTCTATCACTTCAGTATTTTTATTACTATACATTTTTGTGTCTGTAGCTTTACCTATAAATAGGACATTTCCATCATGAATGGCTATCGTATCGGCGTTCTCATGACCGTGAATTTGTGCGTTTGTAAAGATCATATCGGCTTCATCGAAAGCCAAAGTATGCGAGCTCATTATTAAACTCGCTACCAGAATTAGAGAGGAAGTTCGGTTCATCGTTACTCCTTCGGTTCCCACCGTCATTATGAATATAGTAAAGGTATGAACCTTAACCCATGGCGTTTTTGGTTCGTAATTCGCACACTTTATTAGAGTAAAAGCTCTGTCACATTCTGTAGATGACCTGTTGAGATATATATGAAACGAAACAATTGAGTGTCAACAATAAGATGAGTTGATGCAGGTCTAACAACGCCCCGTGATGAATAAAGGGGATAAATTACTTTGGTGAAAAATGAAAAAATTTGCGATTATTGCCTCTTCAACATTACTCTGCTCATGTGCCATCTTGGGACCTCAATCATATAAGGCACCGGATACAGGGAAAACGGCAACCCTAACATTAAGAAATCAATCCTCACTAGAGGCTCACATGACCTTCTTCAGAGAATATGAATTCTGTGCAGGCAGAAGTGAAGGGATCAAAACGCCACCTAATGGAAAGAACACATATAAAATTAGTGCAGAAACGCCTTTATCCATCAATATAACTATATCTGACTATTATACTTCATGCGGTGGCTTCTTAACTTTTCCAACCGAAGATAATCATTCTTATACTATGGAAATAAATGAGACTGTTGGAGGGTGTAGTACACAAATTTATGATTTAGTGTCTGGAGAAAAGACTGCTGTACCGTTTAAAAAGCGGAAAAGTAACATTTTCATGTTAAATGGAGACAGTGAATTTTGCAGTGATTAATTCGATGGTTTAACGAATACTGATTATCGTTGGCTGCCCGCGACAATCAGCAAATGATTCGTTGTCTACTTTAGGGCAGAAAACGACAAAGAATAGCTGTCGTGTATTAGTTAACGGATGCCTGGCAGTGTTTGCAGTTGCTGCTGTTTTTCGAAGATAAATTCAATAAACGTTGACAGTTTTTTTGATTTATTTCTCGCTTCATGGAATACAAGATAAAAAACGTTCCAATCAGGCCAAAGAGCTTCACAAACTGGCACAATTTCCCCATTACTAATGGCTGAATTCGCATCAAAACAAGGGACATAAATGATTCCTAACCCTGCTTTTGCGGCTTTCACAGCTTGCTTGGGGGATTCAAGTAACAAGTCGGAATTAGGGTAAATCGTCAGCTGTTTATTATCTTGCTGAACTAACCATGGTAATCCCTTACCTTTCACACCAATGTTAACTACCTTGTGTTTTTGTAACCACTCTAAATCGTGATTACTACCGTGCTCTTTTATCCACGAAGGCGAGGCATAAATGCCGTATTGCAACTCGAACAACCGTCGCTGTTTCAGATCTGAATTGGACAGTGGTCCCTGACGAAACGCAATATCTATCCCGTCATCGTAAAAATCTAGATTTTCATTGCTACCAACTAATTCGATATTGAGTTTTGGGTAAAGGGATTTAAATTCAATGATCCAGTCACTGAGTGGCCAATCAACAAATTGTAATGGAGCGGTGATGCGCAATGTGCCAGAGACCTGTGACTGGTTATCTTGCCAATCTTTTAGGGATTGATAACCCAACTCGAGTGGCTTTGTTAGAGCTAAATACTCAGTCCCAGATTGAGTTAACTGCATACTTCGCGTGTTCCTAACCAATAATGTGACACCTAATTGAGCCTCAAGATTGGCGATACGCCGGCTGACGGTACTTGTCGGCACTCCCAACGCGATAGCAGCTTTCGAGAAAGAACCCGTTTTAACAACGGTTGAAAACCATAAGCTAGCTTCAAGATCCATATTTATCCCATTTTTGGCAAGCAGGCTCTCACTTTATCCTACTAATGATTTTAATCAATGGTGTTTATGATTAGTGAACCATTAAGAAGGAGTATTACTATGTTAAAAACAATTGCTGTAATTGGCGCCACTGGCATGCTTGGTTTACCGGTAGCAAAAGCATTCGCTCATGCTGGTTATACGGTTCGTATCATTTCCAGAGATTCATCTAAAGCTAGAGAGTTATTCCAAGGTTCGCAATTTGAATTTATGGAAGCAGACCTATTTGACCATGATAGCTTGAGTGTAGCTCTGGAGCAGGTAGAAGCTATTCATATCAACCTTAGTGGTAATAGCCCTGAGACTTATCGCCGAAATCACATTGAAGGAACAAAACATATTCTTCGAGCTGTGGATAAATCGTCCATACAGTTAATAACGATGATTTCAACCGCAACGGCGTATCCCCAAAATAGTTTTAGAATCGATACGCAGGCAAAGCTAGAAGCAGAAAACTTATTAAAGAACAGTGGCATTCCTTACATGACATATTTGCCAAGTTGGTTCTTCGAGACTCTACATTTATTAGTTGACCAAGAGACAGTGACAACAATGTGCAACTCAACGAAACCAATTCATTGGCTAAGCGCAGATGATTACGCAAAGGCCGTTGTTCAAAGTTACACATTGCCTAGCTTATACAATAAGCGTTTAACACTGCTGGGGCCGGAAGCCATGACAATAACCGAGGCTGCTGATATATATGCACAATCAAAAAAACTATCCAGGCAGCATATGATTGAAAGTGATGCTTGGGCTTACGCCAAAGAGCTGGGTGATGACACTCTACTTGATGCCGTTGATTTATTATCGTACACCGAAAAAGTTGGAGAAAAACCAGATCTTGTTACTCTGGAGCATCCACTGACTTCCTCAACCAGCCTATCCGAATGGTTAAAGGTAAATTAAATCTCGGTGGAAAAAGGCTCCTAACAATTAGGGGCTTTCATTGTTAAAAAGAAAAATTTCTTGCACCATAAACATCAATAAAGAGCTATAAAGTTCATTTCCATTTTAGACATGGGTTGCTTCATTGCCCTAGCTTCATTCCATGTTTTATTCTGATTGAAGGCACTATGATTGTATGAGTGATAGAACACGAAAAAAACTAGAGAAAGCTCTACTGTTTATAGAAAAAAATATAGAAGAGAAAATATCGGCAGAACAAATAGCTGAACATGCGATGTTGTCACCTTTCCATTTTCAACGTCTCTTCAGTGCTCATTTAGGTGAGTCCGTTGGTCAGTATGTATTACACCGTCGCTTAGAATTGGCTGCAAATAGTCTATCAACCCAACCAACACTTGGTGTACTCGATATTGCGCTGAAATCAGGTTTCGAAACTCACAGTGCATTCTCGCGGGCATTTCGTCAGCATTTTCAGGTGAGCCCTAGTGAGTTTCGTTCTCACCCTGAGCACATTCGAATAGGGTTGGATGAATCACGTCCTTTCCTAAATACTATTGCCGCAAAGAACTTGTCACCAAAGGTTGAGCTTAAAACTTTACCGACCTTGTTTTATCAATACAGTGCAACGTCTGGAACGATCAATGGAACGTTTCTGACCCAAGCTCTACGAGATGTTTCGACGGAATTCCAGCGACTAAGTCAAGAGCCACAGTTGTATGGTTTAGTGAGTGCTTTTCCTTCCAGCCCACAAAGTCTTAACGATGAACATGCCCAAGTCCTGTACGGTGCACTTTTTTATGAACCGAAGGATCATTTACATACACCATATTCAAGTCGAATTGAGCAGGGGTTATGGGCTGTATTTGAACACATCGGTCACTACGATTACCTTTATCAGACGTGGAACCATGCTTTTCGCTCTTGGCTACCAAGCTCAGGCTATGAGCTCAGAGATGCTCTTCCTTTTGAGCTATATTTGACCTCCCCAGAAAATACTCACCCACAAAACTGGGTAACACACATTTATGTGCCGCTAAAAGCTAGCAGAGATTAAACGGCGAAAAGATAGCAGAGATTGAACAGCGAAAAAGTGCGTATGCTGGTGCAATAGATCGTAGATAACACACAAGGGAGTATCTATGACTATTCACCATATGACGGCTATTGAGGCTTGCAAAGCGCTAAAGAAAAGAAGTATCACCGCTCAAGAAATCAAGACACACTTACTAAGTCGAGTTTCCTTACTCGATGATGAAATGGGCGCTTTTATTTATCAAGATCAAACCGCAGCGTTAGATAACACCGAGTTACTAGCCGGTCTTCCCATAAGTTTTAAAGACCAGTTCCATATAGAGAATCTACCTTGTAGTTTTGGCCTTAATAAAACCATACACAGTGATATCACAGCGCCAATTGCAGAAAAGCTGTTTGCCCAAGGTGCTACCTTGCTTGGTAAAACTAGCCTTCCGCCTTTAGCCATGGATTTTCAAACGAATAACCCAATACGTGGTTTTTGTAAAAATCCGTGGAACCCCGATTACACGGTTGGAGGCAGTAGTGGAGGCGGTGCGACCGCAGTTGCGACCGGGATGAGCTTCGTTGATATTGGTACTGATTTGTCTGGTTCGTTAAGGATACCTGCAAGCTTCTGTGGTGTTTATAGTTTATTACCGAGTGAAGGTGCAGTAAGCAGCGACGGAATGCTGTTAACCCCATCATTGTCTCTAAATCATTTTGCACGGCCAGGTCCAATAGCTAGGCAAGCAAAAGACTTAGCTTTAATGTGGCGAGCACTCAGTGGTGAACATGAATCTAGTATTCCAAAAAGTTTGAATTTGGCGTATTGGCTCGAAGCTGATGACGTGCCGCTGGATGCTGATATTCAGGATCTAATAACTCAAATGATGGCCTGCTGGCAACAAAAAGGTCATCAATGCGTGAAAGCTAAACCCAAGAATTTCTGCTTCAAAAAGTCTTGGGAAACATTCGGACGCATAATGGGTGATGAAACGTCGGCATTCATGAACCCTTTGACACGATGGTTGAGCTTACTCTTCGGAAACCAGAGTCGAAAGCGTTCCCCGAACTTTCTTAATAATGTAATGAAGGGTTATCGTAGAAACCCAAATGAATATACAAGCGCACTGAAAGACAGAGAAGAAACGCTTCTAGACTGTCATGATTTTTTTAAAAACATTGATGCTTGGATATTACCTGTCACCTGCTGTACCGCGTTTAAACACATGACACCTACATCTGAGCATGGTCCTAGTCGTGATTATAGAGAACCAATAATGGTCAATGGTTTAGAGGTGAATTACTTTGATGCTCTCACCGCTTTTACTACACCAGTCAGTCTGATAGGTCATCCCGTTGTAACCATCCCAATTGGTTTAGACCGAAATGGGCTCCCCATCGGAATTCAAATAGTCGGGCGCATGAACAAAGAATCAGAATTGATATCAATTGCAGAAGAGTTATCAAAGCATACCCGAATTCCTGACTGTCCGGTCTTCTAATATGCCTTCTATTAAATGAAAGTTTTTAAAAATCATGAGTTCACAGTGGTGTGAATTTTATTGTTAAACAACAACTAACAGGTGTTGATATGCAGTATGAGGTTGATGTTAAGTCGGAACATAGCGCATTGTTTTTATTGTTGAGAAACATATTAATTGAAGACTATAAGTTGCTCGAAACAAGAAAACAGCGAATAACCAGTTACTCAGACCCTTGCGGTGGAGTTTGCCATATGAGGACCACGAAAAATGGCGTTGATATCGGTTTCTTAAAAGGCGTCCACATGGTTGATACCTATAATCAACTGACAGGTACTGGAAAGATGATGCGAGTTCTACCGATTAAAACGGTGGAGCTAAAAGTAATTACTCACTACCTTACTCAAGCTATAGACATCAATAGAGCAACTCGGTGATGTTCGATTTTTGGCTAGAAATGAGCTGCCGTAAGCCAAGTTATCTGCCTATGTTCATGGGGACATGCTAATGGATCTATGCTCATGGTTTGTGTGCATAGACCAATTTCTATAGATCAGTGTTCAATGTTATAGACCTATATTTTATAGGTCTTTGAATTGTTATCACTGGCGCTGGTGGGCTAGTTTTTAGTCAGACCATTTTGTTTAGAACTAAACATCTAGATTCAGTCAGCGAACAAAGTTGCGAATAGGAGAGGCGAGATCATCCAACGGAACATGTCTTCGCAGAAATGTTGTGTCTTGGATTAACTAATGCGAACTGATCCTGTCCATCCAAAATGACGGAAGTAGTCTTGGGTAGGATCTCAAACCACCAGGCTCCCATATCACCAATCTATTGCTTTCCAGTTTGCTAATGCTATTTAGCCCGACTAAAAGTAATGTTTGTCAGAATGCAGAACTCGACCCCAGTACTGTTCTATTCATTCTCTGATACAGCTTTGCCAATCAATTGACCTCGATATTGGGTCATCCAATTAGCGAGTGAATCGAGAGTTGGTTTTAATGTAATTCCCAAATCAGTCACACGATATTCAACTCTGGGAGGCATCTCTGGATAGACTTTTCTACTAACAAGCCCAAGGCTTTCAAAAGCACGTAATTGCTTTGTTAATTCCTTTTGCGTGATAGGACCTATCGCTCTCTGTAACTCGCCAAAACGTATTACATCATTCGTGACAATCAAGCGGTATAAAATTGGGATTGCCCATTTTCCTGAAACAATATTTACGAAGTCGACCATTGGGCATGAAGACTTATTGTCTATAAATTTATTTTTATTTATTTCCTTAGTATCCATTTGGTACCTACTATGCAATTGAAACTGTTTAGCAAATAATGCCCTCCGATTACGTAAAAAACAACAGGAGATATGATGTCATTAAGATTACAGAATAAGTATGCCTTAATCACCGGAGGTACCGCAGGTATCGGACTGGAAACGGCAAAGCAGTTTCGCTTAGAAGGGGCGTGCGTTGCAATAACAGGACGTGGAGAAGAAGGGCTAATAAAAGCAAAGCAGGAGTTAGGGGATAGTACAATCTTTATTCAAAATGATTCTTCTGATGTCCATCAGCAATACAAGTTAGCCGAAACAATTAAATCTGTATTTCCGAGGCTTGATGTACTTTATATCAATGCTGGCGATGTAACACACAAATCACTCGAAGAATGGGATGAGGAAGGTTTTGATCGTGTAATCAATACAAACTTAAAAGGTCCTTTCTTTCTAATTCGCTCATTATTACCGATATTATCTGACTCAGCCTCTATCATCCTATGTGGAAGCGTTTCAGCCCAAATAGGTCTACCGAAAAGTAGTGTTTATTCTGCAAGTAAAGCCGGACTGATCTCCCTTGCCAGAACATTATCTGGGGAACTAAAACATCTAGGTATTCGAGTTAACACACTGAGTCCAGGACCAACGCAGACAGAGGCTTTTGATAAATTTGGTTTGCCTGATTGTGAGAAAGTAGCTTTGATTAACCAAGTAAAAGAGTTAGTCCCGCTAAAGCGTTTGGGAACACCACTAGAATTGGCAAAAGCAGCCGTTTTTCTCGCCTCTGACGAATCCGCCTATATGCTTGGTTCTGAATTACTGATTGATGGCGGCGTAGGGAATTTATAAGTGTTTTGTGGTGAAATCTTGCGGTGAAAAAATAGATTTGCCCACAACTTTCGATGTTTTTCATACCTATTCTTATCCAACAATACCCTGACTTTTACCCGTGGCACTTTCCAGCTCAAAAGTGCCACCAAGCTTGCTAGGTAAGAAAAAGCAACTGTTATGCATTTAGCAATTTTGTTCTATCTTCACTATCACTTGCTCTCTATACTTTCATTATGTTTCCACTAAATAGGTTGAGTCTGTAAGCATGCAAGAACAATTTAGCTATCAAAAAAGTACGCATACTAAAGGATTGTGTTCATTTTCGGCAAAGATCAAAGACTTTAGCTACGGTAAACATGCCCATGAAGAGTTCAGTATCGGTGTGACATGCCGTGGCCGTCAGGACTTTTTTAGTAATGGAACTTTTCATAAAAGTCAGGCAGGAAACGTGATCTTTTTTAATCCAGAACAGGTTCATGATGGGCATGCTGGAGGTGGAAAAGATATGGAGTATGAAATGGTCTACATACCTGAATCGACAATGATGAGTTTGATGCAAAGCATAGGTAATGTATCTAAAGATCAGTCTCTATTGAAAGTATCATCTTTCCATGATGCGGTTTTGCAAAAACAGATCATTTCAATTGCACGCTTTATGAACTTAGATCAGCCACTTTCTTCACTAGAAGAAGAGCATCTGTTACTCGGCATCGCTCATTCGATTGTTCGTCTTGGCGATGGCTCTTTTATTGATAAGGTAGCTTATGGGCGAACAGATAAACTATTGGAGCAAGCAAAGGAGTTTATTCACTTCAACCTTAATCGAAAACTAGGTATTGAAGAGATTTCAAGCGCTGCCAATATGTCTAAATATCATTTCATTCGACTGTTTAACAAACAGTTTGGCATGACGCCACATCAGTATGTACTTAGCTATAAAATCAATCGTGTAAAACGCGAATTAGAACTAGGTGACAATGCAGCGAATATTGCTTTTAAGTACGGTTTTTCCGATTTAAGTCATCTTAATCGTAACTTTAAGAATACGTTTGGCATCACGCCGACCCAATACCAAAGACAACTCTCGCTTTAGACTCAACTAAAGCATCTACCAAAAGATAAAATCTATGCTGGACATAATTATTTATGCTCTAGGGGTCATGTACACCCCAGGGCCAGTCAATGCTATCTGCTTAAACAGTGGCATACAGAAACAAAATTCGATATTTGGTTTTAGTCTCGGTGTCTCGATCGCCATGTTTGCATTATTCAGTGCTGTTTCGCTGATTGGTGAAACATTAATGAATTATGCTGTCTTACAATGGACAGCAATACTGGGTGCTATCTACATTCTTTGGTTGGCATACAAAATATTCTTAAGCCAAGTGGGTAAGGTTGAATTAAAGCCAAGCCAAAGCATGAATCTGCGAGACGGTTTGATGCTTCAGCTTCTTAATCCGAAAGGCATTACGGTTGTATTGCCTATTGCAACAGTTCAATTTCCATCAGCAGGTATTACGGGCGGGTACATCTTTGTATGGTGCGCTATTTTGGCACTACTTGCGTTTGGTGCACCTACTGTTTATTACATTGCTGGACGTCTTATTGGCAAAAAGATAAACGAAACTGACTATTTAGTTGTAATGAATAAGCTAATGGCAGTGTTATTACTGTTTGTTGGCTTAAAGATGGGTGTACCGCCTGTCATTGATTTAGTGTTCTGATTAATAAGAGGTTATATGCGATTTGATTCTAAGTTTGTCATTGTTGTGGCAGAGGATTTACCAGTATGGCAGAAATTGAATGTTGTAAGTTTTTTATCTGGTGGCATCACTTCGACATCAGCGGTTAAGACTGGAGAACGATATGTGGATGGGAGTGACAACACCTACCTACCACTTTGTATTCAGCCAACAATAGTACTTAAAGTGAAGAGAAGTAAACTGCCTACTTTTATCCAACGCGCTAATCGTGCAAACATTGAAACTGCAATATTCATCGAAGATATGTTCGCAACAGGTCATGATGAAGCTAATCGAAGAACCGTTCGTTACTATGGTACGGAAAGCTTACCCTTAGTC
Organism: Vibrio kagoshimensis; assembly: GCF_050337535.1. Taxonomy (NCBI): domain Bacteria; kingdom Pseudomonadati; phylum Pseudomonadota; class Gammaproteobacteria; order Vibrionales; family Vibrionaceae; genus Vibrio; species Vibrio kagoshimensis. Next base: position 54,636 of record NZ_JAKJSZ010000006.1, read on the forward strand.
GGGATTGCTATGTATGCAGAGAAAAAATTAGTGGATAAAGTGGTCAAAGGTGCGAAGCTTCACGATTAGGGTTGAAGTGATTATATCTGTAATAACACAAACCTAGGGTAACGAGCCAGAGAAAAGTCCGGCTCATTTTTGTCCAGATTCGTGCTGATGGGCTAGATCATCGTAACGCAGATCTGCCCCTTTCCTGTTTAGAGTCGTTACTCATAACATTTCTGAACAATTCGATTTGAACAAATATTACTAATGCCGATATAGTGCAACTAACTACATAAGGATGGTCACGCACGGATTATGGGTAATGGAAAAATCGCTGTATTAATTGATTCAGAAAACACTCCACACTCAAAGCTAAACCTTATTATTGAAGAGCTTTCTCGTTTTGGGCAGATCATCGTTAAACGGGCATATGGCGATTTTTCTGCTGAGCAACTAAAGAACTGGAAGCAACCATTGAATGAGTTAGCGATTCAAGCTAAACAGCAATTTGCCTATACATCTGGAAAAAACTCGACAGACTCTTTAATGATTATTGATGCAATGGATCTTTTGTACAGCCAAAGGTTTGATGCTTTTGCTTTGATATCCAGTGATAGTGACTTTACAAGTCTTGCTACGAGATTAAGAGAGTCGGAGATACACGTCATCGGTGTTGGAAAAGCGATGACTCCGACTTCGTTTAAAAACGCTTGTGACGACTTTGTAGCGATAGAAAACTTAAACGCTGATCTTGGGGAGACACAATCAAGCTCTAATCAAGACGCAGAATGCGAATTATGGCAATTAATGCATCAAGCTTGGCAGAACTATAGAGATGAATCGGGTTGGGCAAAACTAGGCGAAATTGGAAAGTATTTAAAAAGATTGAAGCCAGATTTTGACCCTCGAAACTACGGATTGAAGAAGTTATCTGATTTTTTTGATAAATATCCAACGCGCTATAGAACCCGTAATACTAAACGTTCTGGTATGGAATTTCAGCTGATAACAAAGGCTAGCAAACAAAAATGATGTGCTGTCATCACTGGCGGCATACGGCAATCGAGTAACTCAAAACTGCCCCAAATTCATTCAGAATAAATACTCATTCATATCTTGCTATTATGAGTTTGCCCTACAATAAATTGTCCGGATTAAGCACCGAAGTCAGTTCGTCCAAGAGGAGAAAACCTGGCTCTATGCATAAGGAACGGACAATCGAGATGCCCCCACAAACCTAGGTGGAATGCTTACTCTTCAACATTAGCGCGCTTTTGGAGATAACAATCGCTCTACAATAGCAACTAATGACCGTACTTTTATTAACTTAAGTTCCTTGCCTAACGAGTATGTAAAGGTTAGATAGATAGTGCGAAATAAAAAGGACCTGCCATGTGGCAGGCCAAATCCCTGTGGAGCAAGTTATGGGCGATAAATTCAAGTCAGAACTTGAATAAGGGGGGAGGTCGACCTAGGCTGCGATTTCTTTGGCAGGCTTGATTTGAGAAGTCATATTCAAGCTTAGTAAGCGACAGGCGTTAACTTCTCCCATGCCTTCTATAGAATCTAACTGAGTCATTAATATTGATGAGATTTGAGCTTCTTGAGCTTTCTGGTTTAAGCATTCTACTACCTGCGATGCGAGTTCGACTTTGGCTCCTTCCGCTTTGAAGTACAAGGGTTCAACCCCTCGTAAGATTGTCATTTGTGCAAGCAACGCTGGATTATCGCTAAGAGCCCAAATCTTAGCCTTACTCTGACAGCGAGACATTAACAGCGGAGTTTCTCCCTGTTTGGTTAGAATCGCAACGCCAAGATCTTGATGAGCGCGAGAAGCTGAAATCATCGATGAAAGCGCAAAGCTTTTACCTGGGTTAGAACATAAATGTTGAAGGGTATCCCAGCAGTCATGGTTACATTCGAGTTCGTGTTCTGCGCCTTCTGCGATACGAACCATAGCTTCGACTGCTTCGATAGGGTATTTACCCGCCGCGGATTCGGCTGAGAGCATCACGGCGTCTGTACCATCAATAATCGCATTTGCCACGTCTAACACTTCTGCTCGAGTAGGAAGTGGGTTATCGATCATTGATTCCAACATTTGTGTTGCGGTGATCACTGGTTTACCCCAATACTTAGAGCGGTTTATTAGTGATTTTTGAACCATAGGTAATCGCGCGTCACCAATCTCTACGCCTAAATCGCCGCGAGCAACCATTATGATATCTGATGCGATAATCACGTCATCCATGGCTTCTTTGGTTGCCACGACTTCTGCACGTTCCACTTTTGCGACGATCTTGGCATCGCAACCTGCTTTACGCGCTAAGCTACGAGCGTATTCGATATCTTGTGCATTACGAGGGAAAGAAATAGCAAGGAAGTCGGCACGGATTTTCGCTGCGGTTTCAATGTCTTGAACGTCCTTAGCGGTAAGGGCCGGTGCAGAAAGACCGCCACCTAATAAGTTGATGCCTTTACGGTTAGATAATTTACCGCTATTCAATACCGTAGTTTTTATCCATTGCTCGTTAGTATCCACTTGGTTAATTTTCAGCTGAATGCGGCCATCATCCAGCAGCAGAATATCGTCTTTATTTACATCTTGAATGAGCTCTGGATAATCAAGGCCAATTATCTCTTGGTTACCTACGTGTGCATCGAGTGTTCCGCTCAGCGTGAATGTGTCGCCTTGATTGAGTTGAACTGCATCATTTTCGAAACAAGAAATACGAATCTTAGGACCTTGTAAATCAACAAGTACACCAACATAAGTGTCAAGTTCAGCCGCGATTTCACGAACCAAGTGTGCACGTGCGATGTGCTCTTGCGCTGTTCCATGTGAAAAATTTAGCCTGACTATGTTAGCGCCTGCTCGAATTAATTTAGTCAGTGTTTCACGGCTTTCACTTGCTGGACCTAGCGTGGCCACAATTTTGGTTTTACACATTTATCACCTCAATCGACACATAAAAAAGAAAATAGAAATAAGGGGTCTATCAATTTCGTAAGCACTCTTTGCAAAAGAACTTAAGAAAATGGAGAGCGTCAGAAAATAGTGAAGTAAGCGGGAGTTGCCTCCCGCTTTTGTGATGAATTACTAACTAGGGCGAACCTCTAGTTCTGTTTCTTTAGCTGGGTTGATATCAACTACTTTCTTCGCATTCCAAACCGTCAAAGCAAGAAGAAGAGAAACTACACCAGCGGCTAGCCAGAAGTATTGTGCTTGCGAGAAGTCGTATTTGGCTACGCCATCAACCTCAGTGATTTTGATAAGAGAAGCTGATACTAACTCTTGACCAGAAGCTGCGATGTAAGAGAACAGTCCGATAAAGCCTTTAACTGCACCTACGGCATTTTTAGGCATTAAGTCACATGCAGTTAAACCAGCAAGGAAAACAACCAGACCACCAATAGCGAAACCAATCAAACCTAGTGCAACAGCGTCAACAATGCGGTGGTCTGGGCCGAAGAACATCAAACACATACCGCCAATGTTTGCCAATCCGTAAAGTAGAGTAGGAATGTGGCGGTTAGAGTTGAACAGCTTGTCAGAGACAATGCCCGATAGTATTGCACCTGCGAGACCTGCAATAGGGTAGGTGGACATTGCAAAGCCAGCATCGAGTAACGAGTAACCTTTTACTTCTTGAAGATAAAGAACAGCCCAAGAAGACATAGCGTAGCGAGAGATATACATCGCCGCGCACGCTGCAGCAATTAACCAAACAGTCGGTTGCTTCATGATGAACATTTGAGCGCGACGAGTTTCTTTCGGGTCGTTCTTTTTCTTCATCTCAGTCGCTTCATCAAACGCCGTAGCGGCATCTGGCAAACCATAAGTTTGTGGGCGATCTTTTAGGATGAAGAACATACATAGTGCTGCGGCAATCGCTGCGATACCTGCACCGATAAAACCAGCGCGCCAGCCAAAGTAGCTCACTAGAGATGCCGTTAAGATCCAAGTAATACCTTCACCGATGTTACGTGAACCACCCCAGACAGAATATCGACTACCACGTTGCTTTGGTGAGAACCATTGGAACAGGGACACACAAGAAGGAGCTGAACCAACAGATTGGAACCAACCGTTCAAACCCCACAGTAGAATGAAGAAGAGGGCCGTTGTATTCAAACCCATGAATACTGCCGTGATGCCTGACAGTAGCAATGAGAACGACATAAATCGGCCAATGTTGGCGTAGTCAGAAAGGAAGCCGTTCGAGAACTTACCAATTGCGTAAGTGAAGAAAAAAGCCGAACCCATGATGCCGAGTTCTTCGATGGTTACGATGCCTGCATCCAGCATTGGTTTTTTAACAACGCCTAAACTCATACGTACTACGTAGAAGACTGCGTAACCAAAAACCAAGCCTAAAAATACCTGCCATTGGTAGCGTTTGAAACGCGCCTGCATCTCCTCTTTCGAGCCATCTGAAAGAGGGAGGTCAGGACGTGATTTAAAGAAATTAAACATGTTGCACTCCAAGTTTTAATTACAAATGTTTTGTTGCAGGGGCATCTTGAAGTGACAGATTGCACAGTACAAAGGTATGAATTTGAGGCAGAATTGACTCATATTGATATTTAGGCTGAGTCAAAAACGGGAATTTAGAACGGTAGGCTGCTACTTGTTACTGATAGAATATACGTAGTTTAGGTTGAAGTGCGTCAATACTGACTCAAACATACTCTGTAAGATTTTTAACGATCTTTAATAGATTTGAGTTACCGCACATTATTTAAGGTTTTTGGTTAATCTGATGGCTGATTTAAAGCAATTAGGGCGTCGTTTACTTCTGAGTGCTGCTCTTTATACACCACTCACAATCGCAGCAGATAAAGAGCTGGTAATACTCACTACTTTTTCTCAAGCTCCAATAATTGCTTTGGTGGATGACTTTACGCAGCATTATCCTGATGCGGAAGTCAGAATAGTGCACCGTCGTACTCAATCGAGTCTGCAACTGCTAAGCAAAAGCTATATGAAGGATATCGACTTGGTATTGAGCTCATCTCCATTTTTGATGAAAGAGCTTTCTAACGAGCATCGATTAGTTGATATGCCATCTAACGTGCAAGTTCCGAAATGGTTATCTGCCTATTTATTGCCGAATAAAGAGCAAGTTGTTGCGTTTGGGTACTCCGGGGCTGGGATTGTTTGGAACAAAGACTATTTAGCCGCAAACCATTTGCCAGAACCGAAGTGGTTTCAAGATCTGACAAACCCTCTGTACTTTGGACATGTCACCATGAGTACACCAAGTCGTTCAGGAACAACTCAGCTGATGGTTGAGAGTGTACTTAGTCGATATGGTTGGAAAGAGGGCTGGCGCATATTACTCAACGTAGGAGCGAATTTGGCGACGATTTCATCTCGCAGCTTCGGGGTTGCGGATTATATAGTCAAAGGCAAGTTAGGTATTGGACCAACAATTGACAGCTATGCATTGATTGCCCAGCGTAAATTTGACTATGTCGGTTTTGCTTATGATCAAGACTTTACGCTAATGCCCACTTACATTGCTCAAATAAATCGTGGTGAGAGCGACAAGTTGGCAGAAGCCTTTGTTGCGCATTTACTTTCAAAAGAAGTTCAAGAGCAAATGGAAAGCAGCGCAATTTCAAAAACGGCCCTCTATGATACGGCTCGATACAGTGGTGATAACCCAGTGCTCGACCTAAAACAGGTAATGCCGAGAGAAGCACTGATCAATTTGATTTTTGATACCGCGATTACTAAGCGTCTTCCAGAGTTACAAGACGCTTGGCTCACCCTCATTAAACTCAATCTGCTGGTTGGAGATAGTCCTGAACAACAGTGCTCACTCAAGACGATCGAGAAGCAGTTGTTTGAACTACCACTGAGCGAAGAGAAAATAACTACCATTGCCCAAAATTTGGCGACAATGGATAAAGACTCCGAAGTTGGAATGACGCACTACCAAGCCTTGTTGGCGGAGTTTTCTCATGAATTGGGGCGCGCGATGTCGGAAAAGTTGGACAACGTAAATCAACAATTGGCTCACTGTCGGGGGCAAGGGAAGTAGTGTTATACCCGAAATATAAAACCATTGGGGCTCGTTTAGTTGTAGCTTTCGCTTGCAGTACGCTTTTACTCACGGTGGTGTGTGTGGTTGCTTGGGCTACTTGGAACAGTTTAGACAATCAGGTGAGGACTTTGCTGGAAGATAGCGTGCCCAAATACAACGCCAGCTATTTCCTCGAAAGCAAAACGAGTGAAATAAACCGACGCGTTGCAGCGCTTCAAGTCGTTGATAACAAAGTACAGCTGAATGAACAAGCTATACAGGTGAATGAGGAGCTAGCTTCAATTTCAACGGTTCTAAAAAGCAATAGAATGAATTCGGAGTTCTATCAGTTGCTTGAATCGGAAGCAGGACTTACCTCGTTACTGGCAAAATATGTCGATCTGATTTCCACACGAATTGATCAAAATCGGCGTGTCGATCAACTGATGGAACAAATTAACTGGCTCCACCAAGATATTCGCTCCGAGCTCAAACCTCTTCGCCAAGAAGTGCATTGGCAGATTGAGCGGGCAAACGATTCAAAAGATATTCAAAGTTTGTTGGCTAAACTGAGTACATTACAAAAGGTTATTGACGTTGAATCGGCTGTGTATGACATGGCCATTGACGTTTCAGGAGCCTCAATGTCAGAGCAGGTCGATAATGGTATGAAAGTGATTTACTTTCGCCTGTTGGATCTTCAAGAAAGCAGCACAATGTTAATGAACCAACCAACCTCAATAGCTTACAAACAGTTGCTGCAAGAACTCGTAGTGGTGTTGAGTCCTGATGGTGAGTTCGAAAAACAACTTATGTCACTGGTGAAATTAAACGGTGGCATCAAAAAGATGCAAGACCAGATTGCACTAAGTATGGATGCCATCCATCATCAAATCGCAGAATTGGTTCTTACCGCCGACCACACGTTCAAACAAGTAAAAACGGAGACTGCCGAGCGTGTGTCATATGGTAATCACGTTTTGCTCGTTTGCTTCAGCATCTCGATCATGACAAGTATGTTCTTGACGTATTACTTTATCAACCGCCGAATTGTGGCGCGTTTGATAGGACTGGGTGACAGTATTGATGCCATCATCAAAAATGACCTAAATCATCCAGTTGTGGTGGACGGAAATGATGAAATCGGACGCTTGAGTGAAAAGCTCATCGAATATGGTGAAAAGGTACAGGAAATTCAGCGTACTAATGCCTTGAGTTTAATCAACAATACCACGGCGAGTTTGATCACAAGCGACCTCAACGGAGTAGTGGAGTCTGCAAACTTAAGTGCGCGTAAGTTATTGAAACTTGGTGAAGTAAACGAAAGTTGCTCGATTTGGGAATATTTCCCAGAAAGCTGCCGAGAACAGCTAAAAAAGGTATTCGATCGCTCGCACTTGTGGATTGAACTTGGAAAAGTTCATGTGACCTTGTCACTTGGAGGAGATCAGCCTAAATACGTACGTTTCGATATTCGCCCTTTTGCCCACGGAGCCGAATACAAACTTATCATGACTATCACTGATGTGACTCATCAAGAAGTTGCTACGCGAACATTGGAAAGTCGAGTGTTAGAAAAAACGCAAGACCTATTGCTGAAGAACCAGCAGCTAGAAAACGAAATCGAAGAGCGAATTCGAACTGAAGACAATCTTAAAAAAACACAAGATGAACTCATTCAAGCTGCAAAAATGGCGGTTGTAGGCCAAACCATGACGAGCTTAGCGCATGAACTTAACCAGCCACTAAATGCGATGTCGACGTATTTGTACAGCGCGAGAATGTTTGTTCAACAAGACAACCCAGATAAGGTCAGCGAGTCGATCACACATATCGAGGGCTTAACGACTCGGATGACCAAGATTATCAACAGTTTGCGCCAGTTCGCACGGAAGCCAGTCGGTGAGAGTGAAGCAAAGCCTGTATCTATTCATGAAGTCGCGGAGCAAGCGTCGACCATCGTGAATACGCGTGCAAAACGTCAACAGATCACGATAGAAAATAGGCTACCTGATGACGTGAAAGTTCAAGGCGATATGTTGGCGTTAGAACAGATTTTCATAAATGTCTTAGTAAATGGCTGCGATGCGCTAATGGAAAGCACAAGAGAAGATAAAAAACGAATTAAAATGGAATTGGTGGACCGGAGTAAGCAAACCACACTGGTTGCGATCAGTGACAATGCTGTTGGTTTCGGAGAAGAGATTGTGCCACGGATTTTTCAGCCTTTTGTTTCGACAAAAGAGGTTGGGTTAGGGCTAGGAATGAATATTTGTAAATCATTAATAGAAAAGCATAAAGGAAATATCTACCTCGCTTCCTCACTAGAAAAAGGTGCGATGGTTGTGTTGGAGTTACCTAATGATCAATAACCAGTATTCAGTATTATTAGTCGATGATGATCAAGATGTTTTGGATTCATATTCTTACCTAATGAACATCTCATCGATAAAGTCGAAGGCCATTAACGACCCAACACAAGCGTTGCAATACGTCTCTCCTGAGTGGGTGGGCGTTGTGATTCTAGACATGTATATGCCACAGATGCATGGTTTAGAACTGCTGAAACTGATTAAAAATGTTGATGAGCGAATACCCGTTATTGTGATTACTGGGCACGGCGATATTCCGATAGCTGTGGATGCTGTGAAGCAAGGTGCGTGTGAGTTTTTAGAGAAGCCGATTAATCCTGCGGATTTATTAACATTGGTTAAGCACCAGCTTGAAACTCGCACTGGTCAGGTAGAGTTCCAGCGTCAGGCAGAGAAGTCCATTTCACGTTCACTAATTGGTAACTCCGCGCATATGGAGCAGATCCGAAAATATGTCGCGCAATACGCTTTGTTGGACACGCACTTGGTAGTTTATGGCGAGTCAGGTACAGGGCGTCACAGTGTCGCTGGGATCATCAAAGATATGATGACGAAGAACGAAGAGATGGGATATATCACTCTTGCGCTCAGCAACACCACGACAATGAAGTGTATTGATGATGCGACTAACAAGCAGGAGCCGAGTGTGCTTGTGTTAGATAACTTACCAGAATTGCCTGAAGAGGTGCAACGGCATTTGGCTCAGTTGCTGCTGGCGCGTGAGCGTTGTGGTAAAAAAAATCTGCGTGTAGTGACAATTTTTGAGTCCGAGCCGGAAGAGTACATCACTAAGAATCAATTGTTGCCAGAATTATACTATCTGCTTAACCAGGGAGTGGTTCACGTGCCTCCTTTGCGCCAGCGGCCAGATGATATCGTCGCGATATTTCATTATTTCTTGAAATTAAGTTGTAAGAAACTAGGTAAAGCACTGCCAAATGTAGACTCTAACTATCTCGCTCTTTTGAGAAGTTACCCTTGGCCAGGCAATATCCGTGAACTGCGAAACATTGCTGAGTTGTATGCCATCGGGATTGTTAAGCTGACAGGTAAAGAGCGTATCTACTCACAAAATGATATTCAGCTTCCATTAGCAGAGTTGGTAGACGATTTCGAAAAGCAACTCATAGAAGATGCGCTGTTTTTGCATTCTGGGCGAGTTACCGATGCCGCTAATCATCTGCAAATACCCCGAAAAAAGCTGTACTTGAGAATGAAAAAGCACGGAATAGAAAAAGGCAATTACAAGTCGAGATAATAGAAATGTTTGAGAACTGCACCATTAGAATCAGGCACTTTTTATGTCATTTAACTAGTGATGAAAACTAATGTGACGCATAGGTGATGACATTTTAGGGCGTGTTGATCTTTGCTATATATTTCATGTTCAGCAATACATCGGTAGCCACATTAACATAAATACCAGCGATAACATGCTGGTATAAATCCTTTCTATCTTGTCATATCTACTTGAAATGGCTAGATAATGCTTAATTCTCGCAAAGGCATTTTCGACCAAGTGACGATACTTGTATAGACACCAATCCATACTGCCTTTGTCTATATATTGTCCGTAATTGCGTTTAGCAATTACCGTTTCTCCGCCACGTTCCTTAACAAAAGCACGAAAAGGTTCGCTGTCATACCCTTTATCACAAACCATGGTATTAACTTCATCAAGTTGCTCAACTAAACTTTCGAAATGCACTATATCGTGGCGTTGACCTTCTGATAAATCAAAGCAAATCGGCAGGCCACCACTATCAACAGTTAAATGAATTTTGGTTGAATTACCACCACGACTTTTTCCTATTTGCTCTGAGATTTCAGTAGCTGCACCTGTGCTATGCTGATACGCTCGAACTATAGAGCCATCCAGAAAGAGCTACTCAAAGTCAGCTATGCTAGATAAGTCCATGAAAATCCTATCTAAAGTCCCTTTTTTTTACCAAAAATTAAATCACCTGTAAACGGTACTCCACTCTCCGAACTCAGGTGGCAGATCTCGCCAAGGAATACCTGTTCTCATTCGATAAAGTATTCCTTCAAATGTCATTCGATGTTCAGTTTTATCGTAAATACGACCTGTATTTTTCATAAGTCGAAGTAGTAGTTCCCATCGAATATCAGTTAATATTGTTCTTGGTATGGTATTGGTTATGGTTTTACTTTTGGCAAAGCAAATTATAACTCTTTACTATGCTGTTTAAAAAATAATCACGAAAGATCAACACGCCCTAGCTCTTGAAACTCAATAAAGGCATGATCTAGAGGTAAACTCCAAAGTCATAGTTTTATATAAAAGCGTTCTAAATGCCATTTCTCAGGATTCACAATAGCGCTAGTCCTTAGATTGTGCAGTCTGACCTGATTAGTGCAAGTAATCCGTAAATCTATATTTTTGAACAACACCTAACTCATAAATGTCCAAAACCTTGTTACGTTTCTAATACGTTACAGTTAGTGAGCTAGTTTCGAGACACAAAAAAATAATGCGTGTCAAAACTCAAGACCTGCCCCTTTTTTATACGTGATGCAGGCGTCACTCGCTTAAGTCAACATCACTATACCGTGCATTAATACCACGCTGGAGGTTAATCTGGTTCGCATGTCAAAATAGCCGTCGGGACCTTCACTTTGGTTCTCTTCTCTCATTGACCTTTCCGCTCGCCAAACCGCAATGTAGCCTAAGAGCAGAATCAGAGTGGTGAGAAACTCTTGCTGCTCACCGAGCAGCGCCGCTAGCCAAGCTGCCAACACAATAACATTACTCAGAATTAGAGCCTTGTTACTAGATTGGTTTTCGAAGTTCTCTATTCCATTCCCCCACAAGATACCCGACAAAAAGCTCAATATAACCACGCTATAGGTGATGAAGAACGTTTCGCCGCTCAAGCTAAAGAGTTGGCTGTCGGTGAGCGATAACAATAGACCGAATAAAAAGGGGATTAAACCCATGTAACCGAGCTTGACCATGGTGTTGCGTGTTTGAGTTGTCTCCATACAACCTGACCTCATAACTGCTGCTCTATTGCATTTTGGAGGGTAGTACTGGTTGGCGATGTAGAACTCGGGAAGGTTGCTATCACTTTGCCTTCTTTGCTGACCAAGAACTTGTAGAAATTCCATTTCGGTTTAATACCAGCTTGTTGTTGGATCTCGGCAAAGACTGGATTTGCGGCTGGTCCAGAGAGTGATGCACGCGCCATCATCGGAAAGGTTACACCATAATCTAGGTAGCAGACTTTAGCAGATTGCTCCTCGCTTCCTCTGTCTTGGCGAAAGTCATTACTTGGAAAACCAACAACCGTGAAACCTTTCTTTTTGTAGGTTTGGTGAAGCTGCTCAAGTTGCTCGAACTGAGAAGTGAAACCGCACTGACTTGCCGTATTGACAATCAATAAAGTTTTACCTTGAAATTCTTCACAGAGTTCAATCTCTTCATTTGAATTTAACAGCCTTTGTTTGCCGTTAAGTATCTCAGGGCAGCTTGCTGAAAAGGCGAATGAACTTGTTAGGCTCGCGATTAGGGTGGTGGAGCACAGCAGCGAATATTTCATAGGTCTGACTCATTTTAGTTGGCGTAGTTATTGTTACGGTTGATCGACTTGAAATGATCACGTTAAAGACCGTTATCGCTTAAGAATTAGTCATCAGTGAGTAAGTAGGGAGCCACTAAGAGCCTTTGGACTTTACATATCTATAGTTACTCATGATTAGTTAAAGGAATTAAAGTTTAACTAATTTTTCCAGAACATAAGGAAAAATGCTCGTAGTACAATATTCATACGAACAATCCACACCTTGAGTGTTTAAGTTAATATGCACTCGTCATGCGATTTAAGTCACGTTTATCAGTGTTTTTTCTAGGTATTGTCTATTCTTTTCAACTGTTTAATTAGAGGCTGATATGACAAAGAAAATCATCCTAGATACAGATCCGGGCATCGATGATGCAATGGCAATCTTATTTGCAGAAGCGCATCCAGATATTGAGCTGATGGGGATCACCACTGTTTATGGTAATGCGACGATAGACAACGGGACTCAAAATGCCCTTTATCTAAAGCAGAAGTTTGGAATGAAGACGCTGGTGGCTAAGGGAACGGATAAGCCGTTGATAAGAGATCCCGTTGGAGCCACGGTTGTAGTGCATGGTGAGGCTGGATTTGGGGATGTGAAAGCGCCAAATTCATTAGATGTTAAAGCTATTGATAAGCCGGCTTATCAGTTCATTATCGACAGTATTCGAGCTGAGCCAGGAGAGATTACCCTTGTGGCGGTTGGTCCTCTTACTAATCTGGCACTCGCACTTGAAGCTGCTCCTGATATCGTTGACTTGGTCAAAGAAGTGGTTGTTATGGGTGGCGCGTTCGGCGAAAACGACCACAGAGGGAACGTGACACCATTTGCAGAAGCGAATATTCATGATGACCCTCATGCTGCCGATAAGGTGTTTACGGCATCATGGCCAGTAGTCATTATAGGGCTCGATGTGACGGAGGAGAGCTTTTTTACCAGTCAATACCTTGATGAGTTGCGAGATGATGCAGGAGAGGTAGGGCAGTTTATCTGGGATGTTAGCCGTTACTACTTAAAGTTTTATTCTGAAAAAGTAGGAATGGATGGCTGTCATGTTCATGACCCATCAGCTATTGCTTATGTTATCCAACCATCTCTTTTTACAAGTCGTAGTGGTCCTGTCAGGGTAGTCACAGATGGACCTGCGGAAGGGATGACTATTCAGAAAGCTGATCAACGTAACTATATGAATGATGAATGGGGCTTATTTCCAGCACAACAGGTTGGTGTTCAAGTAGATAGCGCTACTTTACTCTCACTCTACAGAGAGACATTAATACACTATTCACAGCAGTAATAGTTGGTTCTGTCGTACATGTTGGGAAGTGCGCGGCAGGCTCATCCTCTAGACACAATGCGTAGAAACGCTCAAAGGCAATGTCAGCTTCATTGGCTTCAATTTAAACTGATCTGCACCATCAATACAAAATACCGAGCTAAGTGCCTTTCCATACTAAAAAGTAATTTCATTTACTGAATTCGCCAGTTCATTTATGTCCAAACGTTTGTTGGCTTTATGATGTGTATTGAGCACAAAAGGGGGCATAAAGCCCCCAATAAGCGTTATTTTCCGAGATTGGCTTGCATAGCTTGAGATTTATCTGCAGTCATAACGAAGTGAAGTTCGCCTCCTGCTTTAAATTCACTGTGCTGGAAAGTGTTATACATATCTAGCGGCTTGCCGTTAATGCTTACCTCTTTGATATATAGGTTATCCGGTCCGTTGTTTTCAGCGGTGACAGTGAATGACCCAGATCCAATATTGACGACGGCTTTATCGAAGATTGGACGACCGATACTATAAGTAGGATCCGTTGGTGAAATTTGATAGAAGCCTAGTGCCGACATCAAATACCAAGCCGACATTTGCCCTACGTCTTCGTTACCGATGATCCCGTCAGGTGTTGGTTTGTAGAACTGGTCATAAACCTGATCTAAGTATTCTTGAGCCTTGTAAGATTCCTCTGTGCGGTTGTACAAATAGATGACGTGATGCGATGGCTCGTTACCGTGAATGTATTGACCAATGTAGCCTGTCATGTCTTGGTGCGCTTCACCACCATTAGGGTCAGCATTGAATAGGTTGTTCAACTTGTCGTTTAACCCTTCGCTACCACCCATAATTTCAGTCAATTTGTCTAAGTCTTGCATGAACGCCCATTGCCATTGCCATGCGTTGCCTTCAGTGTAGTAATACGCGTCTGATTTATATGGGTCAAAGTCAGTTGAAGCGTATTTCAATGCACATGGGTCGCCTTCTTTTAGTTCCGTTGGTACGAAGAAGCCTGTGCCATCTGCTCCGCCAGCATTGGCATCCCAATGTGTCAGAGAGTTATACGAGCGTGCTTTAAACTCTTCATATGCATCCATATCACCAGCCGCTTTCGCCATTTCAGCAATAGTCCAATCGTAGAATGAGAATTCTAGTGAATAGGAGATAGAGTTCCAGTTCGGGTAGCGAACACATGTCTCACTCTCGTGATAGTTTAGCTGTCCCGCCATTAGCGAGCTTAAAATGCCATCATGAATTTGTGGATATTCATGGGGAGTGTAGCGAGCTGATTTTACTGAGGCGGTATATGCTTGTTCTGCATCAATTAGCCCTTTAGTCACCGCGTCACCTAGAATCGCCGCTGAAGGATAGCCAATCATTGTGCCAGTTTCAGAACCATGACCTTCCCATTTAGGCAGCAGACCGAATTCATCGTTAGATTTACGAATTAAGTCTTTTGCGTAAAGTGTTGCTTGGTCAGGATCGATGATCGTCCACATTGGATGCACTGCGCGGAACGTATCCCATGTTGAGTAGATAGAGTAGTTCGGTGTATCACCTTCTTTTAGGGTGCGAACGGTGCCGAGCATATCAACATATTGACCATCTACGTCGTAGAATTCTATTGGGGCAATCATCATGTGGTACATGCCAGTATAAAAATTGGTTTTCTCGGCGTCAGTACCACCTTCCACTTTGATTTTTGCCAGCTTTTCAGCCCATGCGTATTCTGCGCCTTCTTTGACTTTTGTTAGATCAAAACTCGGAGCTTCTGCTTCTAGGTTTTTCTGAGCACCCTGCCAACTCACTGGAGAAATACCAACACGTATTTCTATGGACTCGTCACCAGCACCAAAATTGAGGTACGCGGTGAGATCATCGCCCGAATAAACAGACGATTGGCGCATCTCTCGTGTCGGTTCTTGATCTTGTTCACCTAACATAGCTTTGGCGATAGGTTGGTTAAACTGGGCATAGAAGAATATGTCTTGACCTTGGTGATCTTGACCTTGGAACCAGCCAGTCGATGTTTTTCGGCCTCGGATGGTGTAGTCGTCTACCACTTCGATTTTATTCTTTAATGATTGTCCGTTGTTGTGCATTAAGGTGTGGCCTAAATCAAACTTCACATTACGTTCGGCACCGTCTTCGAAGACATATTTATGTAAACCGACACGCTTAGTTGCCGTGAGTTCAACTTCAATTTGACCTTGATTTAGCTTTGTTTTGTAGTAACCAGCGCTGGCTTCTTCGTTAGTTTTGTCAAAAGTATTCAATTGGCTGTTTGCCATATCCGAATAAGGCAAAACCAATATATCGCCTAGATCTGTGGCACCTGTACCTGATAGGTGTGTATGAGAGAAGCCGTAGAGTGAAACGTCAGTGGAGATAACCTCTCCCGTTTCATAGTTCGATGAATCCCAGTAACCAGAAGCTGAATGCCATGGATTAAGACCAGACTCATGGTCGGTATTAGAACCAATAAAAGTGTCTGGAGACAGTTGAACCATACCCGCAGGTACGGTTGCTCCTGGGAACGTATGACCAGATGCCGCAGTGCCGATCATAGGATCTACGTATTTTAGCACCGCAAGATCAACTAGAGGATCACCGGGTATTGTGGCTGTTGAATCATCGTTGCTATTGCAACCAGTTAGACCGATAAAACTACTGAGAATCGCGCATGCGAGAAGAGAACGTTTGAGTTTCATACAAAACCTATTATTTATAATTTTGAGGGATACAAGTAGAGCGTGTTTGTATTGTTATTTTGAAAATAGAGCCCTTGGGGGAAGGGCTCTAGGGGTGGAGCTTATTGGTTTACGCCGACATCATCTGCGTGGCGTTTTTCATTGCATGCTTAGTTGAACATTCGACTACGTTTGCGTTAGCAAAGCGGTGTGCGTCTTTCACTTGAATATCGTGTGCCAAGATAACCAGTCTCGCGTTAGCTACATCTAGGTCGGTGATGCGGTTTTGAATACCGTTTTGACCTTGAGTTTCTACCTTAACCTTAAGACCTGCAGCTAAGCCTGCTTTCTCTAGTGCTTTTGCTGCCATGAAGGTGTGTGCAACACCTGAAGGGCAACATGTTACTGCTACGATGTCGTACTCGCCTTCGCCAGCGGCAGGAACCGCTTGAGTTTGTACTGGTGTTTCAGCCATATCTTCTTCGGTTTCAACCGCGACAGGTTTCCAGAAGCCAACAATAACCGCTGTGGTTAATGAGCCAAGTGCAATACCGACTACATACATTGGAATGTTGCTTGATACTGGTGCTGTGATTAGACCGCCCCACGGTGCGTGCAGAAGAACGTCTGTCATAAAGCCAAACACACAGCCAACGATACCACCGGCAACGATTGAAGGAAGTACGCGCATTGGGTCGTTCGCGGCGAATGGGATAGCGCCCTCAGAGATACCGATAGAACCCATAATTGCTGCCGCTTTGCCTGCTTCTTGCTCTTGTTTAGAGAATTTGTTTTTGAATAGGAAAGTCGCCAGAGCCATACCTAGAGGTGGAGTACAAATCGCGATGCCTACGCCGCCCATTAGCCATGGTTGTGTGTCTACTTGAGTTTGAGCAAATAGTGTTGCTACTTTGTTGATAGGACCGCCCATATCAAACGCAGTCATACCACCAAGGATGGTGCCTAAAACCATCTTAGAAGCGCCAGCCATTGAAGCTAGGAACTCGTTCATAGAAGACATGAACAGTTTGATTGGCTCACCGATTCCCCAAAGTACGATACCGGCAGAAATTAATGTGCCTAGAAGTGGGTAGATGAAGTAAGCACCAAGTGCTGTCATGTTTGAAGAAAGTGGGATCTTCTTCAGTTGGAACACCACGCCACCTGCGATAAAACCAGCCACGATACAGCCAAGGAAGCCGCCGCCCATATCTGCCATGATGCCAGATGAAATCATCGCTGGTGCAAGGGCTGGTTTGTCTGCAATTGAGTAACCAATAAAGCCACCAAGAATGATTGGGAAAAGAACAAGCCCTTTGATACCGATATTAGAAATGTCAGCCAGCAAGCCATCGGCAGGAACCGCGCCTTTACCTGATGCCATTACCGCTAGAGCTAAAAGAACACCGCCGGCTACAATGAAAGGTAGCATGTGTGATGTACCAAAAAGCAGGTGACCTTTCATGGTGCTGAGTATTTTTTTATAATCGCTACTGCTATTTTTATTTTTTGAATTAGCATTATTATTCGTAGCTTGATTTGTTAGGGTGGTCATAATTTTCTACGCCTTATGAATTAATTAAAATATTAAGTATTTGATGTTCATCTTTTGCGTTATGGATATTTTGAATAAACTCATCGCTGAATTTTCCAAATAATTCTTGTAGTACATAAATATGATGGTCAGCGCCGTTGTCTGGTGAGGCAATCATAAAAAACACGGTTGGGTTAATGCCATCTTCATCGCCATATTCAATGCCTTCTCGTTTTACTCCAACAGCTATTGCAGGCTCAGTTACCGCTTGGCTTTTCGAGTGTGGGTAGGCGATGCCATCCATCGAAGTAATGCTTTGAGATTCGCGAATTTCGATGTCTGTTAAAAAGGCATCTTTATTACCGATTCGGTTATTTTTAAATAACATTGTTGCGAGTTCTTCAAACAGTTCTTTCTTATTATTTGCTTGAAGGTTGTTATTAATTAAATTGACGTTAGTTAGCTGTGTGATCATTTATTAACTCATTCACTTTTGAAGTTCTTGAATTAAAATTAATGGATTAACAGCATTCGCGAAATAGCAAATAAAAGCCCTTCACTGTACATTTGTACCAAGCAAAATTAAGTGTGATTTGCATCATTTATACAGTGTGATATTGGTCATGGTGCATCATCGTTGATAACGATTCTTAACTTAGGAATTGGAGTGTGCAGAAACAAAAATGCCCCGCAAAGCAGGGCATGAGTAGTGTTAAGTAAGTGTGTTTGATCTGTTTATCGAAAATTAACTGTAAGCGCGTGCGACACGTCCAATACAATCCAGTTTGTAGCTCTCAGCATAAGCGGGAATGAAAACTGACTGACCTTTTTCTATCACGCAGGTTTCGCCGCAAGGGTGAGTGAGCAGCATAGATTCATCGAGCGGTAGCAAGATCTCTGCACCCTCTGTGGTGATTTTCCTTTGATGAGAGTTTTGAACAATAGAGAACTTAAAGTCCTCCACTGGAATCTGGTATTCCATTACATCACCTTGCTCAATCGGGCTTAGTAGCAACCTATCTGCAGGCTTTTCATTAAATCGAGTACAAGAGACTAGCTCATTCACGTCCATATATTTAGGCGTTAACCCTGCGCGAAGCACATTGTCTGAGTTCGCCATAATTTCTAAGCCGGTGCCTTTTATGTAGGCGTGCGGTGTTTCAGCATCCAGATACATAGCTTGCCCAGGTTTTAGAGTGATCACGTTGAGTAGCAGTGGGGCGAATAAACCCACATCACCGGGATATTGCTCTTCCAACTCTGAGATTAACTGGAATACGGGTGCATCAGAAAGCTTAGCCTTCATCAGCAACATGGTAAGTGACATTCCTTTTTGCTCGCCCTCCAAAGACAACAAGCTCGCGAAGAAGCTTGCTAACCCATTGGGAGTTTGGTCGCCCGTTAAGTCGTTGACCATTGAATGCAGCTCTGGAATGTCGAGGTATTGGAAATGCTCAAGGATCTCATTAATCGCTCTAAAGCCGTTCATCGCCGTGTAGTCGGTTAATGCGTAAACCAGCTCTGGCTTGTGATTGGCATCTTTGTAATTACGGTTACCCGCCGTCATAGGAATGCCTTGTTGCTCTTCTAGAGCATATCCAGATTCTGCTTGCTGCTTGTTTGGATGAACTTGCACAGACAGCGCTTTCTCTGCTGCTAACACCTTAAACAGATAAGGAAGTTCTCCAAATCGACGAGCCACTTTTTCACTAAGGAACAGGTTCAAGTTTTGAGAGATTAGGCTCGACAGTGTGGTTTGTTGCCCGTTATTAGTCACCATCGAGCAACCGTTGGGGTGAGCGCCCATCCATATTTCCGCTTGCGGTTCACCAGACTGGTTATCAATACCAAACAATTGGCTAAACGAAGAAGGGCTACCCCATGCGTAGTTTTGAATTACGTTGGTCATAGGGTAGAAGAAGCGTTGTACGAACGAGTCGTTCGCTAAAGAAAAATCAGACATCGAAATCACCATGAAGGGAAACATGGCTTGAGCTCTACCCGATTTATTTAAAGTACAAGAGTAGAGGGGCTCAAGCCATTGGAGTTGAAATGGCTTAAGCCGCTGCTGTCATTAGCTTGGCTTTGCGTAGGTTTTTAAGCGCGATACAAGTAACAGCAGTCACACCTGCACCTGATGCCATGCACAGAAGAGCCAGCATTGGGTAATTCATTGCGCCTAGTAGAGCCACAACGGGGCCACCGTGAGCAACGCTGTTGGTGATGCCGAATGAGAACGCCATAACCGCTGCAGTCATTGAACCAAGCACGTTGGCTGGGATAACCGACATTGGGTCTTGAGCGGCGAAAGGAATCGCACCTTCAGAGATACCCACCAAACCCATCGCGCCTGCTGCTTTGCCGGCTTCAATTTCAGAAGATTCGAACAGGTCGAACTTGCGGCCAAGTCTGGTTGCGATAGCCATACCGAGTGGAGCCACAGGGATTGCACACGCCATCGCACCCATGAATTGAGTCTGACCGCTGGCAATCATGCCAACTGAGAATAGGAATGCCACCTTGTTGAATGGTCCGCCCATATCGAAACCAGCCATACCACCCAATACGATGCCAAGCAGAACCACGTTGCCTGTACTCATGCTAGTTAGCAGTGCAGTAAGAGCATCCATTAGCCCAGCGATAGGTGCGCCAATCACAAAGATGAACAGACCTGCGATGAACAAAGAGCCAGTGATCGGAGCGATCATGATAGGCACAAGCGGTTGAACGAACTTGTGGTAGTTAAACGAGGTGATCCATTTAACGAAGTAACCTACCAATAGACCTGCGATGATCGCGCCAATGAAACCCGTACCAGCATCTGCGCCGTAGAAAGAGCCGTTGTTTGCAATCCAACCGCCAATCAAACCTGGGGTTAGGGCAGGGCGGTCGGCAATCGCGTAAGCAATGTAGCCAGCCAAGATTGGGATCATTAGGGTGAACGCAACCACGCCCACTTCTAGAATTTGGTTCCACATGCTGCCTGCTGGAATCGCCATGCCGGATTCACTTGGCTCGCCGCCAATTGCCAGTGCAAGCGCAATCAAAAGACCGCCTGTTACCACGAATGGGATCATGTGAGATACGCCATTCATCAAGTAGCGGTAAAGGTCTGAACGCGCTTGTGAGGCTTTTTCTGCGACAGATTGGTTGTTCGGTGTTTGTTCTGCTTGGTAGCTTGGCGCACTGAGTGCTTGTTTAATTAAGCCTTGTGCGTCTTTGATTGGCGCTTTTACGTTGGTGCTGATGACGCGTTTTCCGACAAAGCGAGCCATGTCGACTTGTTTGTCACAAGCCACCACAATCGCATCTGCACGTTCGATCTCTTCTTGAGTCGGGCTGTTTTTAACACCAATTGAACCGTTGGTTTCGACCTTAATATCGTAGCCAAGAGCCGCAGCGCCTTTCTCTAGTGCTTCGGCTGCTAAGTAAGTGTGTGCAACGCCAGCTGGGCAGCCTGTCACACCTATGATGAAGCCTTGATTCTCAACGTTAATTTCGGTTGCGGATGGTTCAGGCTTTTTAAGCAGTAGTTCCAAAGCCTCTTGTTCAGAGCCGGCATTCATGAAGTTTTCGATAAAACCTTCTTCAATCAGTTTTGAAGATAGCTCTGCCAGTACTTCAATATGGTGATTATCGCCACCATCTGGAGAGGCAATCATAAAGAACAGCTTTGATGGCTGACCATCATCTGCGCCGTACTCAATACCCTGTTTGTGAACACCGATAACAACGGCTGGTTTGATAACCGCGCTGCTTTTTGCGTGTGGCAGGGCAATACCTTCTTCAAACCCTGTATTACCTTGTTCTTCTCTTGCCTTAATATCGGCAAGAAATTGCGCTTTGTCTGAAATTCTGCCTTGCGCGTAAAGCACATCTATCAGCTCTTTAAAAACTTCTTCTTTTGAATTGGCGCTAAGCGAAAGCTTAATCAAATCTTGATTGATCAATGTCGTGATCATAATGAACCCCTACTTTGTTTTTATTTTGTTAGGGGTATTTTGAAATTGATTACTTGCCTTCTGTAGTGAAGAAAAAACGCATTTACTGGATGATTGTTGCGTGATTGATGGAGTGTGATTTTGATCGAGCGGTCGACCATTCTTAGACCTGTATTGACAAGACTTACGGGGTGTTAAGGCTTTTAAATATAAGGGATGTAGCGTAGTTACTTGTTTGAGATGTAATGAGGTATATCAGTTTTATGGCTGGATATTTATTTCCATTACTGGATTTTTGTAACACAGATCTCAAATTGTGATTTTGCTCAATAGCGCTATGTTTCACTTACAGGTATATCTATTGGCGTAGCCTCATTGCTGCCCATAAGAGTTCGAATAATGATATTTCATGACTTAATTTCCTCAGTGTTAAATGAGCGTGAGCCATTGCATAACATCTGGTTTGCTGGGGATTTTCACACGCCATCAGCATGTAGCTATCAGGTGAATTTTCCGCGCTTAGAACTGGTGCTTGATGGAGAGTATGTCAATGAAATGGAAAGCCATGACCGCAAAATCACCAATGTCATAGCCAAAGCTGGAGACGCGATTTTTATTCCGCCTAACTGTTGGAATAAACCGAATTGGGACACGGACTGCTCGGTATTGAGTATGTTGTTTGGTCGTCGTCAGCTGGGTTTAAGTTTGGTGAGTAAGCGCAAAGGCGAGGAGAGCTTTTATGATATTCAAAAGCACAGTATTCAGACTCGATCTGGGTTCGCGATTGATAACATTTTGGAGGCGCTCAGCTCATTAGCGAGAGAGAGCAACAAGCAACCTATGGACGAGTTATTGCTGCAAGCTTTACTTCAATACAGCAAGACGATGTTAGAAGCACCCGTCGAAAAATCTCATAGCCGGGTGCAGGATGTGTATCAGGGTATTTGTATCTATATTCAAGAGAACTTCCACCGTCAAATCACCCGAGACAGCATTGCTTCACGCTTTAGTATTTCATCCAACCATTTGTCGCGTATGTTTCGCCAACAAGGTCATATGACGCTGGCTGAATATATCACCCGCGTGCGAGTTGACCGCGCCAAGTTCATGCTTAAGAAGTACAATTTCAAGCTTAATGAAGTGGCAGTACGTTGTGGCTTTAAGGATGTGAATTACTTCTGTCGAGTATTTAAAAATCGAACTGGAAGAACACCAACTGAATACAGAGGTTCTATTTAGCGAGCCAGTTTCATTTCATAAACCTGCGCTGTTGAGTTAAGCCGAACGTTCGAGTTGAGTAGGATATCAAGTTAGTAGGCTATCGAGTTGTTAGGTTGTTGATTTAGTAGATTATTGATTTAGTAAGAAAGCCAGGGCAAAAAGTGTTAAAGCAAGCGAGATGAGATATACATCAGCAGCGCTTGTAAATCGACACTGCTTCTGGTTTTTTGCAGGCGCTCATTTACCTGATCGTGGAGTAGATTTCTCGTTAAATTGGTGGCAGCTACAATGTGTTCGCGTTGCGGTCTTGTTGGAAGAACGAGTGCGATGGCAACATGCACTTGACCTATCTGCGATGCCCAATCAATTGGGCTGTCACTGACGATAACAGCAATAGAGAGATCTTGAGTCGACTCAAACATCACATGAGGTAAAGCAATTCCAGGTGATACACACGTCGACGAACGCTCCTCTCGCTTAATAAACGCCAGAATCAGTTCATCTGGGTCTTCTGGATAAACCAAATGAGCAAGCCCTTTTAAGCATTCAAATTTGGTCAGTTCAGTTTGCGCTTTGGCATGGTGCCATTTGATGTCACAAGGTGGGCAAATCTGCGGCATACGCTGAATTAAATCGTTAGAAAATTCATGGTTCACTTGAGAGCCAACCATGTCGTAATGCTCGGCAATCACGTCTTTTAATACAAAACACGCCAGCTCTGCATCAATACCAACGGCGGTGATCTGACACAAATCTCCACGAAGTAAGCCTACTTGTAACATCGCAACAGATTGGGACAGATCGGCAGTTCGGTTTTGAGTGATGTTGATAATGCGGATGTTGCTTTTGAACTTCTTCGCTAAGCGAGTAAGAGGCTGCGCGACGTGTGAATTCGCGGCAGGATCGTTAACGAAGAAGGTAATCTGATATTCATTCATACCGAGAGTTAGGCTCGATTGCTTTTTATGTCGCGACAATACTTAATAAAGACTTTATCCACGCTCAGTAGTACCTCTTCCATTGGGACAAATATGGTTTTAGAGGTTTCAAATCGGTCTGGCTGTTCGATATCGATATCAGAGACGATCAACACTTTGTCCGCTAGGGCAATGTCCTGTGCAGATAGTAGGTTTTCAATACCCATAGCCCCCTGTGTCTCAACCTTAATTGAGACGTTGAATTTAGGGGCCGTTTTATTTAGTGCATCAGCAGCCATATAGGTGTGCGCAATGCCTGTAGGGCACGCAGTTACCGCTACAATTCTCATTGTTCTTCTCGGTTTAATCTCGGCTTATTCTCTGGTGACTAGATGACTAGATGACTAGATGACTAGATGACTAGAGTAGCAAGATCTTTATAGTAATCTGTGAATTTTATGGATTACCGTTTTTAATTCAAAGGTGGACGTCACACTCTCGATTCTTGGTTACAAATATCCAGTTAATGCA
This sequence comes from Vibrio kagoshimensis, assembly GCF_050337535.1. NCBI lineage: Bacteria > Pseudomonadati > Pseudomonadota > Gammaproteobacteria > Vibrionales > Vibrionaceae > Vibrio > Vibrio kagoshimensis. The sequence goes on from NZ_JAKJSZ010000006.1 coordinate 78,714, forward strand.
CCTTTCGTCCTATATAATGAGTGCCCTCACACCGTTAATCTTTTCATCTCATTAACCTCTTTATCTCATTTACTTAAATTGGTACTCGAACGAGGCAGCACATGGACATCACTGACATTATAGAGCCGGAGATTATCTGTCTGGATTTAAAGGCAGACTCTAAACAAGCGGTATTTGAAGAGCTTGTTGAACTGCTTGACCGTGCTGGCAAACTCTCCAGTAAAAGTGAATTCCTTGATGATATTTGGAAGCGTGAGGCGATTGGTAACACCGGCTTTGATGATGGAATTGCGATTCCACATGCGAAAAGTTGTGCCGTAGCGAAACCTGCTGTCGCGGTGGGTATCAGCCGTTCCGGTATTGATTATGGTGCAGACGGTGGAGAACTGTCTGATGTGTTCTTCATGCTCGCTTCTCCTGACAACAATGATGACCATCATATCGAGGTGTTGGCTCAGATCTCGACTAAACTGATTGAAGATGACTTTGTTACAAAATTAAAGGCAGTTGAGTCGGTGGAAGAGGCTCAAGAACTGTTTCTCGAAGCTAATTCTGAATCCTTCGATAGCTATGTCTCAAATCATCAAGAAGCGTACAGCGAGCCTCTAAGCCCTTGGGCTCAATCACTTAATCGTCTCAAAGAACATCTCTTATACGGCACGTCACATATGATCCCATTCGTGGTCGCGGGTGGTGTGCTTTTGTCTCTGTCTGTGATGATCTCTGGTCACGGCGCTGTGCCTGAAAGTGGCGTTCTGGCTGACATCGCACAAATGGGTATTGCGGGTTTAACTTTGTTTACTGCCGTACTCGGTGGTTATATCGCGTATTCAATGGCAGATAAGCCGGGTTTGGCGCCCGGTATGATTGGTTCTTGGGTCGCCGTGGATCAATATAATACTGGTTTCCTCGGTGCGATAGTGGTTGGTTTTTTTGCGGGCTTTGTGGTCAATTTACTCAAGAAGATCAAACTACCAGACAGTATGATCTCGCTGAGTTCGATCTTTATTTATCCGCTTGTCGGCACCTTTGTTACGTGTGGTGCTGTGATGTGGGTGATTGGCTCGCCGATTGCCCAAGTGATGCTTGAGATGAACCAAATGCTTACTGGCATGGCAGGATCAGGAAAAATGTTATTAGGCAGTATTCTAGGTGCGATGACGGCCTTTGATATGGGCGGTCCTATCAACAAAGTCGCGACGCTGTTTGCCCAAACTCAGGTGAATACTCAACCCTGGCTAATGGGCGGCGTCGGAATTGCGATTTGTACGCCACCTTTGGGTATGGCATTGGCGACTTTCATCTCTCCAAAGAAGTTTAAACGAGATGAACGCGAAGCAGGAAAAGCCGCAGGAATCATGGGTATGATCGGCATAAGTGAAGGTGCGATTCCTTTTGCCGCCGCTGATCCTGCGCGTGTTTTACCTGCTGTTGTTGCTGGTGGTATTGTTGGTAACGTAGTCGGTTTTATGTTCCATGTTGTGAACCATGCCCCTTGGGGCGGCTGGATTGTTCTGCCTGTGGTTGATGGCAAGATTGGCTATATCGTCGGGACATTAGCAGGGGCTCTAACAACAGCTCTAATAGTGATATTACTGAAAAAGAACGTGGTCGAAAGCGATGAGCGTTTACACCAATCTCTGGGTGGCTCGGTGACGGAAGAAGGGCAAGCCGATGTACTTGCGATTACTTCTTGCCCATCAGGTGTCGCGCACACTTTTCTCGCGGCAAAGTCTTTGGAAAAGGCGGCTCATCATCTTGGAGTTCGAATTAAAGTTGAAACACAAGGTGCCAATGGAGTAGACAATCGCATTACGCAGAGGGACATTGAAAAGGCAAGATTGGTGATCTTTGCCCATGATGTGGCGATTAAAGAGGTCGAACGCTTTGCTAACGTTAAAACCTTAGATGTCAGCACCAAAGAAGCGATGCTCAATGCACAGGCTTTGATTATGAGGAAAATCTAAGGCTAAAACTAATGTTAATGATAAGTCTGAAGCTAAAACATCATAGACGTTCAACGGTCATTGAGTTCAGCTGCAAGGAAATCGATGAACAATCGTAATTTGAGTGGCATAGGGTCTCGCTCGGGAAACAAAGCATAGACATTTTTCTCTGGCATCAAATAGTTAGGAAACAAAGGCAGCAATTGTCCCGACTGAATTGGGGCATTGGCGATAAAGTCGGGGAGCCTAGCAATCCCAAGCCCTGCGATTGTCGCACACAGTAATGCCTCGCTGTTGTTGACTCGGTAATTTCCTTTTACAACAACACTGGTCACTTGATCTTGGTGACCAAAAAACCACTCGGCACTCTCAGATGCATGACGATAAAGCAAAGCGTTATACGTACTGAGTTCACCGATCTCGGTTGGCGTAGATAAACCATTCTCATCAAAATACGTAGGAGAAGCGCAGATGACGCTACGGACGCTGGTTAATCGCTTCGCCACTAAACTCGAGTCATTTAAATCCCCAGCTCGAATCGCTACATCATACCCGCCTTCGACAATATCGACGTAACCATCATCCATCGTCATGTCGATGTGAATATGAGGATAGCGTTTAAGAAATTGTGGGATGAGAGGGGCTAATACAAGACGACCAAAAGACATTGGCGCATTAACCCGCAATGTGCCAATTGCCTGATCTTGTTGACTGGTTGCTGCATCTTCAGCTTTTTTCAGCCAATAATTGGCTTTGGTGAGGTGATCATAAAACTGCTCACCGGATTCAGTAAGCGATACTTGCCGCGTAGTGCGGTGCAGCAAACGCACTCCAAGGCTTGACTCTAATTGGATCACCCGTTTGTTTACTGCCGAACGTGACACGCCCAGTTCACGCGCTGCGCCCGCAAAGCTTGAATGCTTTACCACCGCAAGGAAATAAGGAATAGCGTCTAAGTGCTGCATGATTGTCGCCAAATTGGATACGGTGTGGAGAGTGTAGAGCCTATTCTCTAATCAATCTAGGTCTTTTATGCTGATTTCATCGACTCCAATCTATAGAGTAAAACATGAAATCACTGATAAAACCGTTAACGGTAAGAAGGCATCTGAATGATATTGGTCGGCAATTTCAGTCTCCGTTATATGTGGTCAGCATTGGCAGCCTTGTTGCCGTAAATTTTGCATTAGCCAAATATTCTGTAACCATTGGTATTCCACCGATTGATGTCGCAATAATACCGATGGCAGGTGCTGCTATATTGTTAATGACGTTATTGGTGATTAGAGGTCAGCTCAACCGAACGGCATTGGTGCATTACCGTTATTATCTTTGGGCTGGCTTACTGGGTGTCGCAATCCCAAATCTTGCGTCGACCTATGCCCTGCAATCACTCAATACCAGTACGTTCAGTGTACTCGTTACTTTGTCGCCCATTTTTACCTTGCTGTTTACCTTACCTTTTCAAGGTTCCTCACTAACCTTGCGAAAAGTGCTCGGAATCATGGTTGGGTTCATTGCCGCACTCTCTGTGACTTTGTCACCACAAATGAACACTTCATCCCCATGGTCAGCGCTGGCTATTGCGCTACTCGTACCCATATTTTTGGCTGCTGGTAATGTCTATCGCAGTCGCGCGTTTCCTCCTCTTGCCAATCCAATTGTTCTGGCTGCTGGGATGCTGACACTTCAGAGCATGATATGGCTTCCGTTTACACAGGCGGTTGAAGGTGAATTCATTTCAAACGGAACTGGCGTACTGGCACTCATGGCAAGCTTATCAGCACTCAGTTATTTACTGACGTTTCGTTTTCAACGGATCACCGATGGGCTGGGCTTTAGCCAAGTGGGGAATGTGGTGACTGTGGTTGGTGTATCTATTGGGATCTCGTGGTATGGCGAGCCATTAACGCTGCAATTGATCGCAGCAGTCATTCTGTTGTTGGTAAGCCTGTACTTATTTAATCACGCTAAATCTTAATCTCGTTTAAAGCCAATTTAGTTCAAACACAAAGGAGCAACATATATGTCACTATTAATCGAACAGACCAAATATCTATATCAAGTCGTCGACCAAAAGGATGTCCACGCCTTAATGGCATTACTGCATGATGACGTGTCATTTCATTTTTCGAACGCGGAGCCAGTAGTTGGGAAGCCAGCCGTCGAAGCAGTTAACACTGCGTTCTTTGGATCAATTGAATCAATGACACATACATTTTCTGGGATTTACGTAAACGATGATACGGTTGCGTGTGAGGGGCAAGTTGATTATGTACGCCTGAATGGCAGCGCGCATGTCGCCAAGTTTGCGACCTTCTTATCTTTCAAGCAGGGCTTGATACATCAATATAAAATCTTCGCGGATGTCTCTGAATTGTAATACCTGAAAATATTTTGCATCTTTTGCGCGGTTTATTCGTCTTATAAGTACGAACCAAAAATGCAGAGAAGAAATCATGTTTAAAGCCTTTACAAACAACCCAACCGCCGCGAATAAATTTATCAAACACGATAGCGATATGCTAAGCCAAGTTTACGGCTCAGATGAAGTTACTCCATATTGGATTGCAGATATGGAGTTTCCAATTGCTTCTCCAATCACTCAAGCTATGCAGCATTTGGTAAGCCGCGAGACTTATTCCTATGAGTTTGACTCAGAGACCGTATTTGCAGGGATCTCTGCTTGGAATAAAAAGCGTCATGGTTTGACGCTTGACATGAAATCGTTTGTTCAAGTGCCAGGTGTACTAAGTGCGATTGCATTACTCATTCGTGAGTTCACAGAAAAAGGCGAAGGGGTACTTATCCAGACTCCGGTTTATCATCAGTTTCGACGCTTAATTGAATCAGCAGGAAGAACCGCTATTAGTAATACGCTAAAAATCGAGAATGATCGTTATGTGATGGACTATGAAGCTTTTGAAAACCAGCTTCGTGACGAAAACGTGAAAATGGTATTGCTATGTAACCCTCACAATCCTGTAGGTCGCGTTTGGTCAAAATATGAACTTGAAAAAATTGTAGAGATTGCTGAGAAAACTCAAACACTCATTGTGAGTGACGAGGTGCATGGCGATATCGTCTTTGACGGAGCAGATTTCACTAGCATCGCTTCTTTTGATTACGAAAACACCATCACAATTATTGGCTCGCCAGCAAAGAACTTTGGTCTTAATAGTATTTCGAATGGCTATATTTACACTACAAACAGTGAATTAAAAGATGCAATTAAAGCAACGGTTGCTTCAATGTCGCTTGACCACGGCAATGCATTTACTACTTACGCAACGATAGCCGCATATCAACACGGAGAAGAGTGGTTCAACCAATTTGTTGAATACACACAAAACAACCGTGACTGGATTATGGACTTTATTTCACAGCATATGCCACATGTGAAAGTGTTTAAGCCAGAAGGTACTAACCAAATATGGTTCGATTTTACTGGTTTGGATCTAGAAACCGGAGCGCTCAAAACATTACTAGTGAATGATGCAAAAATGGCATTAACACCGGGAACCTGGTTCGGCGAACCAGACACCAACTTCTATCGCATGAACTTTGCTGCACCTCTGGAGCAAATTCAAGCATCATTGGAGTTACTGAAAAGTGCGGTTATAAATTTGAATAAGTAAGTGCAGTTATCAAAGTTTATGTAGGTGAACTTTAATGCTCACTAGCTGTGAATATACCGAGACTTTTAAAAGGGAGCTAGTGCTCCCGATATGTCCGGATTGCTTGATTCAGCTTGGACATAAAACCTGGGTTATTACTTAGGAAATGCTTAGAAATATAAAGACCAAACTCTTTCTCTTGTTCTAAGATGATTTCGTAATCACTTATCTGGTTCACGGTATCAAGAAAAGTCATTTCAGCAATTAATATGGCAGTTATTGTTCCTGAATCTAGCTTATCTTTAAGACTTCGAACTGATGTGGCAGCGTGTACAGATGTAAAGCCACTGACTTTTAACCAGTGGTGTGTGTTGGTATTGAGCAAGCTCGCGACTGTCGAGCGTTTTTTAAACATTGGATCGCTGGGGTTAAAGTTTTGCGCATTTTCTTGGCGAATAACCCAAACCCAGCGGTTGGACATTAAAGGCTCTGAAAACTCAGCGTATTTATCTCGTTCTGAATTTTGTGATGCCATAAAGAAACCGTCAGAATGTTGCTTTCGGACCTCTTGTAATGCGCGACCATGGTTCGACGATATAGTAATCGTATAATTAACTCCCATAGAATCCAGAACTTGTTTGACTGCATCTGTTCCAATGCCTGAGGGAAGGGAGTCAGAGTCTAATTGAGTGTAAGGCGGAAAAACAGGGACGATAAAGAACATATCTTCAAACGAATATGACTTAAGAGAAATCAGAAGTGTTACAGCTAATAGAAAGAATCTACTTATCATGTTGATATTTACACCTTAAACAAGCTTTTCATTCATTATAGTCTCTAAATGATGGAACTATGATTGTCCCTTCTATATTTTTCAAAATCATCAAAGAGTAAGTTCCATTGCTTATTCTTCACACCCTTTTACCGGTTTCTCAGATAGTGAATCGTTCGTTTTTTTCATTCGAAAATAAATTTGGTTATTAGCTAATTATTGAGTGCCTATTCGCTAAAAAGAGTAGGGGCAAAGTTACGGTGCTTCTCTTCGAATGAATGAGGATGAGTTGCTTGTATAATTCCTTATTACTGACCATCATCATTATAAGCGTGAAGTGATTAACACTAACAATAAGTCTATGAACTAATTGCAGTGCCTATTCTAATTAATATACTTATATACATGACTTAAAAGAATAAATTCCACATACTCTTACTTAGTCACTAAATTTATTAGCAGTGAAAAATCCAAGGATGTAATTTAATGCCCTATAAAGCCGAGCTAAAAAAGCTGCAATATGATCACCTATTCGGTCATGTGGATATTAATACATCTCAGATCGACGTACCTGATGATATGTTCAATGGTTGGCAGAAGACACTTGACCTATTAGCTGAAATTGTCGATAGCCCTGCTGTGCTAATAATGAAAGTAACAGCGACTGATATTTCAGTCTTTACGACGAGTAATACTCAAGGCAACCCTTATAATCGACATGATAGTGAAGTTCTAGGAAATGGGCTTTACTGTGAAACGGTCATTAAAAATCAGAGTGAACTGCATATACCGAACGCTCTTAAGGATCCTGAATGGGACCAGAACCCAGATATTAAGCTAGGAATGATAGCCTACTGTGGTTTACCTTTGACTTGGCCGGATAAGACCCCATTTGGCACGATATGCATGTTAGATAATCAAGAGCGAGAATACAGTCAATCTTATCGGCAATTATTGGAACGCTTTCAAAATGGCATAAATGCTAATTTAGCGCATTTGTATCAACAGTCTGAGTTGCAATGTCTGAATCAGATACTTGAAAATAATGTTCAGAAAAGAACTACAGAGCTGGCGAAGTTGAGTGAAAAACTGATTAAAGAGATAGAGGAACGTAGAGTTATAGAAGACTCTGTGGATTACTACAAAAGTTATGATGCTCTCACAGGTTTACCTAATCGTTTAAGTTTTATAAGTTCCCTGACTCAACAGTTAAATGCTTCCATTCCAGCTAATACAACGGTGATCTATTTCGGGCTAAGGAACTTTAAGTCGATCAATAATAGCTACGGTTATGTGGTTGGTGATAAATTATTGCAGCTCTTTACTCAGCGTATTCAGAGCTTTTTAAGAGGTGATACTCTATTTGCTAGGGTTGCGGGAGCTGAATTTGTCATCGCACAACCTAAGTGTGACTCTACTGATGAGATTCAACTGATTAATCAGATTATTACGAGCAGTAATACTCCGTTTATGATTGCTGAATTTACCATAACCATCCCTTGCTGTATGGGTATCGCCCAAGCTCCGTCAGACTCTGAAAATGCGGCTGAGCTGATCCAGAAAGCAGGAGCCGCGATGGACATTAGCAAGGTTAATGGCTCCCCGTACACATTTTTTACGAAACAAACTCAGTTAAATATTGAGCAGCGATATCACCTTGAATCAAATTTAGTCGATGCCCTAAAAAATGGAGAGTTGAGCCTTAACTACCAACCTTTCTTCTGTCTTAAAAATAATAAAGTGATTGGAGCTGAGGCTTTATTGCGTTGGAATAACCCTATTTTAGGTAATGTACCACCAGATCAGTTTATCAACTTGGCTGAGCGTAATGGGCAGATAAATGAGATCGGTAATTTTGTATTACATACCGCGATTGCTCAAGTCGCTAAATGGTTTGTCATACAACCCCAAAACTTTCGAATTGCGATTAATATTTCGCCAGTTCAATTTAGGAATTCGAGTTTTGCGGAACATATAGAAAACCTTTTAAGTTTGTACAACTTGCCAGCATCGGCGTTGGAAATAGAGATCACTGAAGGTATTTTGTTGCAAGATGAACATGTTGCGCAGCACACGATCAAGAAACTACAACAATTCGGGGTACGGGTGTCATTGGATGACTTCGGGACTGGGTATTCATCATTAAGTTATTTGCAGAAATATTCTTTTAATACCCTTAAAATTGATCGCTGTTTTATCACCAATATAGAAAAAAATGAGCAGGATAGAGAGCTCTCTAAAGCGATCATTGCGATTGGTAAGAAGTTAGACATGCATGTCATTGCTGAAGGGGTTGAAACGCAAGCTCAAGATGACTTCATAAAATCTGAAGAGTGTGATTATGGTCAAGGCTATCTTTACGGTAAGCCAGTTACTGCGGATTTATTTGAGAAGCGCTACTTTAGCTAATTCTTTCTTTTTATTAATAAATTGGTTTTCTTTTGATTACTTGTTTGTAATTGAATCTATAAATGGGTAACCAAAACCAAAACCAAAACCAAAACCAAAACCAAAACCAAAACTCAAGCTAACTGTAAATAACGACTCTATTTCTTCCTTCATTTTTAGCGTCATACAAAGCTTTATCTGCTTTCTCAATCAAGACTTCTAATTGGTCTTGTTTAGTCAGAACGGAGACCCCAATACTCACGGTTAAATGGAGGGGCTTGTCTTTTGAAACAAAGGGAGTTTGGGCAACGAGGGCTCGAATTCGATTAGCGACTTCGATGGCTTTTTCAAGGTTCGTATTTGGTAGAACAACTGCAAATTCTTCCCCTCCAATTCTGCCAAAAATATCAGATTCTCTGAGTTCCTTGAGACAAAGTTGAGCAAAATGCGTTAAAGCTTTATCACCTACACTATGACCATGCTGGTCATTAATCGCTTTAAAGTGGTCAATATCAAGGACTAAAACGGTAAATAGCCCCTCATCTAGGCGTTTATAGGCATTAAGCTCTCTTGAGCCTATTTCCATAAAGTAGCGTCGATTATTCACTTTAGTAAGAGAGTCGGTAGTGGCTTCGAGAAAGAGTTTATCCTCATATTCTTCTCGGCTAGCTTGTTCTTTTTGGAGAAGAATTTTCATTACACTCGTAATAATGAAAGTAAATAGTATAGATATGAGAATTATTACTGGAATAATATCCCGACTCGGCAGTTGAGGCTTCCATGATAAATATGCAATGGCATTTCCAGAAGGTGCAAGTAGGGCTGTAAAGTATTTGAGACCTTTAGGGCTGTAGCTTAGTTTAAGGTCGAATAGCTGATAATTCTTCTCAAGCTCACTCAAATACTCGGTGTCAATACGTCTCCCGAGGGCTAAAAAGGTCCCTTGTCTCGGGCTTTTCAATCTTTCATCGATTAATGGACCACCAACGATATGATAAACATCCGAATTAAAACGAAACAGCCCGTGAGCTAATTGAGTCTCTGTATTGTGCTGTTGTGCTAAATTCATCAATTCAAAAAGTGAGTTCTTTATTTCATCAAAGCTTAGGTTTTGAGCATCAACGCCTTTAATGAAATAAGCTTCTTTATCTCCCTCTATAACCCCAACACTAAAATCATGATCACTTTTTTCCATCAAGTAGTTTCCTGAATTGTTTTCAATCCAGTTAGCATCACTTTCAATGACTACCTTCAAATAAGTTTCATCCCAATATGTATACTCTTCGAGAATATCTCGACCATGATTGGCTTCAAGCTTTTGCGCTAAATGAACCCGCTGGTCTAATTCATCGGTAGTAATCTGATCGAGTGAATTTAAAAAAAACAATAGGCAACTAGCCACTGCAACTACCATAGCAAACAAGAGCCACGCGACTATGTGAGTCAATGACTTGACCGGAATAAAGGTGCGTGATTTAAACTTTTTCATACCTATAGAAGGTTACCTATGCTTATTGGGTGAAATACAGGTGGCACTAAATCAGTATAGTCTTAAGTAGGTTTATCAAAGGGAATCCGCTCTTTTTAAATAACAGATTAATAAAATTATAGATAACTCCATACATCTAGGTATCTCACCAAGCAATTTTTGAATGGTTGCAACAGCAGAGTACTACTTAGCCCCCTGAAGTATTTTCCAACACAAGAGCTCCTTCGGAAAATCCAGAGAGTAGAGCATAGATAACGATATGAATATTTATAGCGTTAATAGGCAGTCGTTTTTCTTTTAGCAACACTAGTTATTATTGCTCTCGAACCACAACTCTTGCAGCTGTATCTGCTTAAACAACTAATCTGATATAGAAACTTTATAAGAAGGTATGAGATTTAAATCGAAGTTGTATTACGGCTTTCATCTTTAATTGGAAAGTAATTGATATAAATGTGTAAGGACTTATTACCAGTATAAATGTGATAGCGGTATGCTTTTTGGGTTATTTTGTTAAAGCTGTAGGAATCTATGGGGATAAAGTAGCGGTAGCTAGCCCTAATGTTGCGAAGTAAATCATGAAATTAGGTCTCTTTCTTAAGGTTTTAACAAAATTGCATCGAGGCAATATAAATGAAAAGAATAATCCTATTAGCTGTTTTTATCATGTTTGGCATCGCAGTTGCCGCGAGCATGGCATCAACGTATCTCATTTCTAGTGAAAAAATTGATGAGATAATTTTGCAAAAATCTCAAGTGCAAGCTGACTTTTTGGCAGGTAATGCAGAATACATTCTAGAGAATTCAAGCGATCCCGTACGAGATCTACAAAAACTTGTTGATGAACTAAAGCAACGCTCTGATGTGACATATGCCATTGTTATTGATAGTAATGTTACTGCAATAGCGCACAGTGACAAGAATAAGCTAAACAAAGTTTATAAAGACAGTTACACCGTAGAAGGTGCAACTAAAGGTGTACCGCAATATTCTAAATGGTATGCAGATGTTCAGAAGGTATGGGTGTTTGACATAATGGCTCCAATTTATGTCAATGGTCAATTGTACGGTACTTTTGATATCGGTATTCCCATTATAGAAGTAAGCCAAGCAACAAATGGAATAGTCACGTACCAACTCACTTCAATGGTGATTATTTTTATTGTTTGTCTTTTGATCCTTTCGCTTTTATTAAGTAAATTGATGCAACCTCTCTTAGTGTTAAAAAGTACGCTGCAGGACATTTCTAAAGGTGATGGTGATTTAGCGGTTCGACTTCCGATTAAAGGCAATGACGAAGTGGCTCAAATATCTTCGGCTTTTAATGTGTTTGTTGGAAAAGTGCATGAGATCATTACGCAAACGGTGAATACTGGCGTTGAACTGAATGGTACGGCTATCTCATTACGTGAACAGTCACAGCAAGCTTTGCAAAGAGGACAAGAACAAAACGAGCAAACCATGCTGGTGGTGACCTCTATGAATGAAATGATTGCAACGGTGAATGAAATTGCGACGAGTGCAGCTAATGCTGCAAGTGCAGCAAATACGGCATCTAGTGAGACTCAAGAAGGGCATAACACTATTGAGAGAACAACGACTGCAATTGCTAACCTCGAAGCTGAAATGAATAGTGCATCCAACATAATAGTGAGCCTTGCAGGTAATACTCAATCGATAGGTACCATTCTGGATGTTATCAGAGGTATTTCCGAGCAAACGAATTTACTTGCGCTAAACGCTGCGATTGAAGCGGCACGTGCGGGGGATGCTGGCCGAGGCTTTGCTGTAGTTGCTGATGAAGTGCGTAACCTTGCAACCAAGACAGCGCAGTCAACAGACGAAATTGACACTATGATTAATCAGCTACAAACCGAAGCTCAAAATGCTGTTAATTCAATGAGTAATAGTAAAAACTTGATTGAAGAAGGGACAACTGAAACGGACATGGCACGCCAAGCATTGGAAAAAATATCGATGCAAGTCTTAGCTATTTTAGATATCAATACTCAAGTCGCAACAGCAACAGAGGAACAATCAGCGGTGGCGAACGAGATCAATATGAATATGGATATAGTTAACACGTCTGTTAAAAATGGCTTGGACGCGAGTGAGAAACTTGAACAATCGAGTCAAAAACTTGCAGACTTATCTCAAGTGTTAGACCGACATGTTGGTTCATTTAGAATCTAGTGTTAGTAATTTCTAATTAAAAACAGCGCAGTGTCTAGCTGCGCTGTTTTGTTATCTACATAAGTTGATTATTTTCAGCACCTAATGATTAGTGGTGGTGCTCTTCTTTTGTTGTTCCTGCCCAAGTAATTAAACCTGGTACAAAACTCAGTTGGTGTGTTTTCACTGTTGGCTGTTCATGTAGCTCGACTTCTAGTATCACCTTGTTCGTTGGGTCGGTTACGTAAACATGGTGGCTTCGTTTATCGTAACTGATACTGAATTTTTGACCTTCAGCTAGAGTTGGTACAGTTTCCCACAGTTGCACTTCGGCACTTTGGGTGAAGCTAGTTGATGGGTCAAACACCTTTAATTTACCAGTTGAAGACAACACTAGGAATGCAGATTCTGTGCTGGCATAAGTTAGGTATCCTTCCTCATTTGTCTCTTTCCATGAGATTTCTTCCAATGCTCCCTGATTAAGCTGGAATGCTTGTAGAGAGCGGCTTACGAAAAGTAATTTATCAGAGTTTTTGAAGCCTAAAACTTTACCAAAGCGAGAACCAGCCTCTAGAGATGTTGGATTAACAATTTTAGTGTACTGCGGTGTTACGCCAGGATCGCTGATTACTACGACGCCGTCATCACAAGCGAATGCCACTTGAGTTTCTGATTGTGCGCTGCCGTGCAATGAAGGACAGGTGACGTTCGCAACTGTCGGTCCATGGAAGTGATCACCATGTAGTTCAAGCGCTGCGACTTGATCTGGTAGCCCGTCGACTGCAGGGTCTGATTTGATGCCTGTAAAAACATGCTCGCCAAATATTTGAGCTGTGCTATGCATTGCATAAGTGAATGAGTAGCTTGCGATTTGGCTTGCTCCCGCAATGGTCGCGTCATCCAAAATTTTCAATTCAGCGTTTAAGCCAGCTTCTGCATTCCCATCAAAGAACAGTGCAGTTTTATGGTCGGCTAAGTCGTAGTGTGTTGGTGCTGGACTCGTGTACGTATCGCTTAGCAGTACTGGTTCATCTGCATGCAGGTGGAAGTGATCCCCATGAGTTTCCGCATAAACGCCACTGTCTATGATTTCTACTGTGTCTTGGCTACGTTGAAGCGCCAATGCATAGCGCCCATCCGGGCTAGTTTTTAACCCTGAAGGTGCATTAAGCAAAGCAAACTGCCCAAGGGTTTCAAAACTATTGGCATTTAAAACATAAACATTGTTGCTACCCGCTTCACTAATCACGACTCGGCTTACATTTTCTTCCTGGTGATCAGGTTGGCTATCTTGTGTTCCTGTGTCGGCTTTGTTTTCACCATCAGAACAACCACTGATAAATGCAGCGATTGACAATGTTAATAGTGTTCTTTTTCCGAAGAAACCTGGAGCAAAGTGCATAGAACTTCCTTTTATAAATCTATGAATTGTTGAATGAGAAGTATTCATTGAATGATTGACTTTGTGAGATGTTATAACATAACATTATTATCAATCAATCTTTTTGTTAGTAATAATCATTTACAATTCAGAGGTCTAGGTGAAAAAATTCTCTTTAAATGCGTTTTATGGTGCTTCTCTCCTTAGTTTAGTTTCGCCATTTGCGGTAGGTGCGCCTGATGTAGATCTGGGTGTTGTGCTAGATGGGGCTTATCAGAGTGAAACTCGACAGTGGGGGATGCGAGATAAAGGATTCGGTCTTGGTCATTCTGAAATTTTTCTGAGTAGCAACATTGACCAAAACTTTCGAGGTCAATTGGTTACGGTCTTAGCCACTCACGGTGGTGCGACTGAATTCGAATTGGAAGAAGCGTTTGTTGAAACGCTAAGTTTGCCTTTGGGTTTCAAAGTGAAAGCTGGTCGATTGCTGTCAAACGTTGGCTACCTCAACAGTAAACATCTTCATGAAGATGCATTCAGTGACAGACCCGCTGTCTATCGCGCCGTGTTTGGTAGCCATTATTTTGATGATGGTGTGCAGGTTTCTTGGTTGGCGCCAACGGACACTTTTATTGCCGCTAGTTATGAAATGTTTAGCGGAAAAGGTTGGGATGTTGGCTACAGTGATCCGGCAACGGTTGGCGTGTATACCGCAAACCTTCAAATTGGTGATGATGTTGATGAATCGAATAGCTGGCGTGTTGGGTTGAGTACTATGTACAACGCTAATGGTGAAGGATTTGTTGCCCAAGAAACGTCTGGCGGCTCACACGATCATTCATCCCATGACCATGGAGATCATAGTCACTCACATGGACCAAGCGTTACAGGTAAATGGATACATGGTGTTGATATGACATGGAAGTGGGCGCCACAAGGAAATTATAAGCAAGAGAACCTTCGAGCAACCACTGAAGCATGGTTAATAGATGATCGCTACGATGAGAAAATGGAATCCATTCCAAATGCAGATGACCAAGCTTATGGTTGGTATGCTGAATTAGCTTATCAGTTTTCGCCAAACTGGACCGTGAGCGGTCGATACGGGGAGATGAATGCTGTAACTGGAGAAGTTCACTGGCATGTAGACCATCATCATGGCGAGTTGACTCAATCTGATATCCAAGAAACGGATATTGCTCTAGATTGGCATGGCTCTCACTTTGGACGAGTGCGTACTCAGGTGACCCATGAGCAATTAAGCGAAAAATCTCAGACTATCTTTACTGTGCAGTACATCATGTCATTCGGAGCACACCCAGCTCATGCTTTCTAAATTCGTTATCGCAAGTGGTTTGCTCGCGACCTCCTTTTTTACAAATGCAAGCTTGAACGTATTTACATGTCAGCCCGACTGGGCGGCTTTAGTCAAACAACATGCGCCAAATGCCGAGGTTTTTTCAGCGACTACCGCAATGCAAGACCCACATTATGTACAAGCGAGACCTTCTCTTATTTCAAAGATGCGAAAAGCTGATCTAGTGGTTTGTTCAGGGGCAGAGCTTGAGATTGGTTGGCTACCAGAATTGCAACGTCAGAGCCGTAATAGCAAAGTTCAAAATGGCAAAGACGGTTTATTTTGGACAACAGATTATGTGAATATGTTAGATACTCATGATCACGTAGATCGTTCTATGGGGGATGTGCACGGCCATGGTAATCCACATGTACAATTTGCAGTAGAGGATATTCCGAATATTTCTAAGGCTCTGGTGGAACGATTAGCTAAAATCGATCCAAGCAACCAAGCTTTGTATAAAGGAAATGGGGTTAAGTTTCGTGCAGATTGGCGCAAGCATATAAAGCGTTGGCATTCTCTAGGTGATAGTTTGAAAGGAATGCAGTTAGTGGGGTACCACGAAACCCATCGCTATTTATTCGCATGGCTTGGTGTCGAGCAAGTGGCAGATTTAGAGCCTAAGCCTGGTTTACCGCCGACAGTTGCACACCTTAATTCATTGAGCTCAATTAGTTCCAAGGATGCTAATGGTATTGTGTACTCCAGTCATCAGCCAACAGACGCCGCGAAATGGTTATCAGAGCGAACATCCTTACCTGTATCAGAACTAGCACAGAGTGTAGGTGGCAGGCCAAATACAGAGACATTAGCGGCATTAATTGACGATAGCATCGCGCAGCTACTCAACCTTCAAAGGAAATAAATGTGGCGTATTCATGGATAGTTGCCCCTGCTTTAGTGGGACTATTTGCTCTGTTTGCTAACATTATTCTTGGGCGACAAGTCTTGAAGCGAGGGGTGATATTTATTGACCTAGCGATGGCGCAAATTGCTGCCCTTGGAGTCTTGATAATTCAGCTATCTGTTGGACATGCTGATGTACCGTTTAGCTCAAAATTATTGGCTTCTTGGGTATTAACAGTGCCTGCGGCGATACTTCTGAGCTACCTTGAGCGCAAAGTTGACCAGCATTTAGAAGCCTTAATTGGGTTACTTTATGTGTTAGCTGCGTGTTTAGCAGTACTACTGGTTAGCCACAACCCGCATGGTAAAGAGATGATATCTTCTTTACTCAATGGTCGCTTACTCTGGAGTAGCCCAAGTGACGTGCTGCCAGTTTTTTGTGTAGCTGCTGCTTTATTTGCTATTCAAGTATGGCGTGGTAGCTGGTTAGCTGGTCGCGGATTTTACATACTATTTGCCATCGCGATTCCACCTTTAGTGATGAGTCTTGGCGTGTATCTAGAGTTTGCTTGCTTGATCATTCCAGCTTTGTCTGTTGCCGCTCTGAATAATCGCACCATGTGGTTAGGAGCCATTGTTGTCGGTATGGTTGGAGGCGTTGGAGGGTTTTATACCTCTCTGATTTGGGATTTCCCCGTTGGACCTTGTGTAGTGTTAAGTATGGCTGTTTCTGGATTGCTATATAGCGTGATTTTATCAGGAGTGTCTAAAAAGGTCGCTTCAGTCGCAAGTACGCCGAACAGCTAAATTTTGGTATGAATGAAGTAACGTTATCGATACTAGTAATAAGTGTTGGATGGTGAACTTTGTAAAAGTACTGATGTGTAAGAAAAGCCGCTTTAATAGCGGCTTTTTGTTGTCTACATTGCTTAAAAATCGAGCCTAAATCTTTATTCACGATTTTTGAAAACATTGTTAGTTCTCTTTATAAACATAGTCGGCTCTCTTTTAAACCAATAGACTACTCGTAAATACTGTATGAAAAATACTTACTTGCAATCTTTTTGTGTTGTCCATTATTGATAAGTCTTTGTATACCATCATCAATAAGGTCTTTGAGTTCGTTATCTTGTTTTCTGACTGCTACACCAATACCGCGACCAAACCATTTCTCTTCAGTGAACTTCGGACCTGTAAAGTGATAGTCCTTACCTTGTTCTGTTTCAAGAAAGCCTGCGTTCAGCCCCATTGAACCACCAAAAACGGTATCAAGACGTCCATTGAGTAAATCTGTGAATGCTTCATCAAAAGTACCATAGCGACGAATATCTACATTAGGGTAAATTTCAGATAGATATTTATCTCCAATGGTTGCTCTTTGAACCCCAATCGTAAGCTCATTTAAACTGTCGTCCTGCATATTGATTTCTCTATCACTTTTCATGACAAAGCGAGTCGGTACTTTTGCATATGGAATAGTGAAGTTAACCTTCTTTTCCCGCTCTTCAGTAATCGTCATTGCCGCAATAATCGCATCGTTTTTGCGACTTAACAGAGAAGGGATGATACCGTCCCAATCTGTTTTTGAGATGATGCATTTAACACCTAATTCGATGCACAGAGCATTAGCTAAATCCACTTCAAACCCTTCAAGTTGACCATCTTGTGTTGTCCAACTGAATGGCGGGTAAGCCCCCTCAACAGTAAAGCGAATTTGTTTCCAATCTTTTGCGTATGTGAATACAGAAAAAAAACTGACGAAAGTAAGTAATATCCATTTCATTTGTTATTTCCTTATTGTAATAATGGATATGGATAATTAACCATTTGTTAACATTTATCAATGTGAATGCATATTGATGTGAACTTAGGCATAGATGGATTTTGATTTAGATGAAAGAGGTTTGAAACTTTTCTTAAAGCAGAACTTGAATGCAAAAAAGGAACGATTGTTTATTGGTTGGTACTTGCTAAAACTAAAGCTAGTACCAATTAACTTATGGATTAAATAGCAGGAACTACAACGGGCGACTCTTCTTCAGAACCTTGGTTGTCATCTACTTTATCAGAGACCCAATCAACGGCTTTTGTAAAATAGAGCTTGTTTGTCTCGCGGTCACACCAACTTTTTGATAGCCCTCTTCTATTAAACTCACTTCCAATTGCAGCCAGTGTTTGATTGCTTGAACGCCCGTAATACAAGGTGTCGCACAATTGTAGGTTTGACATAGACTGAGGATAGACATTGACTGCCGACGTGTTAGCACTTAAAGCTTTAGATTGGTTATGTGTGCACCCAGTGATGCTTAAAAATAAGAGCAGGATTAAGATTATTTTCATTATATTTCTAGTCTGTTACCGATGATTTGAGGTGTTGGTTTAGTTTTTGGTCTGAGTCGAAATGTTGATTTAGGCAGAGATTATGCGCATGAATACTGAAGTGTTTTGTCAATTTTTTGCTAAGAGAGTAAATAGCAGGATCTTCATCTCATTAAGGTGAATCGTTAAATTGATGTCTAAGTTCATTAAATAAATGCTAAATGCGCAATTTTATACAAAAGTCATGTGAACCTATAAAGTAGACTGATAGGTCGTTTGATGATTAACAGGCTTGGGGATAGCTATGGACAGCAAAAAGCGCTCTAAAGAAAAAGCTGAATATAAGATCACAGAAGAGCTCGGCGGCCTTGAGATCCTCAATGCAGAATACGAAAAGCAAAACTTCTCTCGCCATAGCCATGAAGGCTACACCATTGGTGTGATTGAACAAGGTGCTCAGCGCTTCTACCGAACAGGCGGTCACCATGTCGCGCCGCAAGATACCATCATTTTAGTTAATGCGGATGAAGTCCATAGCGGGCATTCGGCATCTGAAGGTGGTTGGGCGTATCGAGCAATGTATCCTGTACCAGAACAGTTAGCTAAAATTTCTAAAGACCTCAATTTACCCAGCTATGGGGCTCCATATTTTCCTAATGCCGTAGTTGAAGATCCTGAGTTAGCGAATCAAATTCGTCTTGTTTTCAATACCATTGATGCTTCTGACAACCGCCTACTCAGAGAAACACTGATGTACGGAATGTTTGTCAAATTAATCAGTAAGCACGGCAAGTCTACACTTACTCCAAAATTAGAAGGTAAAGTTCAGAGACAACTTTTACTGGTTAAGGAGTTTTTAGATGATTTCCCACAAGCTGATGTGTCATTAGAAGAGTTATCTAACCTTGCTGCATTAAGTCCTTATCATTTGGTGCGTTCTTTTCAAAAAGAGTTTGGTTTACCGCCACACGCTTACCAAATCCAAGCTCGACTACGGTTTGCACGTCAGTTATTAAAGAAAGGGCATACCATTTCTGAAACGGCGCAAGAGTGCGGTTTTCACGATCAAAGCCATTTTCATCGGCACTTTAAAAGAGCGAATGGATACACGCCTGGTCAGTATATAAAGATGCTTGCTTAGCTATAAAATCAGACGTTGTATGAGTAAGTCTGACTCTAGTGTTAGCAGTTATAGAGCGAGTCGTTGATTAGCTAGCCGTTAATAGCGTGAAAAGCCTAATAGAGAAAGCAGTCAATAGAGCAAGTTTGTACAATCGCGGCAGTGGATGCTCTCTTACATTAAAAGCATGTGACGAATAATAAGAATATATGGATTACGCAAGAATGAACAAACGCACTGAGTTACGAAAAGGGTTTATTGCGGGAATGCCTTTAAGCATCGCAGTAATACCGTGGGGGATATTAGCGGGTTCCTATGCGATTGATGCCGGGCTAAATGTATATCAAGCTCAGGCTATGTCTGGAATCTTGTTTGCAGGCTCTGCACAACTGGTTGCTGCGGGCATGTTTAAGTCGGGGATTGGTCTTGGCACTATGCTATTAACCACTCTATTTATCACTTCAAGGCATTTCCTTTACAGTATTTCAATGCGAGATAAGATCAGCCATTTGCCTGCCCGCTGGCGCTTGTTATTGGGTTTTTGGTTAACGGATGAGTTATTTGCAATTTGTAATGGGCAAACACAGCAAGAATTCAACCGTTGGTATGCAGCGGGAGTTGGTGGCGGTTTTTATCTTATTTGGAATATTGCCAGTTTTGTCGGAATTATAGCTGGTAGCCAAATACCTTCATTAAACGAAATTGGTTTAGATTTCGCGGTAGCGTCAACGTTTATCGCGCTGGTTTTCCCTTTAATTAAAACTCTACCTGTGGTGGTGTGCGTATTGGTTTCTCTGGTTTTATCGGTATTTCTAACGGTCAATCAGGTGGAAGGGGCATTAATGATCGCTTCCATTTCGGGAATGATCGCTGGGTTTATTAGTGAGTCTTATGTGCAACGTGGGCATTCCAAAAGGATGACTGCCGAAGGAGAACAGCTATGATTTGGTTATCCATTTTATTAATGACAGCGATTGTGTTTGCAAGTCGCTACATTTTTTTGGAGCCAGCGATTCCACTAAGGCTTAATAATACTGCGCGACGTTTCCTTCGTTATTCAAGCCCTGCGGTGTTAACTGCAATCTGGGGGCCTATTGTATTTGCACCGGAACAAGAATTTTTCCCAAGTTTTGAGAACCCGTATTTGATTGGTGCCTTGGTCACTGGGTTACTAATATGGAAGACAGGTAATGTATTACTGACGATAGGAGTGGGGATGGGAGTTTTTCTGTTTTACAACTTAGTTGTTATTGACCTCTTATTTAAGTAAGCCACGTCTTAGTCGTGAGTATAAATAATCCCTCATAGCGAGGGATTATTTACAGAATTTTACTTATAGGGTTTACACCAGTTCGAGCTTAAGCCTTACAGTAAACACGAGCCTCACGAGGTGTGTAGATACCGAAAGTAACCGTAGCAAGTAAACCATTAACGAATGTTTCTTGAACTTCTACTTTCGCTACTTTATCGATGCCACCACATACTTTCGCTGCGTCGATTTGTTTCTTTTGAGCAAGACCATTAATAAAGAAGTGGTGAGATTGCTCTGTGGTGACTTCAGTTTCTTGTGGTGCCATTACGAACGTTTGTTGTGCACAACCAGTAGCAACTAATGATAGGGCAGTAATAAGAATTAACTTTTTCATGGTATCTCCAAATAATATTTAATGATTTGGTCAGGAGTAACAAAGGTGTGCATCATGAAAAATGTTCTCGTGCATCTCCTAACCGATGTCGCATATTATTCCAGAGCTTTTATTGATTTACTGTATAGGTTTGTCAGCGCATTCATTACATAGCGGTAAAGTTATAATAAAAAGCGCACCATGTAATTTGGTACTACGCTCGATATTTATGGAGCCATTGTGCTGTTCGCAAATCTTTTTGACGATAGATAACCCTAAGCCATGCCCACTTTTTGCCTTGTTTCGTGCTTTATTGCCGACATAAAAAGGTTCAAATAGATGAGCTTGATGTTCATCTTCAACACCGGGACCATCATCATGAATAGCAATCTGAAATTGATCATCGTGAGTGGTTAGTTCAATAAGAATTTGTGTTTGAGCATATTTAAAAGCGTTTCGCACTAAGTTATCTAGCGCGCGGCTGAGCAATTTTTTGTCTGCTTCAAAAAACAGTGTTGAAGTACTGAGGGGCTGGGGAAGAGCAAAATGTATATCAAGCTTGGTTTCTTTGCTCCAGCGTTTGATTGCTTTATCAAAGAAGTTTGTGGGCTCTAGTTTCTCATACATTAACTCAAGGCAGCTATTGTCGAGTTTTGCGTAATATAAAAGTTCATCGACCATTTGTTCCATTTCTTCAGTGTCTTCCACAATGCTTTCAATGGTGGCAAGTTGCTCATTCGACAGTGGGGTATCTTTTAATAATTCAGCTTGCCATTGGATGCGAAAAACAGGAGTACGAAGCTCATGAGCGACGGCGTTAGTTAAAGAACGGTTACTTTCAATAAGATGAAAAATCCTGTCTGCCATAATGTTGAATGATTTGTTCAACGTACCAATTGAGCTTCCTCCTGAAGTATCAGCACGGGAAGATAAATCACCTTCGGCAAAGCGTAAGGTTGCCTGTTCTAACTTATTGACTCGTCGGAAAATAATCAATAAATGACCTAAGCTGTACACAATAAAACTAGAGATGAAGAAAACCCAAAGTAACTTATCTTCGAGTTCAATTTTTTCACGAACTAAAGACTGGTCATCAGGGTAGTAATGGTAAATACGGGAACTATCAGACAACCGAAACCATAGATCTCTATTGTCATCATGAAAGGTATACAAAGTCGGATTCTTTGCAAAAAAGTTAGCAGCTAAGTCCGGAACAGTATCGTTCGGTTCGTAAACGGTTAGAACAAGCCTAGTGGTATTCGCAAATTCATTAATGGCTTGCTGAGCGGCTTCTAAACCCTGACTTTGGGCAATATTTTCTAAAAGTTGCTGATGGGCGACCGCTTCGTAGTCCTGCAGTACGTACTCATAATCAGTATTGAGTTGATAAACACTGATTTCAAAGGTGATCACACCCGTTAAAAAACAAGCGATTAAGCCGAGTATGGATTCTAGATAGATACGTCGCATTAGCGTTCTCTTTTCACACGCTCAATTTGAGCGTCGTTAATTCCAAGCCGTTGAAACAAACAAGTAGCCTTTTCCTCTGATTGTTTGCACCTTTTCTGCTGAAGCATTGTCGTCACCAAGCAGTTTTCTCAGTTTGACCACTTTGTTATCGATAGTCCGGTCGATGCCATCGTACTCAATGCCTCGTAATGCTTGGGTAAGGTAATCACGAGATAAAGGTTCGTCAGGGTTGCTTGCCAGTAACCAAAGCAAATCGAATTCGCTATCTGTCAAAGGTAGTAAGTCACCCGCTAACTCACATTTCTTGTACTTGTTTTTAAGAACAAGTTTTCCAAAACTAATGTGATCCGGGTTTTCAATCGAAGCGGCTGAGTTACTTTGACGACGAAGCAAAGACCGAACTCGCGCAAGCAAAACGCGCGGCTTGATAGGTTTAGTCACATAGTCATCAGCACCAGTTTCAAGCCCCGCAACGTGGTCAAAGTCATCATCGCTTGCAGTCAGCATTAAGATCTTACCTTGGTATTGGGAGCGTGTCTGTCGGCAGATTGTCAGCCCATCAGTTACAGGAAGCATCAAATCAAGTAGAACAATATCTGGTTGCTCATTGATGATCGTTTGTGCGGCGTTACTACCATCGTCTAAAGCAGTGACATCGAAGTTTTGTGTGATGAAGTAATCTTTCAACATCTTCTGCAGCTTTAAGTCGTCTTCAATGATAAGCATTGTTGGGTGTGTCATTCTGTATCAACCTTGTTGTACTTATGCTTTGTAGTTCTTAAGTTAAGAGCACCTTTAATGGTTTGTATTCTAACGGGGTAAACGACATTTCCATACATAACCAAGACAGTAAATTACACTTTTAACTCATAAAATTCTCCCATACTCAAAACTGGGACAAACACATGAAATCTTATCGTACTCTTTTACTGGCTACTCCTCTTATGATTCTCGCTGGATGCAACTCTGGATCACCTGGCAGCTCGACTAAACCAAGTACAGTGAATAAGCCTTTAGCAAACTATGATTTTTCCGAGCAAGCTAAGGCTCAGTTAGTGGGTGAACGCCAACAAATACTTGAAGTGATGCGTTTGTCTTATGATGGAACTACCTATTCAAGTATGAAATTCGCCGAAGCGTTAGGCGAAGCGACACTCATTAAATTGTCAGACAGTAATGGTAAAAGTGTCGATCTTTACCTACAAAGTGCAGAGGGTTCTGAGCCTTGTGTTATTTATCAAAACGCAGAAGACTTTGAGACCTTCCCATGTAGCCAATCCACTCGTTCTGTTTCAAATGAAACCACATTGATTAGTAGCGCTACATCAGATAAGAAGCGACCAGTTCAGGTGGAGTTCTACACGGAAGCTGAAGAGCACATCGGTAGCATAGGCTCAACTTTACTGACCCCACAAGTGAAAGATAACCAAGTCAACATTCAAACTTCATTTGCGTTCAATAAGTTTTATAAAGTTGTTTTTGCAGATGATGGTACAGGCGAAAGAATTAACTCAACGTTGGGTTATACAACTTACTTACAGTTGGATGAAATTGTGAAAGCGAACCAAGGAACCAATATGGAAATGCAATTTAACAATCATATTGGAGGAAGTGCTGACGATGACATTAATATGTATACCGGACTTTTGATTAAAGATAACGATATGGACACGGTTGTCACGGCAACGGGTTCTGTTTTCTCTGGCGGGACGGATTTATTTTCAGCAGGTAAACAGCGTACTTTGATTCGTTCAAATGCGGCAAAAGCGATCGAGAAAAATCAACAAATAGGGGTGCATAGTTGGGGGCAGGGGGACAAGACAGCGAAAGACTTCCCATATACTGACGAAAGCCATCGTAAGCAGGCGACCTATTTCAAAAAAATGATGGGCGATAAGGGCATCGACTTTTATCTGTTTACTTTGGATTCAGCACCTGCAAGCGGAGCACACTGGGTAACCAAAGCGGATTCAGATAAATATAGTTTCATTACTCAAATAAAGTAGCAAATACACATTAGGTTGAAATATCTGACACTCTTAAATACATGAAGGAGGCAGTTTGTTGCGAATATAAACGTAACAGTCTGTCTCTTTTCTTTTATAAAAATCTTCTCTCTAACCAAACTTCCTTCCATCTTTGATCACCCTCTTACTCGTATATTTGTCATATTCTCGGTTCACTATTTGTACTGGTTTTTGTTTTTTTATACCCATAATTTCAGACCTAAGAGTTGGTGTATTACTTTCTGTTTTGACTGTTTTTAAGGGTTTTTTTATAAACAAAATACCGCGTAATTGGCTTTTTTAAATGCTTATTCAATAAAAAGATTAGAGATCTAATTAAATTATTTAAGGTCGATCTGGCTTGTTTTTGTGATTTAAGTCTCAAGTTTGAGCTTAATAAACGGGTATTTTTGATTTTGAAGAACAGTTCTGTGCCTAATAACGGCGAAATTTGCTTAGAGTACAAAGGAAATGTATTTACACATGATCACATCAGTACCTTGGATGATGTATCCCGATATAGAGCAAGATCCTAACGAAAAATGGATCTTTTCTGAGCCATCAGCAGAAGATGGTGATGAAGTTTTCAGTCTCATTGCAGCATGCCCTCCTCTTGATGTTAATTCATCATATTGCAACTTCCTTCAGTCATCACACTTCAGCCGAACTTGTATCATCGCAAGATCGAACGGTGAAATAGCCGGTTTTATTTCTGGTTACAGAAAACCAGACGATCCAAATACTTTATTCGTATGGCAAGTTGCAGTTTCTCCCCGTTTCAGAGGTCAAGGGCTAGCTTTTAAAATGCTTAGCGAATTACTCGGACGAGACTTCCTTAATACTGTAACGGCTGTTGAAACGACAATAACGGAAGATAACGCCGCTTCTTGGGCATTGTTCAAAAAACTGGACGCCGAGAATGATCAGCAGGGTGAAGTCAGCACATTTCTAGATGAAAAAACACATTTTAAAGGGAAGCACGATACGGAATATTTGTATCGAATCCCGTTAAACAATTCTAAAAAATAGGAAACCAAACGGTCTCATCATGGATATTTTTAACAAGCAAGAATCAAAAGTACGTTCTTACTCAAATAGCTTCCCTGTCATTTTTACAAAAGCGAAAGGTTGCTGGCTAGAAACAGACAAAGGCGAACGTTACCTAGATTTCCTTGCTGGTGCAGGATCACTGAATTACGGACACAATAACCCTGAGCTGAAGCAATCATTGCTGGACTACATTGAGATGGATGGCATCACTCATGGTCTAGACATGCATTCATCAGCAAAGGCTGGTTTCTTAACCGCGCTTCAACGCGACATTCTTCACCCTAGAGGTTTGGACTATAAGGTTCAATTTACAGGTCCTACAGGAACCAATGCCGTAGAAGCAGCACTTAAACTTGCTCGAAAAGTAAAAGGTCGCAGCTCAATTGTGGCGTTTACCAATGGTTTCCATGGTTGTACAGCTGGAGCATTAGCAGCTACCGGTAACCAACACCACCGTCAAGGCGCTGGTATGAGTTTAAACCAAGTAACACGAATTCCATTTGAAGGTTATGCCGACATTGATGGTCTTAAATTGTTTGAAACTATGCTTTCAGATAATTCAGCAGGAATGGATAAGCCAGCCGCTGTTTTACTAGAAACGGTACAAGGTGAAGGCGGGCTGAACGTTGCATCTAATGAGTGGTTACAGCGCCTAGATAAAATCTGTAAAGCGCATGATATTTTAATGATTGTTGATGACATTCAAGCGGGTTGTGGTCGTACAGGCACATTCTTCAGTTTTGAACCGTCAGGCATTAAACCCGATATGGTGACGTTATCTAAGTCTATCGGTGGTTATGGTTTACCTATGGCCGTGGTTTTACTTGCCCCTGAATTGGATATTTGGAAAGCAGGTGAGCATAACGGTACTTTCCGTGGGAATAACCATGCATTCGTTACCGCTGCTAAAGCGATTGAACTTTACTGGTCTGATAATCAATTTGAAGCGCATATTGCCTCATGTTCATCAAAAATTTCAGAAGTCATTCAGCGCAATGTTAAACGCCATCCAGATCTTTTTGCACAGCAGAAAGGTCGTGGAATGATGATTGGTATTGAATGTAATGACAGCGAGTACGCAAGTGCAATCGCGAAGACATGTTTTGAAAATGGCATGATTATCGAAACAGCGGGACCAAACGATGAAGTTGTGAAGTTTTTCTGCCCACTGACTATTACAGAATCTGAGCTAGAGCAAGGCTTGAGTATTTTTGAAA
Organism: Vibrio kagoshimensis; assembly: GCF_050337535.1. Classification (NCBI taxonomy): domain Bacteria; kingdom Pseudomonadati; phylum Pseudomonadota; class Gammaproteobacteria; order Vibrionales; family Vibrionaceae; genus Vibrio; species Vibrio kagoshimensis. The sequence continues at coordinate 105,489 of NZ_JAKJSZ010000006.1, forward strand.
ACGCAGTAGAGCTAGTAGTAGCGAAGCACTTTAAAAAAGCATCTTAAGAAGGATTAGAAAGATGATTGTTAGAACACTGGATGAGTGTCGCGATAGTGAGCGTAGAGTAGCGTCGGAAACATGGGAAAGTGTCCGCATGCTCCTTAAAGATGACAATATGGGTTTCTCTTTTCACATCACAACGATATATGAAAATACAGAAACGCATATTCATTACAAAAACCACTTGGAGTCTGTGTACTGCATGAGTGGGGAAGGTGAAATTGAAGTAGTGGGTGGTGAGACGTATCCAATTAAACCGGGAACGTTATACATACTTGATAAACACGATGAGCATTTTCTTCGAGCGTTTAAAGACAAAGAAATGGTAATGGCGTGTGTCTTTAACCCGCCAATTACCGGTAAAGAAACGCATGACGAAAATGGTGTTTACCCGTTAGTTGATTAGGTAAAGCCTATTCATTGTAAATTGACGAAGAGCGAGTGGAGATCAGCCGTTGATGTAACGGGCTCCACATTTCAGTGAGGCGTAATGCCTCACTGAGCTTTTTTAAAGCTATCGGTATGCAAAGCTATTGCAGTAATAAAATCTAGTAAAGCCTTCAAAGCTACCAACCTCATACACTAAGGTTCCCTTATGACTTATACCGTAGAGAAAATCGGCGGTACATCCATGACAGCATTTGATGCTGTTTTAGAAAATATAATGTTACGTCCAACTAACCGCTACAATCGCGTATTTGTGGTTTCGGCTTACAGTGGTATGACAGACGCACTGCTTGAGTGTAAAAAGACCAGTAAACCTGGCGTGTATCAGCTCATCGCGAAGCGTGATGATAACTGGGAAGAAGCCCTCAGTTATGTTGAACAGCGAATGCTTTTGACTAATGAACATATTTTTGCAGATCCAATGAGCCGCCTTCGTGCAGATAAATTCATTGGTTCTCGTATTTCAGAAGCTAAGCATTGTATCTCGAATATCTTGGAAACTTGCCAGTATGGTCAATTTTCGTTACGCCATTATCTGCCACAAGTTCGTGAATTCTTATCTTCGATCGGTGAAGCGCATAGTGCATTTAATACAGCACTAAAGTTAAAAAACTTGGGTGTTAACGCCAAGTTCGTTGATTTGTGTGGTTGGAATTCTGAAAAGCCGAAAAGTCTGGATGACAATATCCGTGATGTATTCGCTGATATTGATGTCACAACAGAGCTTCCGATTGTTACTGGTTATGCTTCGTGTTCAGAAGGTTTGATGTCCACTTACGATCGCGGATATAGCGAGATGACTTTTAGCCGTATTGCGTCGATTACCAAAGCGGATTTAGCGATCATCCATAAAGAGTATCATTTAAGTTCAGCAGACCCACGAGTCGTAGGTTCCGATAAAGTATTGCCAATTGGTCGTACGAATTATGATGTGGCGGATCAACTTGCGAACTTAGGTATGGAAGCTATCCATCCGAATGCCGCGGCGGGCTTACGTGAAAGTAATATTGAGCTGCAAATTAAAAATACTTTTGAGCCAGAGCATGCAGGTACATTGATTTCGAGTGACCATCAACCGACGGCAAATAAAGTTGAAATTATTGCCGGAAAAGAAAAGGTTTTTGCTTTGCATTTATTTGATCAAACTATGGTTGGTCAGGTGGATAATGTGAGCTATGAATTGATGGAAATTATTGCGGACGCTCACGTTTGCCTTGTAGGTAAAGAGATGAATGCAAACTCGATTACTTATTATTTAGGCGGCAGTACTGAAAGTTTGAATAAAGTACTTTATAAAGCTGAAAAGCGATATCCAAAAGCGGAGATTAAAGGCCGAATGGTCGCTCTTATTTCTGTGATTGGTTCTCAGATTGATACTAACAAAGCACTCACTCAGGGTGTTTTAGCCTTGATGAAAGAAGGGGTGACACCTGTAGCATTGCACTCTTCAATGCGTAATGTGAATGTTCAATTTGTAGTGGGTCATAAAGAATATGGTCCAGCAATCTGTGCATTGCATGGTGAATTTTTCAACTCTTCAGATAAAGGCGAACTTTCTAGCAAAGTGGCTTAGTCGATTACGCGAAAAGACTTTGTAAAAAGCCAATGGCACATTCGATTGAATGTGCCATTTTCTTAACTTCTTAACTTCTTAACTTCTTAACTCCTGTGAGCTGAATTCAGCACTAAACCGTTAGAAGATAAATTGGTATAGGAAGCCAGCGCTCATTGCCATACTTAAAATTACGAATAAGAAAGCGGCAATCATTTGGTTTTTGAAGATCGATTTAAGCAAAATGACTTCAGTTAAACTTGCCCCAGCGCTACCAATGATCAGTGCCATTACTGCCCCAAGACCCATTCCTTTTGCAGCTAAAGCGGCACTCAACGGAATTACAGCTTCAGCTCTAATGTACAGGGGGATACCAATAACGGCAGCAACTGGAATAGCAAATGGGTTATCTTCACTTGCTACGCTCGCCACTAATTCTGTTGGCATGAAGCCGTAAATCATTGAACCTAAAGCTATACCACCAACTAAATAAGGTAGAACTTTCTTAAAATCAGACCACGTGCTGTTCCAAATTTTCTTCCACTTATTCACTGGCGCTGCTTTAGCCCCGCATGATGACCCACAACCTTTAGACTCCGGTTCAATATACGCTGATTCTTTTACATATTTCTCGAAGCCTAGCTTTTCTAGTGTGTAACCAGCAATTACGGATACACCCATCGCAATGGCAAAGTAGAACGCAGTTACTTTAAGACCAAAGGTTACGGCAAATAAGCCAATAATAATTGGGTTTAAAAGTGGGCTAGCAAACAAAAATACCATCATAGTACCGAAGCCAGCTTTTGCTCGTAGTAAACCTTTTAAGAAAGGAATCGTTGAGCATGAGCAGAACGGAGTAATTGCTCCTAATAGCCCTGCAATAAAGTAACCTTTACCATTTTTTCCGCTAAGAATGCTCTGAATTTTTGCTGGTGGAATGTATAGCTGCAGTACACCAACAATGTAACTAATCAGTAAGAATAGGATTGTTAGTTCAACTGCTAGAAAGGCAAACATGCCTAAAGTGTCCATTATCATATCTTGTGTAATATTAAACATAATCTAAATCTTCATATTTCTGGAATAGTCGAAATATACGCTCGTCGATTTGTTAGATCAATATATATTTCGATAAAGTTGGAAATAATTTTGTTTTATACAAAGCTTGATTATTGAGTTTTTTGTTAAGTGATTGATCTGTATTAAATTAGTGGTAATTGTATCTATGTTGGTTCTGAAGATGAAAATTGGTAGGTTTCTGGAAGGGGCAAAACAAAAAAGCAGCGCGAGGCTGCCTTTATTAATATCTGTAGTGGTCAAGCTAGCAACGAACTATGCTTTTTTAAGGTCTTGAGCTGGGTAAGTCAGAGCCATACCATCAACCGTTACATGAATGTAGAAACCGCCTGCGCTGATGCCAGTTACAGTCATCTCACCAAGCTCGATACCTTTTGTAGCTACTACTACGTCATCAATTGAAAACATTTAAATACCCTAATAATAGAAAATAGAACAGGACAATTGTCTGAGCGCGATTAAAGCAGATAGTCTTGAGCTGACCTAATCGGGTTATTTATCGTTAGGATTAGCATTATTTGTTTATCGAGTCGGTGAAAGGTATTGCTGATATATGGAAATGTAAGTGGTAAACCTAGCCGCATAGAACCATGTGACTTGTAGCTCAATCGTTAAATTCGTGAATAAATACGTGTCTTATTGATATGGATGCCGCTAGTATGCAATTTCAACTCAGTTACATGGACTGTTCGCTATGACATCTGCTATCTCAACCTCTATGAGTACTCGCTTATGGATAATGCTGGTACTACTTTCAATGCTTTGGGGTGGCTCTTTTTTCTTTGTTGGAATAGCCGTCAATGAATTACCGCCATTAACCATCGTTGCTTTAAGAGTTGGTATTGCAGCGCTAACATTATGGTTTATCGCTTTACTACTTGGTTTGAAACCACCTAAAGAGCTAAGTATTTGGGGAGCCTTTTTTAAAGTTGGTTTATTAAATAATGTTATTCCATTTGTGTTGATTGTTTGGGGTCAAACTCAAATTGCTTCTGGTTTAGCGTCTATTTTGAATGCAGCAACGCCAATTTCGGCTGTGATTGTGGCTGGTTTATTGTTACCCGATGAGCGTCCAACGCCTTTAAAAATTATGGGTGTAGCAATAGGGTTTATTGGTGTGGTGGTTATGATTGGTTTACCAGCCTTGAGCGGCGGGGGGAGTTTACTTGCGCAGCTTGCCGTAATTACAGCGACTATTTGTTACGCATTTGCTGGCGTTTATAGCCGCCGTTTTAAAACTCTAGGCATTAATCCTATCATTGTTGCAGCTGGTCAAGTGACAGCATCAACAATGATATTGCTGCCTATCTCATTGTTTGTTGATGGTCCGCTAAATGTATCAAATGTTAGCTCACAGACTTGGCTCGCAATCATTGGATTAGCTGTGGTATCGACTGCTCTTGCCTATGTTATGTACTTCAAAATAATCGAATTAGCTGGTGCTACCAATGTACTACTTGTCACCTTATTGGTTCCTGTGTCTGCAATATTACTTGGGTACGTCTTTTTGAATGAAACCCTTGAACCTATCCATTTTATTGGCATGTCTTTAATTGCTTTAGGACTTTCAGCTATCGACGGGCGTTTATGGAAAGGGTTATCTAATGTTAAGCAGGTAAGCAAATAACATGATTCTGTTCCAGTAGATAAGTAGATAAGATAAATGAAGCAGTGATCACTCACTGCTTTTTCATTTGTACAAAGCTTAAAATGGACAGAAGCATAAAGAATGCTGGGTCACTCCATCCTAAGCCTGTAAAAACACCTATTACAGCACCATAGAATGTAATGATTACACCTAATAGGTTAGTCAGCAGTAAAGATAAGAATAAGTTCTTTGCTACTTCTCCAGGCTCTAAATCTCTTAGCATAAAACTAATGATGGCAAGTCCACCAAGGAAAATACTGGTATGTTGAGATAGAAATAGCGCATGTTGGTCATTGATTTCCACGCCATAGACCGGCCACATTAGCTCTGGTATTAGAAATAAAGCCAGAGCAAAAGCGGTATAAATACCGCTATGCAAACTTAAAAAAGTTTTGTTGTTCATTATTGAACCACCTGTGCTACAGGACCTCTGTTGATAGCCGTTAATGGTTGATTAATGTCAAATATGAAGCCACGTACATCATTAATGCCCATGTTCTGTAATCGAGTGGTATGCATTTCTAGGTAAGCTTGAGCACTGGGTTCATCTTCGAATAAGTAAATACCACCACCCATTTGGTCTTTTTCGCTTTCAGTCCAAACTTTCCAAACCATGCCAGGTTCGTTATTAATTGAGTTTGCTAGCTCCACTAATGCATTTGCCATATCTTCACCAAATGGTCCTTTAAATCCAAAATCTACTTGTAATAATTTCATGGTGTTTCTCCAATTTTCGATGAGTAAACTGACGGACAAGATGAGTCTTGTTTGTCGTTGAGGTAAGTATCACCTGTAAAAATTGAACAGAAAAGTTCATAATACTGCCAATAACCCTCAATAAATTAGACCATGAGATTAAAGACAACTTTAGACCAGTGGCAAACCTTGTATGAAATAGACCGTGCAGGGAGCATTCAATCTGCCGCCATACAGTTAAATAAAAGCCACACCACGTTGATCTATGCGGTGCGTAAATTGGAGGAGCAACTTGGTGTGACGTTAGTTCGTGTCGAAGGGCGCAGAGCCGTGTTATCTGAAGATGGTAAAGCATTGTTAAGAAGAGCTAGTAGCATGCTGGAACAGGCACGTGAGTTAGAGCTGATTAGTGAGCAGTTATCGAAAGGCATCGAATCTGAAATTACTGTAGCGGTCGATCACCTTTGTAACCCTACATGGGTATATCAAATAATGGCTCAATTCCTTGAAAGTAACAGTACAACATCTATTCAGCTTATCGAGACATCGCTTTCTAAAACGACAGAGATGGTGACTCGGGAGCTGGCTGATGTCGCTATTATTAACTTACCCGTGACTAATTTTCCTGCTGAAGCTTTTGGGGTGACTTCATTAATTCCAGTCGTTGCTAAATCACACCCCTTAGCGAGTGTTGATATTGTGTCTTTGAATCAGCTTTCAACGTTGCCTCAAATAGTGGTTAGAGACTTAGGATCAGTTGAAAAGCTGAGTGATAAAAAAGATGTGGGTTGGCTAAAGTCGAGCCAGCGCGTCACGGTTGATAACTTCGACCACGCATTTCGAGCTGTAGAACAAGGTGTTGGATATTGTCGTTTACCTAAGCATATAGTCGAAAGCCGAGGGCAAGAAACACTTACTATACTGAACATCGAGCACTCTCGAAGCTACCAAGTTCCGCTACATTTGACACTGCCTAAAGGGGTGAAGACAGGCTCTGCGGCAAAAGAGTTTTACTCTTTATTACTGAGTTCAGCGGCAACATGAGACTTTACCTTTTAACTCAATAGCGAAGCTGATATTCAGCAGTACATGTAAACGGTTAGATGGAGAGAACAACACAATTTTTCATGTAGATCAGTCGTTTATTAAGAGCGGTTACCGTTAATAAACAGAGCCACGCATTCTTGGATGTAATTTAGTCTATCTTCATCACTTTCTTGGCTGTCTTGTCCGAAGAATCCCCAGTAAGCGGATTTTCCGTGGAACATGAGCAACAACTGCATGGCTGCAATTCTTGGTGAACTTGAAACTGACAAGTTAAAGTCACCTGAATTGACTTTGTCTTTTAGATACTCAGCCAATAAGTTAGTCGTTTTCTGGGGACCAGACTGCAAGTAAACCGCGGCTATTTCAGGATGAGTGTTGGCTTGGCTGACTGCATTTTGAAAAGTTTGCCTTGCTTGTTCATCAAGCAATAAGTTTTGAAACTTCATTCCAAATTTGACCAATTCTTCGGCGACAGGAGCATCCATATCAAATGCGCTTGGGCTTAACTCTCTCTCAATACATCTGGTCTGCATGCAGGTTTCAAATAACTCATCTTTGTTTTTGAAATGAGAATAGACCGTTTGCTTAGAAACATTTGCAGCTTTCGCTATTTGATCCATATTGATCTTGTAGCCGTATTGAGAAAATAGCTCACTGGCTGCGGCTAAGATCTGCGATTTTTTTTGTTCACTCTTGATGATTTTTGTCACGTTTGCTTCTCGTTACGTTTTGTTTCTCGTTACTTTTCGTGGCATCGCTACTTATGTTGCATTGCTACTTTCATTGTAACTGTTTTTCTTTCCAGGTGCTGACAAGGCTCAAGTTGATCCGACAAATCGCATTGAACCAAATGTAAGTTAGCCGATGGATAGCATTATGCTTTTTGTGATGTTTTTATCAATCATTAACGATGAAACTTATTTTTAACACAATCAAACTAGACAGTCTAGTTTGATTTGGTTAGTCTAAAAAGGATACGATTGAAAACTGCATAGGAACAGTAATATGTATAAATTGATGAAGAGAAGTGCGATGGCGTTAGCGCTATCGACTTTTCTTATTGGATGTGGAGAAGCAACGCAAAATGAGTCTCCAGTTGACTCAGATGTTTCAACTACAGGAACGGTATTAACTGTTGAAACGATCGCTTTGGAGCTATCACCTTCTTATGCAGTTCAGCGTGAATATGTTGGAGTTGTAAAAGCTGGGCAGCAAGCCAATTTGGGCTTTGAATTAGCAGGGAAAGTACAAGAGATATTTGTTGATGTGGGTGATACCGTCACAGAAGGGCAGCCACTTATTCGTTTAGATACTCAGCTTCTTAAAACAGAGTCCAGCCAGTTAAAAGCCCAATCTGAAGAAGTAAAAGCTCAGTTAAGTTTAGTGGCGGCTAACCTAAAGCGTCAGCGTTCGCTCAAAGCGAAAGGTTTCAGTGCTGAAGCTGAAATCGACACACTGACTAGTGAGCAGCGTGTGCTGCAAGCTAACCTTCTGCGCATTGATGCTTCAGTACAAGCAAATGATTTAAAACTGATTAAATCGACTGTTCTTGCTCCGTATTCGGGCACGATAGCCACGCGTTTTGTTTCATTAGGTGATGTGGTGAATGTGGGAAACCCGACATTGACTCTACTTGCAACGGAAGGGAAAGAAGCCTTCATTGGCATTCCTGCTCATCAAATGCAAAAGGTCACTTCACTTGAAGCTCCGGTGATAAGAGTGGCTAACTCAAATTATTCTGTGAGTTTACTTAACCCTGGTGCCATGGTTGATACCCAGTCTCGCAGCGTAGCATTACGCTATCTCTTCCCAGAAAAATCACCGGTTTTAGAAGGGCAGCTTACTTACCTTCAATTTGATGAAACGATAGATGAACAAGGTTATTGGATCCCATTAACCGGATTAATCGATGGTTTACGTGGCGTGTGGAATATTTTCGTTATTGGTGAAGGTAACAAAGTTGAACGCAGAAGCGTTCAGGTTCTATTTGCAAATAATCAACAAGCTTATGTGATTGGTGCCTTAGCTGATGGCGAGCAGGTGATTGCCAGTGGTTTGCATCGTTTAGTTCCAGGGCAAACAGTAAAGCCTGCTGAAGTGGCTAAGTAGGGAATACCATGAAAATCATAGAGACTATTTCCAATACTCGGCTACTGATATTAATGACTGCTTTACTTCTTGTAAGCGGTATTTCAGCTTTCATGACCTTACCGCGTGCTGAAGACCCAGTCATAGAAAACCGCTATGCAAACATTACCACCAGTTTTCCTGGTGCTAGTGCAGAGCGGGTTGAAACGCTGGTGACTGAAGTCATCGAAAACAAATTGCGTGAACTGAGTGAAGTTAAATTAGTCACCTCAACTTCAAGACCGGGAGTGTCGATTGTGACACTGGAATTGAATGATGATATTACCGAACCAGAACCTGTTTGGTCGCAGGCTCGTGATAAATTATCTGATGTTGAGGCGCTCTTGCCGTCTGGTACTCATTCCCCAGATCTCGACAGTGACCATACTTACGCCTTCACCACAATTACTGCGCTTACTTGGTCAGGTTCTGGAGAGCCAGATAGGCTAACGCTTGGTCGTTATGCAAAAGAATTGGCTAAGCGATTAAGAACCTTATCAGGCACCGAATTCGTTGATGAATACGGGATGCCACAAGAAGAAATTCAGATAAGTTTGCGAACTGCTGATGCTGCGGCATTAGGGCGTTCAAGCGCTAATATTGCGGAATCATTGGAAGGCGCTGATGCGAAAAATTCTGCTGGGGAATTAGTCAGTGCATATTCTCGTTTTGGGTTAGAAATTGAATCAGAACTCGACTCGATTGAACGAATTAAACAAGTGCCTATTGCTACCGACAGCAATGGACACATTATCCGAATGGAAGATATTGCTTCTGTACGCCGAGGTGAGAAAACGCCACAAAATCAAATCGCCATTATTGATGGTGAGCCCGGAGTGATTGTTGCTGCGCGAATGCATCCTGACTTGCGAGTGGATAATTGGACAGCTAGAGCCAATACCGTTATCGACAAGTTTGAGCAAGAACTGCCAAGTAATGTTCAAGTAACAGTGTTGTTTAATCAGCAGGGTTACACCGAGACTCGCTTAGATGATTTAGGCAAAAGTTTAATGATTGGTTTTGTGCTGATCTTAATTGTACTGTTCGTGACTCTAGGTGTTCGAGCTGCAATTTTAGTCGCCATTTCTCTTCCGTTAACCTCATTACTCACACTTTCCATCATGAAGATGACCGGAGTACCAATCAACCAAATGTCGGTGACTGGTTTAATCGTTGCACTCGGGATAATGGTGGACAATGCGGTGGTAATGGTGGATACCATTCAAGCTTACCGTTTGAAAGGTCAGCAGCGAGCCGAAGCAACCATGAATGCACTTAAGCATTTGTGGGTGCCGCTACTAGGTTCAACACTTACGACCGTTCTTGCTTTTGCACCAATCATCTTAATGCCAGGAGCTTCAGGTGAATTTGTGGGCGGCATTGCGATTACTGTTTCTTTCTCTCTGTTAGGTTCTTACCTAATTTCGCATACGCTGATCGCAGGTCTAGCGACTAAGCTTCTGCCTAAAAAGCTCAGTGATGTTGATAAAAAAGGTCAGCACCACTGGTATATTACTGGGCTGAGAATTCCTGCATTGACTCGCTGGTTTTCGTCGTCAGTTCGCTTTGGTGTCACTCACCCGATAATCACGATTGCCCTTGTGCTGTTAGTGCCTTTTACCGGTTACTGGAGCATGTCTCAATTAACAGAGCAGTTCTTCCCACCTTCGGACAGAGATATGTTTGAGATTCAGGTTTACATGCCGCCTCAAGCAAGTATCTATGCGACCAAAGCCACTTCAGAAAAAGTCGATGACATTATTCACCGTTACCAAGAAGTGGAGCGTATTGATTGGCTGGTAGGAGCTAACTTCCCGTCTTTCTATTACAACCTGCAAGCAAGACAAAACAACGCGCCTTATTTTTCACAAGCTATGGTGAAAACGGAGAACTTCGCACAAGCCAATGCTTTGATTCCAATGTTACAAGAGGTGTTGGATAAAGAGGTTCCAGAAGCGCAGATTTTGGTAAGAAAGCTTAATCAAGGACCGCCATTTACTGCGCCTGTAGAATTACGTGTTTATGGAGAAAACTTAGATACCTTGAAAGCGATTGGTGAAGACGTACGCTTAATTCTTGCCAATATTCCCAATGTTACGCATACACGAGAAACCTTACAGCCGGGTACACCTAAAGTATGGCTTAAGGTCGATGAGGATACAGCCAAGCTAAATGGTATTTCTCTTAATCAATTTGCAGGCATGCTACAAACCACATTAACGGGCCGTGAAAGCGGCTCAGTGATTGAAGGTAGTGAGTCAGTACCCATTCGAGTGCGTGTGGCGGATGATGCCCGCGAGAATTTATCGCACCTAAGTAATATCCGTTTACCGATAAGCTCAGAGGTGTACTCAACGGGTATCAATGTTTCAACGTTAGCAGAGTTAGAGCTTACGACTAGCCGCGGTTCTATCACGAGACGTAATGGGCAGCGTGTGAATACTATTGAGGGTTACATCAAAGCTGGTGTACTACCACAGACTGTACTCAATGAGTTCCAAAAGCGTTTAGAAAGTTATGAGATCCCGTCAGGCTACACTATTGGGTTTGGTGGCGAATCGGCGGAACGAGATAACTCAGTAAATAGTCTCATTTCTAATGTAGCGGTCGTTGTGGTTTTGATGGTTCTAGTAGTGGTGATGTCGTTTAACTCATTCAGAATGAGTAGCATCATATTCATGGTGGCAGCGCTTGCGGGCGGTCTTGGGTTATTGTCCGTGTGGATATTTGGTTACCCATTTGGCTTCACTGTAATCATCGCTATGTTGGGCATTGCAGGCTTAGCTATTAATGCTGCAATTGTTATTTTGACTGAGCTTAAACTGGATGAGAGGGCTTCATCTGGCAATGTAGATGCTGTGGTAGAAGCAGTGATGTCGTGTACTCGTCATATTAGCTCCACAACCATCACAACGGTTGGCGGTTTTATGCCTTTGATTATTGCAGGCGGTGGTTTTTGGCCGCCATTTGCAGTTGCCATCGTCGGCGGTACCGTATTAACCACGCTGATTTCATTCTACTTTGTGCCTGTCGTGTTCCACTTGATGACACGTAGAAAAGGGCTGCATTCTCAGAGATTAGTCTCAGATTAAATATAAGAGTGTAATGAATAGTTTAATAAGAAGCGCAGCTAAGGCTGTGCTTTTTTATGTCTATGTCTGTGTTTGTGGCTACGGGGTTGGGAAATAGAAAGTCAGTCTGCATTCTATATTAAATACAGGGAGAAACTTATCTGACCGAATGTCTCATTTTTATTTTTAGAACATATGATTCGATAATGAGTTAGTTACTATGAGGCTTCATAAGGATAACTAAATCAATAAGGAAATTTCAGTGGATATTTTGTCTCACTTGCATTCTCATCGTTCAATTCGTCAGTATAAATCTCAAGAAATACCGCAAGAGGTGTTAGATGAAGTGCTGCAAGCCGGTATTCGAGCTTCTTCATCGGGTAACATGCAGTCCTATTCGATTATAGTCACGAAAGATCCTGCTATTCGTGAAAAACTTTATCAGCCACACATGGAGCAAAATATGGTGGTTGATGCACCAGTATTAGTCACTTTTTGTGCAGATTTTAGTCGAATGAAAAAGTGGTTAGAACTCAATGAAGCGAAGCCTAATTTCGATAACTTTATGAGTTTTATGATTGCGACTATTGATGCCACTTTAGTCTCGCAAAACGTTGCGACTGCGGCTGAAGCGAAAGGTTTAGGGTTATGTTATATGGGTTCTACATTAGCTAACTGCGATCAGATCGGTGAGATACTCAATTTACCGGAAGGTGTAGTCCCCGTGGTAGGTTATTCGCTCGGTTATGCAGATGAAAACCCTGAAGTGCGAGATCGTTTACCATTAGAAGGGCTTGTCCATTACGAGACTTATCAAGATCAGACGGATGAACAGATTAAAGCCATTTATAAGCAGCGAGAAACGGACGGTTGGAACCGTTATATGTCGTTCCCTGAACTTAAAGCTAAGATTGAAGCATCAGATGTGAAGAACTTAGCTCAGCTATATACAACTCTAAAATATACGCGAGAGTCACACGTTGAGTTTTCACAAAGCGTTCTTCATTACATTGAGAAGCAAGGCTTTATGAACCACAATCTCTAGTTCGAATCGATGTTTATGAGGCTAGGGACCACCTTGTTCTTTTAATCATTTATTCTTATTTTTTGTAAAACTAATGATTCTATATTTATGTGCCAGTCAACCTTTCAAGCATAGGTGACTGGCCTTTTTGTATTGAGTCGTTTCTCTATACACATCAATAAGCTGAACAATAGGTTCATGTTTTATTCACATTCGGCATGGCATTCTAAAAATATCTTATTACCTGTTCCGGTTTATTATGACATTCAAAAATTTCACCTTAATTATCATTAGCTTCTTACTGTTGGTAGGCGTTTGGTTTTTGCTTCCTGTTGATTTGGAACTGGCACGAAAAATTCCTGCATTCTTTGCAACGATCTCAATGATTAGCATGGCTTTAGCTATGGTGATCAGCTGCCGCCCTAAGTGGATTGAGCCTTTGGTCGGAGGAATGGATAAAGCGTACATTTGGCACAAATGGCTGGGTATTTTCGGTTTAATTGGTGCAAGTTTTCACTGGATGCTAGTGCCAGGACCTGCTGGTAATGCACTTGATCCTCAGTTTGCTGAAATGGGGGAAGAAGTTGGGCAATGGGCTATGTATGGTTTGTTGCTTCTAGGTGGAGTGAGTATGGTTAGACAAATCCCATATCGTATCTGGTTTTATACTCACAAGCTTATGGGACCTATTTTCCTAATTTCTGTCTACCACACGTTTTTTTCTGATGTACCGTTTGAATTATTCAGTGTAACCGGGGCAGCTTTGGTTATGGTTTCCCTCATTGGCTCGGTCAGTTGGATTTACAAAACATTCATGAAGCCTAAGCAGTATCGAGCTTATCAGGTGGCTGAAGTGAACCCTATGGATGATGCAGTTGAAGTGGTCATGAAAGCGGAAGGTGAAAGCATTCAATATCATGCAGGTCAGTTTGCTTATCTTGATTTTGGCTTTGACCGTGTAGAACATTTTCACCCATTCACCATTACATCGGCACCTGAAGTTATTGCAGCTACCAATGCAGCAAGTGTTAAAAACAAAGGCACTGGTCAACAACTTAGCTTCGTTATTAGAGGGCTTGGTCGCCACACCAAAGAATTACAAAGTAGGCTTAAAGTTGGTTTACCTGTCACGGTTGATGGCGGCTATGGACGCTTACATGCGAAAAAGAAAGCCAATAAACCTCAAGTTTGGATTGCTGGTGGTATAGGTATTACTCCATTCCTAGCGTGGATTCGCAGTTGGAAAGAAAGCGATCAACCCGTGCATTTGTTTTATGTAGGAAGAGGGTCGCTCTATTCGTTAATGTTAGAAAAAGTGGGGCACTTGATTGGCTCTAAGCGAATTGTACTGCATAAGCAACATTCTGGAAGTGAGCGACTAACTGCAGAGACCATGTGTAGCAAGCTAGAGTTGGATATTAAACAGTATCAATGGTTTGCATGCGGACCAACACCAATGCTGATGTCATTGAAATCTCAGCTAGTTGAGAAGGGTATGAAAACCAATCAGTGGCACAATGAAAACTTTAGCATGCGATAGTTTTCAGTAACTCATTTATTCGAATCCCACTTAAAGGCAGCGGCATCAAAAGATGTCGCTGAACCAAGCGTTTAACTGTTCACGTTTATCATCGGGTCCATTGATGACTACTAATCCCTGAAGGCTGGCTTGATCCCAAGAAATGGTGCCAGTTGCGAGCGCATCAAATACATCGAGTTCAGTAATTAGTAATAGATCTTCTTTTGTTGGGAGGGTTTCTCGCCCCGAAACGCTCACCTCATTTGCTACATTAATTTCACTGTAATGACCTTTAATGGCTTCGAATAAGTTGAAGTCAGTGCTTAGTGAGTGCTCTTTGGCAAGCGCTGCTTTTATAGCAAATAATCGGAAGTGGTCTGGTTTATTGAGATTATTGAATTCATCGTCTTGGCGGGCATTAATGATATTGCCAAAGACTTCAAGTGAACCTGGTTCTGTAACTAAGCTAAAGCCTGTTTCTTGGTGTAAACCACACGCAAAAACAAGCGAAGAACTTAATGAAAGAAGTAGAGTAATTCGTTTTAACATGGAGACCTCTAACTTTAAGCGGTAAAAATGCCGTTTAGCTGCATTAATATAGCAGCACTAACATAGATGCAATGGCATAGGTGTTTTGATATTGATGCAGCTTAAAGAAGCCGCTAAATCATCCACCAGCCTGCCGGATGGCGCACTTTACCAGTAAATCAAACCAAAAGATAAAGGGACCATGAAGGTCCCTTTTGTATATCGTTATCTATCCTTGAAATCAAACAAGCTATCAGCTGTTTATTTAGCGAACATTCAATTAGCGAACGATAAGCATGATTTCTTCAGGAGTCATTGGCTTATCGAAGTAGCTCATGAATTGACCGAAGCCTTTGATGTCGCCATTCGAGAATTTGAATGCGCCAGACTGTAGGTTTTTACCAATCACTTGTTGAGCGTTTGGACCCGCAATCAATATTTGGTTCAATACTGTACGCGTGGTGTCGATTTGTACATCAGCACCTTTCACTGCTTCTTCGTGTAGCTGTGCAATACCGTTACGGATTTCGATAGTAAAAGCTTCGTTAGTATCAGAGAAGTTGTACGTTAGCATCATGTTTACGTCTAACGAGTTTTCTGCGATAAGCGTTGAAGTCATCATGTCGAAGATCTGCTTGCTTGGTAGTGCAGTAAGAACGTCAACAGAAGCAAAGCTGATCATGTTAGAGAAATCACGTTTGTTCTCTAGTTCAGCAGCAGCGTTAAGTGCCCAGTTACGCCAGTTGATGTTCACTTGATCTGCAGCCCATGCTTTGTAAGCTTGTGCTTTCATCTCACGAGCTTCCATATCTTGCTTGTTAACCGTAATTGGGTAAGAAAGAATTTCTGCCGCAAATGTGTAGTTTTCTGCTTTGATTGCTGCTTTAGCTGTTTCGATGATGTTCTCACGGCCGCCCATGATCTCTACGAATGCTTTAGCGCGTTGCTCGTATGCCATTGGCTCTAGTTGCCATGGATCCGCTTCGAAGAAACCGTTGTAACCTACGTAAATCTGGCGCACTGCGTGTGCAACAGTACCGTAGTGTTCACCTAACCAAGGGTGCTCTGCAAGGTGATTAGGAAGTTTTACCACTTCAACTAATTCATCTGGCGTCATGCCTTTGTTCATGTAACGAATTGTTTGGTCATGCGTGTATTGAATCGCATCACGGTAAGCCGTTAGTACGTCAGATACTGCTGCTTTACCTTCAACAGGGCGACCGTGAGAGTTAATCATAATCTCAGTGTCAAACTTACGCATTACGTCGATACCTTTGAACCACATTGAAGGGTCACGGAATTTCGTGCCACGAATTGTGTGAAGGTTCGGGAAGTTTTCACCTTGAAGTACTTCTGCAGCGTGTAGAATTTTTTGCTCTGGAAGATAAACAACTAGCTCATCTTTAGTTTCAGAAGGCACGTTTTCAATGTGCATTTTCACGCCAGAAATTTCAATCTCTAAGTGCCCTTGGCTTGGTACAAGCACGTTTGGTTCGATGAACGAGATAGCACCCTGCATGAAACGAGGACCTAGACCATCGTTTACAGTACCGTGCTCACCTTCTTCTACGTGCTTAGCGCCAGTATAAGAAGTACGGTGACCGAATAATGTTCCCAAGTTTGAAGACCAGTTAGCAACGGCTGCTGTTAGGCCTTCTTCAGCGATGATTTTAACGTCGCCTGATGCCACTTCTTCGTCTGTCACCCATGCACGAACACCAGAGATGTGGTCAATATGGTTGTGAGAATAGATGATAGCTTTAACTGGCTTATCTGTGATTTGACGGAATTGCGCTTTAACCGATTGAGCCATTTCTACTGATTCACCTGGATCAACGATGATAATGCCATCGTCACCTTCAATCATTACTGGTGTATCAAGACCGAAACCGTAACCAAGGTAAACATTGTCATCTACCTTGATGATAGCTTGATCCATTTTACGACCATGCTTGGTTAAAATTGGGTGAACATGGTCAGACTCAGCGGTGTAAGCTAGAGAATCACCTGTTTTAGAAACAACCTGAATACGTTCGCCTTTACCCCAGAATAAGTTAGATTTATGTTCAAATAGAACCTCACTCTTGTAACGTGAATCAAGATCGATGTTTTGGTATTGAGCTGCATTTGCAGTTTGAAGTTCTTGACCTACTTTCGATGTTGCTTCAACAACTGGAGTTGCAGAGGCAAAGCCAGAAGTGAAAAGAACACTTGCAATCGCAACGGGTAAAGCCATTTTCTTAAACGTATTAGTCATAATGTGACCTTTATTTTTAAAACAGGAATAGGATTTGATGGGGTAATCATAAAGAGGTAAGTGAATGGTATCTACGAGGAAAATCGATTTCGAAATATCGTTATTACGATGATTTAATTTTCATTCAATCGCTTATTCGATTTTATTGATCAAGGTCAAACAATGATTTTTGGCATTGATGAATACAAAAAAACACCTCAAGAATGAGGTGTTTTTGATTCAGTAATGGAGCATAGAGTCTTTCTATGAAGCTATAAGCTATAAGCTATAAGCTATAAGCTATGCGAACGATCATATTACCAAGCACCCAGATAAGATTTGTAGGATTGAAGGCGGACTGTTGCTGCGCCAATCACATCAATGAAGCCCCAAAATGGATGCGGTTTCTCTGCGGAAATCCAAGCTGCACCTGCTGCACCTATTGGAATGGTGTAGCCTTCAGGTTCAAATATTTCTAGTACGATAGTTCGCCCTAAGCCATTACCGTTTCGAACAACGTGTTGACCGACACTTTGTGGTCCTTGAAAAGGTGAAATACTCGATTCACCAGTACCAGCTGTAAAGCTGTGAACTTTGGCGCGGAACACGTGACCTGGGTAAGCGTCAACAAAGAACTCGGCAAAATCGCCCACTTTTACGTAACCGTAAGTTTGGTCTGAAATACGCATTTCAAGGAATTTCTTACTGGTGTTGTATAGGTGCATGTTACCCATAACTGAACCTTCAGCAATGTTCACTATTGACACTTGACCATCAAACTCGGCGGTAATGGTTTTCTTTTCTTGTGCCCAGTTAACCTTCTGTAAATCGGCTCTGAGTGACGCTAATGCAGCATTCATAACACGAAGATCTGAGTTTAATTTTTCTACGTCACGAGTATTAAAAATTTGAGGCGATGTTTCAGCGCGATCCAAATCGCGAGTCATCTGCTTAATCTCTTCTTCTTTTTGTACAATCGAAGATTCAATTTTTGCTTTATCTGCAGCCGAATTAATGTCGACTAATGTATAGATCACATCGCCTTTCTTAACGATTTGGTTGTGATCAACGAACACTTGGTCGATCTGTTGACCGAAAACAGGAGACATTACAGCGTGTGGTGCTTTTACCGTTGTTGAGTTAGTCATATCAACAGGTGCCCAAAGGCGAGATACGATAGCTAAAAGACCTAAAATAACCGCGCCTCCAATGGCTGCCCATGTGTAGTTTTTAAAGCTCTTTTTTAATGCGCCAGTTGCAAACAGGGACCATACAATCAGGATATATGGGATCATCATTTCTTTCATTATGCTGCCTCGTTTCCGGTTGCTGTCTGTTTAGGATTCGCTTGGTTGATAAGATTTTGGTCGTTTGAATCTTGATTATTTGGGGTTTTATCGCTGGCAGCTGGGTCTTTAGGTTGAACACCTCGGCGAATAACGTCACTGATGGATTGACCGACATGTTTCCAATTTGCTAGGGCAATAACCAAAGCGATAACCCAAAAGGTTTTGCTGATGAATAGACCGCAAAGAGAAAGGGCGAATACAATTTGAACATGTGCACTTTTATGCTCTTTCGCTTTATGCACACCGAGTTCATGGACTTGCCACATGCCGTATATAACAGCAAGTACCACAGCCATGGTTACCGAAAACAGATAACCCGAGAAATACTCCGTTTGAAAAAACGTCATCATCATTTCATTTGGGTGGTTATTGAATTGGCTAAGGTCGATGTCTTTTGAATGTATTTTACCCATTGGTGCTAGCACCCAAGCGCCAGCAAACATCAGCACCATAAAAAGGATGAACTTAATAAAGACTAAGGCGACAGCCCAAATCTTTTGGAAAACAATTTTAAGAAATTTCATATCTCTACCTACGTAAAATAAGAAGAGAGAACTTGTAGCCTAGAATATTTTTTAGCATCACCTGAGAAGTTAATGCCTACCGCGTTTTAGTCATATTACGCATAGACAAAAGGTGTCGATGAACTCTAAAAATAATGGCGCTATATCCAGACAACGGATTCTCTGTATTAGGCACAAATTGGCCCCTTAGTGAATCAACTTCATTGTCTCGTTCCAAAAAATACGAGTATTGGTCATTATCCGGTGTAACTCACCTTAAATAAGGGGCTCTTCCATGATGCTTTACACTGAGCGCGATAAAAACATTCGTCATTCTGTTAGTTCGAGTGAACATTGATTTACTAGCAGGATAATAGGAAGAGAATTGAGTGGTATCTACCGTGTAATACGATTTTAATGTATCGAATTTACGATGTGTTTGTTTAATACTAAATCGGTACTCCGATTATTTGAAAAGGCTCATATACATCTTGAAAACTTTGTTCATTAACTTGGTCTGGATCATAGAAGTGGGTAAAAAAGAATTAGGAAGACCGGTCTAAAATATTTGAGAAGTTAGACCAGTCAGGGGGGATTTAGACAGTTTATTTGAATGGATTCAGTGTAACCGGAGCAATGAAGAATTTCAGATTCCAATCTGGAGCATACGGAACATATTCTGATGGGTTAGTTGCACCAACATTGGCATCAGGCTTCATTACATAATACTGAAGTTCAACCCCCCAGCGTACGGGCATAGGTCCAATTTTAAACATATCGATATAGCCCAAGCCTACTGGTACCGTGAATTGGTCTGAGCCATCTTTTGTCCAATCAACTTGTATATTCGGTGTCATACCTATTAGGGCTGTGTTGCTTAAACGATAGTTTAAAAAATACTGGATATCAGCTTGGCTTGTTGAGTCGGTGACGCTATCACTTCCGCCAACATCCCACCATTGCTGAGCTAAGAAACCTACGTTCCAGCTTTCAATGCTTGTTGGGTTACCTGTCTCTTTACCAAGACGAGCCACCATTGCAGCAGGACCTACTTGCCATTTATCTTGTGTTAAACCGTCAGTACCGGTGGGCATAATCATTGTTGGACCAACACCCCAAATCCAACCGTCGTCACGGTTAGGTGCAGCCATTGATAGAAAAACAGTGTCGCCCATACCATTTGTACGACCTTCAAAGAAGTCACCGTCTTCACGATCTCCTGGAGCGCTATAATGGTTCGCTACCAGACGGTTAACTAGGTTCCATTCGCCATCCATAATAGGGACTGGCATTACTGGTTGAAAGCTGAAACGGTTTTGCATTTCATGGTGACCATCGTCTTTTTCTAGGACTGTGTAATCATTTTGGGTGATCAACATCCAAACATCAGATACAGGGTTAGCTGATTTTTTTGCAGCTTCTTGCACTGATAATTTTTCTTGTGCACTTGCTGTTGTCGAAAGTAGTGCTGCTGCGGTGATTGCAACAGAAAGGAGATTCTTTTTAAGCATATCTATATCCTTAGCCATAATTTTTAGGAAATTTATTTCATCTTCATAGCCATTAGCCATTAGCCATTAGCCATGAAGCGTTTATTCGTTGGGAGGAATATAGAGGAAGCGAATAATATGAATCTACGTGATATTTCGTTTTGTAATTATCGTGAATCCGATAGTTATAGTTATTTATTCCTTAGATATACAGATTAATAACAAATAACCGGCCGGCTTTTGAGAAAAGATATGTGTCGATTTTTAGAGGAATGACGTGCAGATAAAGTGAACGAAAAGTTCACCATGCTATGTATAGTAAGGGCTAGAGCTTATGATGCTTGAAGATGAATGGATTTATCTGGAAAGCTGTATGGTGGGAAAAGGTGTAATGTTTGGTGCGTACGATATAAATATAAAACGAGCTTTACTACATGGCAGAAAGTGATGCGCGAAACAGTGTCACGAAAAGTGAGACAATAAGCTCTTGTTTATCCCGTTCATTAGGCTAAAATTCAATACAAATCGAAACGGTGTAGTCATGATTTACGGATAAAGCTCTAAAGAGAAGGGTGAGACTCTTTTAGAGTGTATATACGCGACATAAATAGAAAAAGCTTAGCCAACGCTAAGCTTAATATTCCGATAAGTACTGAGTAGATTTATACCTGAGTTAATCGTTACTTGAAGCGATAGTTAACTTGGAGACCTACATAATGAGCATGGCTTTCATAGGAGCCTTTCATGTTACCAAGATTAGGAAGTACATCGAGCGTATAATCGATCTCAGGTTCGCTTAAGTCGATGTAGTCGTAATAGCCGCGCATCTCCCAATTACGGTTGATTTTATACGTTGCACCTAGACCAAATCGCCAAATTTCACCTAAAGGCACATCCATGTAAATATTATTTGGATTGTCTTGAGGAGATGTTTCGTAACTTATTCCTGTTTCTAAACGTACTTTTCGGCTTAATTGGTAGTGAGTGCCTATTGCGAAGTTCCAAACATCATCAAAGTTTCGAGTCACAACAGGGATAGGGCTATCATTGATATCCAGCGTTAAGTCAGTCCAGGTTGATAAATCGTACCAAGTGACACTCCACAGTAAATCCCATTTTGGAATAACTGTGTGTACACCACTTGCTTGTAGGTGTGCTGGCATAATGAAGTCCAAACCAACATCTGCAGAAGGAGCTGTGTCTAAAAACCCGGTATGGCTGGTCTTCACGTCTCCTTCACCATAATGTGCGATTTCAGAACGGTAAATTAAGCCAAATCTATGGTTATTGTTTGGTTTATAAAACGCACTTAATGAATAGCCAACGTTAAAATCGTTCGCTTCTGCTTCAAGCACACCCGTTCCAATAGTAGGCAGTGAGCCGGGGAGTACATCAAGCTCGCCATTTGCCGTAAAGTATTCAAAGTTAGCTGACATACCAACCGCTAATTCTTCATTTACTTTATAAGATATGGCTGGTGTAATTTGTACGGTAACAAACTCGGCATTTTCTAATAAGCTTTGCCCGTGAAAGTTTTTCCCATAATCAACCCCTGATCCTCCTTGGGATGCAAGCGCAATTCCGCCGTGAAACTTGTCATTAATCGGGGTTGCGAAATAGAAACTGGCCGCAGGGGTTAGCGTCCCACCATCTGCATTTTGACCATTAGCGAACGCACCCGTTGAGCCCGCGTCTGTATAATCAAATGTGGTATCAAGTAGCGCAGCATTCATCGTTACATTCATTTCTTCTAACTGCGACATACCTGCTGGGTTTGTCCACGCTGTTAAAGCACTTTCTGCTAATGCTGCGCTTCCTGCTCCTGCTGTACTGACATTTAAAGAGCCTAATTCAGGAAGAAGTGGACCCGCAGCATATGCTTGGCTTACTACCGTAGTAATTGCCAAAGCTAAAAAGTGTTTTTTCATTTAACCAACCTATTGTGATGACTACCATAAACAGGCGGATACTAGATGGACTTTAAAGTGAGAAACATAAGCAAAATAATTATTTAATTATCGCTTTCACGATGATTCAATCTAGGTGGATGTCAAAAGTCGGTTATATAAATGTGTTGTTTAGAAAATCTATGAAATTAAGTGATTATATAGTTAGACCGCAATACGTCAGTAGTAAACACTGAAATCTATCGCTCTTATTATTAGGTCTAGTGGTACTACTCATAGCAATTGAGTTTGAAGAGTTAAGTTTCAGTTCACATATAGAAAGCAAGTAAATGGTAAACATTGAACCTATTACGAAAAACAAGTAAAAGATAAGTTAATTATCGTTTTAACGATTGATAGGAAAAATGAATGAGTAACGACATTCCGAACTTTAACTTATTGGCTGTATTTTCTGCTGTGATGGAGCAGGGGAGTTTAAGTAAGGCGGCCGAGCACTTGAATACCAACCAGTCGACAATCAGTACCGCTTTGGGACGATTAAAGAATGATGTTGGTCAGGAATTGTTTGTACGCAGCGGGCGAGGAGTGGTACCAACCGCTTTTTCACAGAGTTTGTATGAGCAGGTGAAAGCACCAATACAAGAGCTTAATGGCGTATTTCAGGGAATGGCATCATTTGATGAGGTGACATCTGAGCGTAAATTTGTCGTCTCAGCCCCTGAACATTTGCAGTGGTTATTGCTTAACCGCTTTGCTCAGTTGCCTAACCAAGGGATCTCGTTGGAAGTTTATGATCAACCTGACACTGATGATCAAGTTCATGAAGATCTTTTAACGCAAAAGTTTGATGCAATGATTGATATTGTATTGCCTGAGCATCCAAGTACCGTCAGTGAGAAGCTTTATGATGGTGAGTTTGTGATTGCTTGTCGCACTGGACACCCAAGAATTAAGGGTGAGATAACTGAAGCGCAATACATGACAGAAAAACATGCTGTTTTGGATCGAACTCGGCGTCAGGTTAGAAGCTTAAGTCACTATACTTCACTGGATTTATCACAGCGTAAGATTGTTTTTCACGGCAGTTCGCTATTTAGTAACTTATTACTGTGCAGTCAGTCGGACTACATCACGGTTGTGCCACTTTCAATGGCAATTCAATTTCAAGAGCGTTTAGATTTACAGTTATTCCAGCCTCCTTTTGAGTATTTGCCTATCTCTCATTATCTGATTTGGCTGAAAAAACAAAATAACGATCCTGCTCATAAGTGGTTCAGACAAGAAATTATCAACACTTCCGATGAAATGTCACAGCTGTTACATCATAAGTGTCCTGCTTTTAAAAAATAGCAAAAGTATAAATTTTCATTAATATTCAATGATATAAATTAATTAGGAGGCTTCGGTCTCCTTTTTCTACTTAAGCTTTCATATTACCCGCCTCTCCCTTCCCAACAATTATATTGATAACAAAAAATTATCACTATGAAAATTTTTGATAATTTCAATAAATTGTACCTTTCCCCTAATATACCCAACAACAGAGAAGATTAAGACTTCAGAACAGACAAATCGCTTCATTAGTTTGAAGTATACAAAGGTGAATAAATGAAATTCTTGCACACAATGCTTCGAGTGACGAACTTAAATAAATCTATTGAGTTTTATACGAAGGTTCTGGGTATGAAGGAGCTTGAGCGTCACGAGAACACTGAATATCGTTATACACTGGTTTTTGTGGGTTACGAGCACGGTGGAACAACTATCGAGCTGACATTTAACTGGGATACCAATGAGTACAACATGGGCAACCAATTTGGTCATTTGGCACTAGGTGTAGAAGATATTTATGAAGCGTGTGACAAGATTAAATCATTGGGTGGGAGTGTGACTCGTGAAGCGGGACCTGTAAAAGGTGGAACCACTCATATTGCTTTTATTACTGACCCAGATGGCTACCAAATCGAACTGATTCAATTAGGTTAATTAGAGGATAACATGATGACAAACGCACTATTCCAACCGATTCAACTTGGTAATATCACTCTAAAGAATCGTATTGTAATGCCACCCATGACTCGTTCTCGTGCTACTCAGCCTGGCAACGCAGCAAATGAAATGATGGCTGAATATTATGCTCAACGTGCAACTGCAGGTTTAATTATTGCGGAAGGTACACAGATCTCAGCTATGGGACAGGGTTATGCTTGGACTCCTGGCATTTATTCAGATGAACAAATCGCGGGTTGGAAAAAAGTAACGGATGCTGTGCATGAAAAAGATGGCGTTATA
The DNA here is from genome assembly GCF_050337535.1 of Vibrio kagoshimensis. Taxonomy (NCBI): domain Bacteria; kingdom Pseudomonadati; phylum Pseudomonadota; class Gammaproteobacteria; order Vibrionales; family Vibrionaceae; genus Vibrio; species Vibrio kagoshimensis. Next base: position 130,044 of record NZ_JAKJSZ010000006.1, read on the forward strand.
TTCGCGCAGCTTTGGCATGTTGGTCGTGTTACACACCCAGACAACATCGGTGGTGAACAGCCAATTTCATCATCAGCAATGAAAGCTGAAAATGTAAAAGTATTTATCGATAATGGTACTGATGCTCCTGGATTTGTTGATGTTGTTGAACCTCGTGAAATGACGAAGTCAGACATCAAAGATGTTGTCGAACAATACCGTCAAGCGGCTTTAAATGCGGTTGAAGCGGGTTTTGATGGCATTGAATTACATGCGGCGAATGGTTACTTGATTAACCAGTTTATTGATTCTGAAGCAAACAGTAGAACAGATGAATACGGCGGTTCAGTTGAAAATCGCTTACGTTTCTTAGGTGAAGTTGTTGAAGCTATGGTTAGTGCTATCGGTGCTGATAAAGTAGGTGTTCGCCTTGCGCCGTTTACGTCACTAAATGGCACTGTTGATGCGACACCTGTTGAGACTTACACAGCCGCAGCGACGCTACTCAACTTATACAAAATCGTTTATTTGCATATTGCAGAAGTCGATTGGGATGATGCTCCAGAAACACCTAAAACATTTAAAGAAGCGGTGCGTAACGCTTACGATGGTGTTCTGATTTACGCAGGTAAATATGACAGCGAACGCGGTGAGAGAGCAGTTGCTGAAGGAGTGACTGATATGGTTGGTTTTGGTCGCCCGTTTGTCGCGAACCCTGATTTACCCGCGCGTATTCAAAATGGTTACCCACTAGCAGCACATGATCCAAACACATTGTTTGGCGGTGCTGAAAAAGGTCTGACTGACTACCCAGTATATGCAGGCTAAAAATACTGCCTGAAAGCAGAGTATTAAGATAGTATCTTGATCCTGTGAAATGTTTATAAAAGCAACCCGCAGAGTCGGGTTGCTTTTTTGTTATTGGACCATATGTAAATGATGAACGTAAAAGCAATGCGTGGAGAACTTTATCTCTTATGTGCAACTTTATTAGCTGGGGTTGGATGGATTGCTTCTAAGCTGGTGGTCTTAGAAATGCCAGGTCCCGTGTTTATTGGTGTCCGATTTACGATCGCAAGTTTATTGCTTTTCCCCTTTTGTTTTCGCCATATTCGCCAACTGACAATTAAACAAATCATGTCGCTATGCGGTGTTGGCTTGCTGCTTTCTGTCTCATTACAGGTGTGGGTGTATGCAGTTTCAGTAACCGAAACGTTATCTGAAGGGGCGTTTATTATGAGCTTAGCAATGATTATTGCCCCATTTGTTTCTTGGGTGATCTTTCGAGTTAAACCTAATCGTGCGTTTTGGCTGTCATTTCCTATCGCGATTATTGGTATGTTGCTGCTTACCTTAACTAATGGTTGGCATCTAGAGCCGAGCCAGATCTATTTTCTGCTGGCATCAATGCTGCTATCACTTCACTTTGTAATGAACAAACGAGTCATCACCAATATCAAGCCTATTGCATCAATTTGTATTCAACTTTTTGTGGTCGGCATCAGTGGGCTCGTGTTTGCGTCTTCGACTGTTCAACCTGAGTTTGAAATAACTCAAACTCTTGTGTTTTGGTTCGTAGTCTCTGCTGTCGTTGCCACAACTATCCGCTATTTACTGCAGACTGTGGGACAACATTCAGTGAATATGGAAGTGGCTGCTCTTATCATGATTTTAGAACCGGTATGGACGTTGTTATTAAGTGTCTGTGTACTTGGAGAGAGTGTAGAACTGCAAAAATTAATAGGTGGGGCGGTAATCATTGCGTCACTGTGTTGCTACATCAAATGGTCGAGAAAAAATAAAGCCCTCGACTAGAGCGAGGGCTTTGGTGATTTGGTTTTGTACTTACTGAATCTTGACTGAATTGCAGGGAGCTTATTTGTTAGATAGCGAAAACCTTTCGCTAGATATCAGCAACCATTTTCTGTAGTAAAGCGATCATTTGCTTCTGCTCATCTGAGTCGAGAGTGCTAAGTAAGTCTTTGTTTAATCTTAGAGGGATAGGGATCAACTCTGTTTCCAGCGCTTTACCTTTTTCAGTCAAAAATATTCTAAATGATCGACGGCTATTTGGGTCATCTCTGCGTTCAACAAGTGCGAGTTTTTCCAACTTGTCTAATGTTCGTGTGGTTGTTGAATTTTCAACCTTCGATTTAGCGGCGATGTCACGTTGGGTGATGCCTTCTTCTTCCCACAGACACATCAATGTTGGCCACAAAGCAATGGTTAACCCATGCTTTTTCAACTCAGCATCAAAGTCTTTACTCGCTTTGTTAGCAACGACATTGATCATCCAGCCAAAGCTACTTTGTCTATTAAACTCTTCCTGCATTTACTTACATCCAGTTCTTACTGTGATAATACAACTATTGTCATCGTAACTAATGCTGATGCAATAAGCACTAGAAATGCTTTTTGTTCTGATGAAAAAAGTTAACTGCATACCATTTTATTAAAAAACATCCAATATCATCAATATGCAGTTTTCGTTGTGGCTTATTACTCGCGCCTATTCACTGACCGTAACTTTAGATATGACAATATCTTCGCATGGAACATCTTCATGGCCCCAACGAATTGTTGTAGGGGCTGACTCTATTTTTCTGACCACATCCATACCAGCCGACACTTTTCCAAACACGGCATATCCCCAACCAGAATTTGTAGTAGAGGTATGATCTAAAAACTCATTGTTATCTAAGTTAATGAAAAATTGAGCGGTAGCGGAATGAGGAGCATCTGTACGCGCCATAGCGACGGAACCAATGACATTTTTTAAACCACGATTTGCTTCATTAACAATCGGAGCTCTTGTTGGTTTTTCTGTCATATCGATGGTATGCCCACCACCTTGGATCATGAAACCTTCGATGACTCTGTGGAATGTGGTGCCTTCATAAAATCCATCTTGGCAATACTTTAAAAAGTTCTTAGAGCTAACCGGAGCTTTCTCTAAATCCAACTCAATCTCAATGTCACCAAAGTTTGTCGTAAAAATAATCATAGTATTTACTGTTTTAAAAATAGTTGAAGGCAGTATAAGGAAATTCCATAAAGAAGAGTAGAAGAGTAGAAGAGTAGAAGAGTAGAAGAGTAGAAGGTCAACAGAATACGAAAGCCATACTAGAAACAAAAAGGCTTAGTCATGAACTAAGCCTTTGGATTAATAAACTGGATGATTGTTCAAATTAATATTCGCTTGGAAGTACCCGCAAATATCAGCACAAAGCTAGCCAGAAAATGACTATTATAGATCCAGTAAGTAGTTAACTAATTGGTTGTATTCTTCGTAGCTCTTGATGCTACCAGGTTTCACAATGTATTTATCATTCACTAATACGCCAGGAACACCTGTTAAAGTACTTGCCTCAAACTGCTTATCGAAACGTTTTTGCATCGAGTTAACAGCAAAGCTGTTATATGCAGCATCAAACTTTTTAGCATCAATCCCAGTATCTAAGAAGATTTGACGTAGAGCCTCTTCATCTTTTGGCGCTTGTCTTAGGTCGTGTATTTGTTTGAACATTTCAGGAATCATGCTCTCTTCAGCGTCAAGAGCGATCATAGTTGCGTATGACTTAGCCATAGGCACTGCCATGTTGCTGCCCATAAAGGCTACGTGCACTTTCTCAAAACTAGCATCCTTTGGTAAGCTTTTTTTCAAGTTCTCAACCACACCTTCAAACTTGTAGCAATGCGGGCAATAGAAAGAGAAAAACTCCGTCACTGTAGATGTTTTTGCTTTTTTCACATCTAAAGTTGTGTAATGCGTCCCTTCTTCAAATTGTGCCGCTTGTGCTGATAAGCTAAGAATTAATGCGCTAAATAGAGTAAGTAATTTTTTCATAATGATGTTATTTCCAATAATTAAATCGTCAGCCATCACGCCATAAGTAGTAGCGTAATGAATTTATGTTGTTGTATAAGCTGAGATGAAAGCTAGGAAATAGGAGGGCGTAGTAAAGTTTGGCTATGTAAAACCGGTTTTAGTTTAGGTTCGCGTTCTATAAGCGCTAAAGATTGATGCTGATAATCAATAGAGCTTGAAGCCTTGAAAGGTGGCATTTTTAACAGGCAGACAGAGCTACAACCACTGTGTTCAGTGTGTTTAACTTCAGTCTCTTGATGGTTATTCGGGCAATCTAAGTGAGTGACTTCGGTAGTTAGGTGAGAAGTCACTGGCTGAATGGTATTCGCAAAACTAGGGCTGTTATGTAGGCTTGTGCTTTCTGTTGCCGGAATTTCAGATACAAGCCCGGTGTCAGCGCGTTTTATGGCACTAACTGAGTTATTTGCTACTAACATAGCAAACAACATAAAAGCATGTATCCAAATTTTATTAAGCAATTTTGGCATGAATGATCGCAATCTAGTTTAAACAATAACTTTCGTTGTTAAGCATCATACATGACCAAGGGTAACCCGCCAATTGTTCGATGTGATTCAATATTATTCTCTACTTTCGTTAAACATGTGTATGGTCCCGCGTTCCATATTTTTCGCATAAAATAGAGCTCTATCTGCTATCGCTATGAATTGTTCAATATTGACTTCATCGTTTATTGTTTTGCGATGCATAAGTCCAATGGTAATCGAAAGTACGTTACTAACTGTCGAGTCGATATTAGGAATTTTCAGCGATTGAATAATCATAAGCAATTTTTGAGCGTATTGTTGCGCTTCATCCTTACTGACTTTAGGCATGAAAACTAAAAATTCATCCCCCCCAAAACGGAAACAGTCACCACCTTTACTTGCACACCAACTCTTAATTGAATGAGCTATTTTTATTAATGCTTGATCACCTTGTAAATGTCCGTAGCGGTCGTTAAGGTTCTTAAAACAATCAATATCGATCATAAATAAAGCGGCACTTGTTTTATTTATTATCGTAGTATTCAAAGCCGTTGGAAGAAGTTTTTCTAAAGCAAAACGATTATATATTTGAGTTAAATGGTCTGTATAAGTTTGCTTTTCAAGGGCTTGTTGCTGCTCAGCCAGTTGAACTTGAATGACTTTGTATTCAGTGATGTTTCGCACGGTCCAAAGTACATGGTGTTGAGCTAACGGAACAACAAAAGCGCTGAAGTATTGCAATCCGGAAGGTCCATCCATACCTTTAAAGCACGGTAATTGCCTTGAGTCTAATTCATACTCTAACTCATACGCTTGTTGAGTTCGGATTACTTGCCGGACAATATCTTCAAACCAACATGCTTTTTCCATAGGTAGAATTTCACGAATGTGCATTCCTACCACTAAGTTTGGACTATGGTGACGCGTATGATCTGTTCCACCCCAAGCTTCCACGTAGAAGCCATCCTCATTAATTAAGAATGTTGGTTCTGGAAGTACATCAAACACCTTTGAGATGACTTCAGGGTTGTTGCTGACTGCTCGGTAAAATACTGAATCCAAGTTTTCGGGGTCCTGATAAATCCAACTGTTAATAAAGATATAGCGTATTTCATCAATTTTAACCGGATATAGCCCATATATTGATAATGAAGTCCCACTTTTAGGACCGTTTTCGTTACGGGAAGAAAGCAGTGCTGTATGGAATGTCATTCTTTATTTTAGAGGCATTAAAGCGGATTAAGACTATTGCTTTGAATCAAGACCCACGTGTCATAGAATCAATACTCCTATAGTTTGTGTCAGAATTTTTGATGTTCATCGGACTTGGATGGTCAGTGTGCATGTTTTAGGATTGACGCATATTCTCGATTGATAAAGCGATAGAGTTAAGTGCTGAACGTATTTCACTTAGCTGAATCAGTCGACCAATGGTCTACCCGTTAAGATTAATTTGAAGAGTAGTGAGAGTTAATGAGCAGTATTTTAGAGTGTATTCGAACTGTTGGACGTGGTGAAAGAGGGCGTAAGCCTTTGTCGTTCGACCAAGCTTATAGAATCATGGATGAGTATTTAAGTGGGCAAGTTGGTGATGACCAAATGGCAATGCTTTTAATGCTGATTCGAGTGCAAAATGAAACGAATGAAGAGATTGCCGGCTTCGTTAAAGCATTCCAATCTCGAGTCCCAGATCTTGGTGCCGATATTGATTGGCCATGCTACGCAGGTAAGCGAAATGACAAAAGTAGCGGTAAACCTTGGAATCTCTTAGCGGCAAAAATTTTGTCGGAACAAGGTTATAAAATTTTAATGCATGGTTATATGGATAAGCCAAGCGGGCGAGAGCATGTTGAAACTTACCTCGAAACACTCAACGTGCGAAGTGCCGAAAGCCCAGAAGATGCGAAAGCAATAATGGATGCGGATGGTATTGCTTACTTGCCATTGGCTAACTTTGCTCCTGAAGCAAAAACCATGATCAGCTGGAAAAATCGTTATGGTCTTCGTACTCCTATTAATACCGTAGTTCGAGCGTTAAACCCCGGTGGCGGCCGTTTAGGTTTAAGGGGCAGTTTCCATCCAGGATTTCCACAATTACACGCTGAAGTGGAACATGTAATAGGCAATAAGTCACACTCGGTTATTTCATTTAAAGGTCAATCAGGTGAGTCTGAATACAACCCGAAAGTGAGCCAAACAGTATGGATGAGTACTCCTGAGAAAGTAGAGTCATTTTATTGGGAAGGGTCAATGAATGTTGAGTTACCTACGCCTAAAGAATGCGTTCTAGGGACACCTGAAGAAGAACATGAACTCATGGTTAATAGTGTAGTGGATACCATGACAGCGATTCTATTTGCAGAAAAGCACAATAAAGAAGAAGCCTATGCTTTGGCTTTACAATATTGGAAGCAATACTGCGCAGCTTGATAGCTTGATAGCTTGATAGCTTGATAGCTTGATAGCTTGATAGCTTGATAGCTTGATAGTGCAAAAATACTGAACTCCTGTCTGTACTTTGAGCATGCATTAAAAAGGTCAGCATAATTGCTGACCTTTTGTATTCGAGAGCGAAAAACTTAAAGCTATATATTTGGCTAGGCTTTGTTACTCATGAAGATTGCACCCCGAGAAGGTGATTGTATTAGATAATCAATAGGTTACCTACGATAAGAAATTAGCTATCTACGGTAATAAAGTGATATGCGATTGCCATCTATTTCTTGTACTTTGAAAGGGATTTCATAGATTTCACTGAGTACATCTTCTTGAATTACCTCTAAAACAGTACCGCTTTTTATTACTTCACCAAATTTCATTGCCACAATATTATCCGAATAACTAGAAGCAAAGTTAATGTCATGAATTACAATCACCACCGCTTTGTTGTGTTTATCAGCCAGTTTTTTCAATGTTGCCATGATATCGACAGAATGCTTAATATCTAGGTTATTCAGTGGTTCATCTAAGAATATGTAGTCGGTATCTTGCGCGACAACCATCGCAATGAACGCCATTTGTCTTTGACCACCAGAAAGTTGATCAATATAGCTGTCTTGCAACTCCGATATGTCGAGATGGAAAAGAGCGCGATCAATAATGCTGTTATCTTCATCAGTGAGTCGACCTTGAGAATAAGGAAAACGACCAAAGGCAACTAGTTCTCGAACCGTAAACCGCATGTTGATGTTGTTAGATTGTCTCAACACCGATAAACGTTTTGCAAGGTCTGCACTGCTCCATTGTTCTAATGGTTTATTACCGATGATGACTTGTCCGGCATCGCTCTCAGTTAACTGGCTTGCCATAGAAAGTAAGGTGCTTTTGCCTGCACCGTTAGGCCCAATGATACTGGTCACTTTTCCTTGGGGAAACAATGCATCGGCGTTTTTTACGACGTATTTATTATTATATTTTTTGCTTAGTCCGCTAATTTCAATCACGAGGGTAGACCTTAATCAAATTTGTATTTCATTAGGAGAAATAGGAAATAACCGCCACCAAGGAAGTTGATAATTACGCTGATAGTTGTATCAAAATCAAAGAGGTTCTCGACTACCCACTGTCCGCCAGCAAGTAGCACAATAGAAATTATCGCCGTCGCAAAAAGCAAGAATCGATGTTGGAATCGGCTGAATAACTGGCGGGTGAGTGCAACGACGATAAGACCGAAAAACAGCACGGGACCAGTTAAAGCTGTGGAAATTGATACCATCACAGTGATGATGAACATTACTTGCATGGTTAGCTTGTGGGTATCAACCCCCAAGCTTTTTGCGTTATCAACGCCTAACCACATTACGTCCAGCTTGTTCGCTATTTTGAACAAATATGCGTAGCAAGCGAGCAAAGGAATCGTACACCAGTAAACAAGTTCAGCGTTGATGTTATTGAAGCTCGCAAACATAGAACCTTGTATGTAAGTGAATTCATCAGGGTCGATGACCATAGTGAAAAAGCTCGTCACACTGCTGAATAAGCCGCTTAATACCACGCCAATCAATAGCAAAGTAAAAATGTTCCTTTGCCTACCCTTAAAGTAAAAATGAAATAATGTCATGGCACATACAATCATGATGCATGTTGCAAATAGAAAGTTCATTTTCGTATCAATGATGATGGTACTGAAGCCACCAAAAGCCGCTACAAGTATCACTTGAATCATGACGTAGAGATAGTCAAAACCTAAAATAGAAGGCGTAAGGATACGGTTTGCTGTTATCGTCTGAAAAATTAAAGACGACGATGCAATAGCCATTGCTGAGAGTATGATAGCCAGTACTTTGGGAATTCTTCGTGATAAAAAGAATTGGTAATTCTCTGGCGTGAGCCCTTTACCCAAAAATAATGCACAAATAGCAAAAGCCATCACTATGAGAAGAATAAGTTTATTTGAATCACGCATTCGACTTATCTCTCATGATTAAGTAAATGAACACGGCACCACCTAGAATACTGATGATCATTGAAATGGGCATTTCGTAAGGGAATATAATGATCCGTCCTAAAATGTCGCAAGCTAAGACCATCACCACGCCAACGTAAGCTGTCCATGGAAGATTACGGCGCATGTTGTCGCCGATGAACAAAGAAACAATGTTGGGAACAATTAACCCTAAGAAAGGGATCATTCCAACGATCATCACGACGGATGAAGACAATACCGCAACAAGGATGACGCCAATCAACACAATACGTTGGTAGTTTAAGCCAATGTTTTTTGCAAAGCTTTCTCCTACACTTGCCGCGCTAAAGCGGTTTGCGTACGCATATGCCAGTAGCGAAACCGGAAGTGCAATATAAAGAAATTCATAGTTGCCACGTAATACCGAAGCAAAGTTTGCAACAGTCCATGACCCTAATGTCTGAACAAGATCGTATTTATAAGCGATGAAAGTCGTCATCGATGAAATAACGTTGCCATACATGATGCCGATGAGTGGAACCATAACAGTACTTTTGAATTTTAAGCGCTGTAAAAAACGCACGAACACAACTGTGCCGAAAACAGAAAAAGCAAAAATCGTAAGCAAGTGGACCCAAGCACTCATTCCTGAGAAAGTGATTAAGGCTACGATGTAACCCAGCATGGCCCAATCAATGGTACCTGTGGTAGAAGGAGCTGCAAATCGGTTCTGAACAATTTGCTGCATGATAAGACCAGCAATACTTAATCCAGCACCTGCAAGAATAATGGCCAATAAACGAGGCAGTCGGCTAGTAAACAGAATATTGATTGCATGGCTATCGCCGGACAATATTCCTGATAAAGAAACATTGGCAGCGCCAACTAATAGAGAGCCGCTAGCAAGGGCGAGTAAAATTAAAAATGCTAATAAGTGTGATGATTTCATTTTGTTGGATACGGTACTTATATTTAGTGTTTTTCGTACGGTTTATAACGAAAAACTTGGCGATTGATATTAATCAATCGCCAAGCGTATGGTAATTTTGGTAATTGGTGACCTAGCGAATAGAATCGTGTAAATCATCAATCATCACTTTAATCGATTGGTAGCCACCCGCAGCCAAATACCAAGCGGAAGGGTCAAGGTAAGTGATGTGCTTATTTTTTGCTGCAGGCGTTGAGGATACTAATGAATTATCAAACAGTTGCTTTGCTTGACCACTGGCTTTTCCGATAGCTTGATCTCGGTCTAAAATTAGCAGTACATCTGGTTTTGCATCGGCGATGTATTCGAATGAGATTAAGTTACCGTGTGTGCGAGTTTCGCTTGAAACATTATCTGATGTAGACGTTTGCATACCAGCTTCATTATAAATAAATGAGAATCTGCTAATTGGTCCAAACATAGTAATGTTACTGCCGTTGCTCATTACAGTTAAAGCTTTAGGTTTTGCCTGCTTTGTGAGCTTGGTTAGTGTATCAACCTTAGCTTGAATTTCTGTAATTAACGCGTCTGTTTTTTCTTCTTTATTGAAAATTTCACCTAGTGTGCTCCAGTGCTTCTGAGTGGTACCCCAGTAATTCTTTGAATCGATTTGGAACATATAAGTAGGGGCAATGTCAGCTAGATCTGAGTAGATACTTGCCATTCGACCTTCAGCAATAATTAGATCAGGTTTAAGCGTAAAAAGAGTCTCATAATTAGCTTCTTGCAAGCTACCCGTATTAATGTATTTATCAGACTTGTATTTACTAAGTGCTTCTGGAAGTAAGTTTTTCGGCATACCAAGAGGTTCAATACCTAGTGCGTCAACAAAATCTAAGCTACCAAACCCTAACACTACCACTCGTTGTGGCACTTCATTGATTTCAATCGTTCCCATACTGTGCTCGTATGTTTTTGCAAAGACAGAGGCAGAAGAAAGAGCGATTAAAGACGCCGTAAACGCCAATTTGTTAAAGATTTTAGTTAACATTCGAGAACCTAGGCAGATGAAATTGATATAGATCAAATAAGAATAGTTATTAATTGCGTTTACGTTATCATAGGTTCACTATGCGTCAATCGCATTTCTGTAATAGTGAGTATTCTTAAAATGAATCTATCTCAGGTTGACTTGAACCTTTTAGTTATTCTTAAGCACCTTCTCGAAGAAAAACACGTATCCAATACAGCGCTAGCTCTTGATATAAGCCAGCCAACCGTTAGTCGAACATTGCAAAAATTACGAGGTGTGTTTAAAGATGATCTCTTGGTCAGAACAGCTTATGGCTATGAGCTGACTCCTAAAGCAGAGTCGATAAAGCAAGATTTAAATTCTGTATTAGCGAGTCTTGAAAAGCTCGTTCATGGGGATAATTTCGATCCTTTGGAAAGCCAGAGCACAGTACGATTTTTTGGTTTAGTACCTCAAATTACGCATCTCATGCCTCAGATAGTGGCAAAGATAAGGCAGGATGCGCCAGGCATGATCGTTGATATAGATTCCATTCCCAAAAGACCCTTTGAAGCATTGTTATCTGGTGAGGCTCACTTTGTGCTTTCAACTCATGAGCCGTTGAGTTCAGAGCAGAACTTATATCGAATGTTTGTTGTCAGCCGTGATTACCGTTTATTAATGAGCAAAGATCACCCTTTAGCAGATAAAGAAATCACGGTGAATGACTTATTAGTTAGCCCGTTTGGTCAAATATCCTTGCAGGGTGATAAAAAACTCTCAATAGAAGGTCGCTTTAAAAAGCTTGGACTCATCGATAAGAATCAAACCTTGTCTGTGCCCATTCAGCTTTCTAATTTTAACGTTGCTCCTGCGATTGCAGAGACAACAAATGTAATCTTCCATCTCCCCACACCATTTGCTGAACAAGCCGCGGAACATAGAAACCTTGTATGTAAGCGAGTTCCTGAAGCTCTGCGTCATCCATCCGAAGATGTATACCTTTACTGGCATAAGCGATTCCATAATGATCCTATGTGTCAGTGGATCCGTTCGTTGTTTAAAGAGACTTATTCATAACGTGAATAATGAACTTTGAATATTCATCGGTTCAATTATTTAATAATTGAATAATGATAATTACAAATCGATATGAAGCTTTTATTGATATGGTCATTGGTTAAATATCTAATGCAAACCATTATCATTACCAACCTCATTAAGATTGAAATTATGTCAACGAATTCACAGTTTAACCGCTGCCCACTATCTTTAGCCGTAGCTGTTATTTGCTCAACTCTGTCATTGAACGCTTTAGCTGAACAAAACGAAGTAGTAACTGATGAACAGATGGTCGTGACAGCTACGCGTACAGAAATGGCGCTTAAGCAAGCACCTGCATCTATGTCGGTGATTACTTCAGAAGATATTGAAAATAGCCCAGGCATCACTTTGGCGGATATTGTGGGTGAAGCCACAAGCGTTGAATCTGACTTCGATAGTACTCGTGCTGGTCGCCAGATGATATCTATCCGTGGTATGGATTCAGACTACACCTTAATTATGGTGAATGGTCGACGTTTGAGCTCGGCAAGTGCGATTATTCGAGGCAATGATTTTGATCTTTCGACTATTCCTTCAGAGTCTATTGAGCGCGTTGAAATCATTCGAGGTCCAATGTCTGCGCTATATGGCTCAGACGGCATGGGTGGCACAATTAATATCATAACTAAAGCGCCATCTAATGATTGGAATTCGACACTCAGCATGGATAACGCCACACCGGGCGATGGCGATGGTGGTCAGGAGTATTCAGTAGGCTTAACGTCTTCTGGCGCATTAATTGAAGATGAACTATTTGCTCGTTTCTCTGTTAACCAAACCACACGTGATGCTTGGCAACCGTATTCTGGTCAGCACAGCAATGGTTATGATCGTGAAGAAGTAACGGCGTTAGAAGGTAGAGACACTCTCAGCCTGTTTGGTACTTTATCTTGGAACGTAACTGACGACCAAACTATCGATTTGGACTTAGGGTACAGTGACGACCAACGTGACAGCGTGGCAGAGCATGCAACAGGCGTGAATGTTACTAATTCTCATGTTAAGCGTAATAGCCAAGCATTAACTCATAATGGTTTTTGGGCATGGGGCGACACGCAAGTTCGTTATTCTCGTGAAAATGTTGTCGATAAAAATGCGGCTGACGTCGGTCGCTCTACTCGTGATGTTGAAGAGTTAACACAAATAGTTGAAGCGTCTGCAACCGCTGATCTTGGTCAGTCTCACACTCTTACGTTTGGTATGGATTACCAATTAAGCGAACTGACGAATGAAGAAAACATTCAAGGTGCACCAGCAGAAGCTTACCAAGGAGCCTTGTTCATTCAAGATCAGTGGTTGGTGACTGAGCAATTAACCGCAACATTGGGTGGTCGTTTAGATAAGCATGAAAAATACGGCGAAGAGTTCAGCCCGCGAGTGTACCTAGTCCATCAAACAACGGATGAACTCATCATTAAAGGTGGTGTGGGTAAGGCATTTAAAGCTCCAACTTTGACTCAAAACCATGCTGATTACACAGTGTCTAGTTGCAAAGGTTGGTGTGATCTTGTTGGTAATGAAGACTTAAACCCTGAAACAAGCTGGAACTATGAACTAGCAGCTGTTTATAGCCAGCAACGTTGGAATGTAGAAGGTGCTATCTTCCGTAACGAAGTTGAGAACTTGATTGATCGTGGCGACACCACATGTGAGCTGGGCGGGACTTGGGGTGGAAACGGTGTTGGTTGTGTTGATAGCAACGGTAACTTTATCAGTAACGGTAGCCGTACATATGTGAATGTGGATGAAGCTGTAATTCAAGGTGCGGAGATTGCTGGTCAAATAAGCATTACAGAGCAATGGGATTTATCGGCAAACTACACATATTTAGATACTGAAGATAAATCAACAGGTGAAGAGCTACTTGAAAGATACAAGCACTCTGGTCTAGTTAAAGTGAACTGGAACCCAACATATGAACTAAGCACATTCTTGAGTGCTCGTTACCGTGGTGAGCGTAAGATCGAAGATAATTTATATCAAGATGCATATACTACTTTGGACTTCGGTACGGTTTATTACGTGAATGATTCTGTAAGACTACGCGCTGGTATTACCAACCTTACTGATGAAGCGGTTTCGCAAGAATTAGAAAACTTAGGTTATGTAGAAGCGCCTCGCACTTACTATGTAGGTATGACTGCCGACTTTTAAGTTATGTAGCTTGTATTCGCCTATCTATATAGCCATCAACTGAATGTCTATTACACAACTTGATAGGTAAAATTGCCCACACTGTTTCAAAGCTACTTACTTTGAAGCATGTGAGGGCTTTTTTGTCTTATTTCACTGGTTTTGATTTACGCAAGGAGTAGCGAGTTTTAACCAATAAAAGCCGCAAAGTCGATTTCTTGTATTTTCTGGTACTTTGCTAGTTTGATCTTTTTATTGTCATTAGCCGCGCAATTTATAGCGATGCTCGTCATGCTTTCTATATCCGCAATGTTGTCAGACATTAATGCCTTTTCTTCTCCATTGATGTTAGCGGTTACAATACTATCAACGCCATTTTCTCGTTCATAAATGAAAGCATAAGTGATGTTTTGATGTGGCATAAGGGGCAAAAACTAAGGTCTGTAATAATTGGCTGTAGAGTAACAAAATGATTTTAGCTCGCTAGAGTTTGTAAGTAAGGCAATGTAAGAGGTACCTATAAAGAGGCAAAAGTACATGAAACGAATAATAAATTGCCCTTTAAATTCGTTAATTTGGATAGTTCGTAAGCGTCATTTTTTTGAAAGATAAAAGTGAAAATGACGAGCGAAGCCTTTCTCCCTATAGTCTGCTGAGCTTATAGGTTTTACCTATCAATAAAATTGTTGAAATCCATTTAGTAAAATCAAGATTTTAGACAACAATTAACTTATAGGAAAAATTAAATTCAAAGCAAAGAAAGTTTAGGGAGTAAGTTATGGAATCATTAAAAGTTAAAGACTATATGACTCAGCAAGCCGTAACATTTAAAGCTGAGATGCCATTAAGCTTAGCTTTGGACAAAGTGATGAAGAGTGCTCATATGGGCGGTCCTGTTATTAATGAACATGAAGAAGTGATTGGATTTTTGTCGGAACAGGACTTATTAGATAAGCTGGTAAAAGTGAGCTATTTTTGTCAAGACACCCACCTTGTGGGGGATTGTATGCATCCTGATGTACTGTCTGTATCACCAGAGTTACCTATTATTGAACTGGCCGATCTGATGAAGGTTGGTAAACCTAAGGCTTACCCTGTTATCGATAACAAAAAGCTGGTGGGTATCATCACACGAACAGATGTATTACGTGCGATAGGAAAAACCTTAGATGACTGCTTCAAGCACCCTGTTTAATACATTGTAACAAGTTGTGTTTTTGACTATATTTCTCTGACGATAAAGGCGCATTAAGCGCCTTTTTTATTTGTTTTTATAAATGAGTGTAAGTAAGGGGTATAAATGACGAATCAAACCGCCAAGTTTGTTGAAGGCTCGACAATGCGTCATATCTTAGTAATGTCGGGTGCTGGCTCTGTTGGTTTAATGGCGTTATTTGTGGTCGATTTGTTAGACATGCTATTTATCAGTATGTTGGGACAAATCGAGTTAGCGGCTGCCGTCGGGTTTGCAGGCACTCTTACTTTCTTCTCTACTTCGGTATCCATTGGCACTTCAATTGCGATGGGAGCTTTAGTTTCTAAGGCTATTGGTGCTAAAGATCGTGAACATGCTCGGCACTTGAGCAGCAGTATAATGATGACGGCTTTTGCTATTAGCGCAATTATAACGGCGGTTATGTATGCCCATATTCCTGAATTACTTTCCGCAATTGGTGCTAAAGGTTTAGCGGCGGAACGTGCTGCCGCTTATTTACAGATCTTATTACCGAGTGGTCCCTTTCTTGCCCTTGCTATGGCTGCGGGGGCTGGCTTAAGAGCTGCGGGTGACGCTAAACGTTCAATGTGGGCAACCTTATCTGGAGGTATAGTAAACGCCATACTCGATCCTTTATTCATTTTTGGTTTTGGCTGGAATATTGAAGGGGCCGCTATTGCTTCTGTGATTGCTCGATTCGCGGTTTTATTCTTTTCTATTTATCCTTTGATCCGTGATCACGATTTGGTTGCCTCACCTACTTACCGAGCGTGGCGTAGTAATCTAAGAGTTATTTTGGCTATTGCTTTACCTGCCATTATTACCAATGCAGCCACTCCAATTGGTAATGCTATTGTGACTACTGGTATTGCTCAATACGGGGAAGATTTCGTCGCAGGTTTTGCGGTTATCGGTCGTTTAACGCCAGTTTGCTTTGCCGTTATATTTGCTTTGTCTGGAGCGGTAGGCCCAATTATTGGACAAAATTTTGGGGCGGGCAGGGTTGATAGGGTTAAAGAGACATTAAACAATTCATTATTGGTTACCACTATCTATACGATAATCGTATGTACCATTCTGTACTTTGTCCAAGACTTCATTATTTTAGGTTTTAGCTTAGAAGGGGACGCAGCCATAATTGTCGGGGCTTTTTGTACTTATATTGCTCTTACATTCATTTTTAATGGTGCATTATTTGTTGCGAACACTTCTTTTAATAACCTCGGTAAGCCCCTTTATTCGACGGCTTTGAATTTAAGCAAAGCGACATTAGGCACCTTGCCTTTTGTGTATTTCGGTTCTGAGTGGTATGGGGCTCTTGGTGTTATCTATGGGCAAGCCGTGGGGAATATATTATTTGGTCTGATTGCTATTGTTGTTTTACGATTCCACATCGCTGAACTAACGGCTGGTTCTAAGGTAGAAGTAGAAGAGGAGGATGTTTCAATTGTGAGTTTAAACACGCAGCCTTTCTGCTCTCATGATGCGGTTTTAATTGATGATGTTTCAACAAATAGAGATGAAACCGCTGAAGCCAAGTAACTTTTCTTAATTTATCTATTGACCTTGGAGTCGCCTCCAAGGTTTATACTTTTTATATTCTTGTAATGCTGTCAAATTTTGATAATCGACAGTCAGAGTATTTAATGTATTAAGGATAAATATTATGTGCACAAAACATACAGCATGCCGCTCGTCCAAAGTGAATGTTCAGTCTGTGGGACATTCTAATTGCTCAAATTCTAAAATTACCAGTATAAGCGCTGAAAGCGACCTTGCTGGTAATTCCGAGGGAGGGTGCGGCGGTGGTGCATCCAAAGGCGATTCTTGTTGCAGTTCAGATAGTGGAGAAGAAGACAGTCTGGTTTCTAGTCAAGCCGCAGTCGCTACATTTACTCAAAGTTGGAAAGTCAGTGGTATGGACTGCCCTTCATGTGCTAAAAAAATTGAAACCGCAATCAATAAAATAAGCGGTGTGGTACATACGAAAGTCTTATTTGCGACCGAAAAGTTAGTCGTTCAGTTTAATGATCAAGCCCTTTCAGAAATAATCGAGCAAACCGCTATAAAGACAGGCTTCACTTTAAGTGCTGTCGGCGCTAGTCCATCCAACCAAGCGCCAGAGACCTTTTTGTCTACGTATATTCAACCCAATATTCAAATCATAGCCATAGCATTTTCAATGTTGATTGCCGCTGTGATTAAAGGACCGTTACCAATCATCAGTGAAGGTCTATTTACCTTAACGTGCCTTCTTGGTTTATATCCCGTTGCAAAAAAAGCTGTCCAATTAGCGCGCTCTGGTACTCCATTTGCGATTGAGACGCTGATGAGCGTTGCTGCATTAGGGGCTTTATATCTTGGAGAAACAGTAGAAGCGGCGATGGTATTGCTGCTGTTTTTAATTGGTGAGCGACTAGAAGCTTTTGCGTCATCGAGAGCGCGTAGCGGTGTGCAGGCGTTAATGGCTTTGGTTCCGGAAAATACCATTAAGATAGTTAATGGTGAACGTATTGAAACTGCCGTAAGTGACTTAGTGCCTGGCGATGTCATTGAAGTTGCCGCCGGCTCTCGTTTACCAGCAGACGGAGCATTAGTAACGGCTTCCGCGAGTTTTGATGAAAGCGCATTAACAGGAGAATCAGTCCCTGTTGAGCATATGGAAGGCAACAGTGTAATGGCTGGGGCAGTTGTTGTAGATCAAGTGGTACGCCTTACCATCACTTCGAAACAAGGTGAAAATGCGATTGATCGAATTCTTCATTTAATTGAAGAGGCAGAGTCACGTAAAGCACCTTTAGAACGCTTTCTCGATAAATTTAGTCGTTGGTATACACCATTAATGATGTTTGTTGCAGTCCTTGTGATAACTATCCCTCCAACGCTTTTCGCACAACCGTGGGAAACCTGGGTATACCGAGGCTTAGCATTACTGCTGATTGCATGTCCTTGTGCACTTGTGATTTCAACACCAGCAGCCATTACTTCAGGTTTGGCTGCTGCTGCAAGGCGTGGTGCACTGATTAAAGGCGGTGCAGCTTTAGAGCAATTGGGAAAAATTGAAACTATCGCATTTGATAAGACTGGCACGCTAACTCAAGGTAAACCTCAAGTAACGGATGTTCATGCGCTTTCCAATTGGGAAGAAGCGGCGATGCTGCAAGTGGTAGCAGCTATTGAGATGGGCTCGACTCACCCATTGGCTCATTCTTTAGTTAAAAAAGTGGAAGCCGACGGCATTGTTATTCCTGAAGCAGAAAATAAAAAAGCATTAATCGGCAGTGGAGTTGAGGGGTATGTTGGCGGTGTTAAATACAGTGTTATCGCGCCATCTAAAGTTGAATCAGACCTTCCTGATGAAGTTACTCATCTCGTTGGTCAACTAGAGGGTGAAGGTAAAACCGTTGTAGTTGCCTTGGAAGGTGAAGCTAGTTCAACCAACACTATTGGTTTAATCGCATGGCAAGATACTTTAAGAAAAGACGCTAAAGAGGCGATAGATAAATTAACAGCTTTAGGTATTGATTCAATAATGCTGACAGGGGATAACCCTCGAAGTGCTGCTGCAATCAGTAAGAAGATTGGAATCCAATTTAAAGCGAGCTTACTTCCTAGTGATAAGGTCAATTATGTAGAAGCCTTATCTGAACAGTCACATGTTGCCATGGTGGGTGACGGTATCAATGATGCTCCAGCAATGAAAACAGCGAATGTGGGAATTGCAATGGGGGGCGGTACTGATGTAGCGCTTGAAACCGCCGACTCAGCATTGACGCATAATAGGCTGACTGAATTACCAGTGATGATAGAGTTATCACGAGCAACGATGAATAACATTCGTCAAAATGTTGCACTCGCACTTGGTTTGAAAGGCGTGTTCTTAGTGACGAGTCTATTCGGGATTACAGGTCTTTGGGTCGCAGTTTTAGCAGATAGCGGGGCAACAGCACTTGTAACATTGAATGCACTTCGTTTACTTCGTTTTAAACCAAAATCAGAGTAGTGCCTATATCCGTATATTTTAACCAAGTCTTAAAAGAGTAATGAGTGCTATATCTCGGAGTTATTTCGCTATTTACTCGGTAATTTAGTTTACATTGCGCAGTGACTAGAATGTACGTTACCAAGATAATGTGAACTGCATCTTATAAACGCCTTTCGCGGATTACCGCTAGAGGCGTTTTTTGTCTCATTAATATGCAACCACAATGTCTAAATTGCTGATTTTTGTGATGCCAACCGATTTTTCTTGAAATGTCATGATACATTACAACGTTCAATGTGACTCTCGTCACTTCATTTGATGTTTGCCTTCGTTAAAGTACACCTGTACCCCATGAATTTATTATGCGCTTAAATAAGGACGAACAACGTCTATAAGCCACAAGGAGCAAACTATGTCTCAAGCTGTTTTCCACTTAGGTGTTACTGAAGCTGATCTTAACGGTGCTACTCTTGCTATCATCCCTGGTGATCCTGCTCGTGTTCAAAAAATTGCAGAAGAAATGGAAAACCCAGTTTTCCTTGCTAGCCACCGTGAATACACGCTTTACCGAGCTGAACTAGATGGCAAACCTGTTGTTGTATGTTCAACTGGTATCGGCGGTCCATCAACATCTATCGCGGTGGAAGAGTTAGCACAGCTAGGTGTTCGTACTTTCCTTCGCGTTGGTACTACTGGTGCTATTCAACCGCATGTAAATGTGGGTGACATGATTGTTTCTACTGGCTCTGTTCGCCTTGATGGTGCAAGCTTACACTTTGCTCCGATGGAGTTCCCAGCAGTTGCTGACTTTGAAGTTGCAACAGCAATGAAAGCTGCTGTTGACGAGTCTGGCGCGACGGTTCATATGGGTGTTACAGCATCAAGTGATACTTTCTACCCAGGTCAAGAGCGTTACGACACGTTCTCTGGTCGCGTTGTTAAGCGTTTCCAAGGTTCTATGCAAGAATGGCAAGACATGGGTGTTCTAAACTTTGAAATGGAATCTGCAACACTGCTGACTATGTGTGCAAGTTCTGGTCTTAAAGCGGGTTGTGTTGCGGGTGTTATTATCAACCGTACTCAGAAAGAAACGCCTGATCACGAAACTCTAAAAGTAACAGAAGCTCGTTCAATCAAAGTGGTTGTAGAAGCTGCTCGTAAAATGCTTTAAGAGTATTATCAATACTACGACAACAACTTTTTATTGTTTAACGTAGAATATTGAGAAAACACAAAGCTGATAGATTCGAAGCGCTCACATGAAAATGTGGGCGTTTTTTTATGCGCAAAAATTGTTGTATGACTAGAGAAAAGTGGTCATGTATTTTGAAGCTATGAAGCTATGAAGCTATGAAGCTATGAAGCTATGAAGCTATGAAGCTATGAAGCTATGAAGCTATGAAGCTATGAAGCTATGAAGCTATGAATGGAAAAAACATAAGATACAAAGCTTGATAAGGGTAAGATTGTCACTAAACCGTAGTCATAAAAAAGCTAGGTTATACCCTAGCTTTTTGTTTTTAAATATTTTTAGTTTCGTAAAGCTATTCGATTCTTAAGATTTGTTCTTAAGAGTGACTAGCCAATAAAATTACAATTCTTCGTGCCCACCGGCTGCTGTAAACCAAGCGGCTAAATGGGTTTTAAGGTCTTTCAACTCATCAGGTCCAATTAAGGCTAAGCCTAAGTCTTCCGCACGAGTGATGTCATTGTGACGCAAAGGTCTAAAACTCACTAGCATTGCTCGCGCTTGCAAGCCACCAAGCAAATCGCGAAGGGATTCAAGCTTATAGAGCGTGTCATCCCCGTCATCACGCATGCCTTTCGTCTTACATTCGATAATGTGCAGTTTGTTATTCACAACAGAAGCAACATCAAGCTCATTTCGAACTTCTCGTTCGCCTAGCTGACGGTAAACTTGTACATTCAATGAACGATCTTGAATGGTAGGCAGATCATCTTGAATCTGTTTAACTGTGCTGTGCACCAAGGTTTCAAGCCATTCACCATTAGAGAATCGGCGCGCATCTTCATTTGCGAAGGTCAAAATCCCGTTATCGTAAGTAGCAATTTCAGCTTCAACAAGATCACTGAGCAGCATATTTAGTTCTCGGTAGCCTTGTTGCTTCTCTGAAAGCCCGACATCTAATCTTTGTTCTTTACGACAAGTCGTTGCTAGGTAATTCAGCGTTGCTAAACCGGGACCTAGTTCCAGTGCATTACCAGCCCAACGTTCACCGAGTTCATAAAGCTTTTGGTCCAGTTGTGGAGGTAATTCGATATCGCTGAATTCACCACGAGCACCAAAAATGGTTAAGTAATCATCGATTGTGATGCGGTCTTGAACTTGCGCATCCTCCTTTCCATTCGGGTATAGCCAGCATAACTTATCGCTGTTTGGTTCAACGACGAAAATTGGCCAGTGGTAGGTACGGAAAACTTCATAGACAGAGAGCAAGCGGTGACGTAAACCACAACTTGCATTGAGTTTTACTTCCTCCCCTCTGGCTTTTAAATCTTCGGCGAGTACTTGTACAGACTCTTTAATTGCTGAAGTGTTAATTGCAGTTGGAAGTTCGAAAAATTCGCTCGTGATATCACGTTTTGTGAGTACTGAGTGTAATCTCAGGTACATGTGTTCTTGTGTTTTATCCCCGATAAAAACAATGTGGGTACTGATTGTTCGGTTATCTAAGAGTGGAGTAATCAAGCGGATAGGGTCTTGATCGATAATGCCAACATGTACAGCCATAAATGTTCCTTAGTGTTGGCTCACTCAAAAGAAAAGAAAACTGGAATAACAGCAAGCCATACTAATCATATAATGACACTAGCCCCAAAAAACAAGGGTAACTTCTGATAAAAGTTACCCTTGTTCAATTAGTTATTAACTTTAACAGCCATTATTTAAGCAGAGGCGCAGTGTTTACTGCCAATTAATTGTTTATTAAAGTTTAAATTGATGGACTAAATCACCCTGTTGATTTGCCAGCTTAGTCAGGTTTTGGCTTGCTTCAGCGATGGTTGACATTGCTTGGTAGCTCGCATCAGCAATTAAATTGATATCTTCGATATTACGGGCGATATCACCTGATGTTTCACTTTGCTCAGCTGCAGCTTGTGAAATGTGAGTACTCATATGACTAATCTCTAAGATTAATGCTTGAATCTCTTCCATTGCACTGTTCGCACTTGAAGCTTGTTGAACTGACATGTCCATATCACTCACACAGCTAGTAATTACGGCACTTGCTGTTTTAGAGCTAGACTGCAAATTACTGATCATAGTTTCAATTTCAGACGTAGATTGAGTCGTTTTCTGTGCCAGTACACGAACTTCATCTGCAACCACTGCGAATCCGCGTCCTTGTTCACCTGCACGAGCGGCTTCAATCGCGGCATTCAATGCAAGCAGGTTAGTTTGCTCGGCAATGCCACGAATAACATCAAGAATAGAGCCTATTTGGCTACTCATTTTTTGAAGTTCATCCACGGCACTAACCGATTCATTTAAACGGGTTTCTAATTGGTTAATCGTACTTATATTGTTGCTCATGATTTGGCGACCAGAATCTGAAGCAGATTCCACTTGCTGAACCATTGATAGTGAGCTCTGAGCACTTTGTGCTACTTCTTGTACAGAATGCGACATCTCGGTCATTGCGGTTGCTACATTTGCAGTTTGCTCACGTTGACTGCTCAATTGAGTTTGAGCTTGTGAAGATGTTCTTTGGTTGTTGCTTGCCGTTTCTGTCAGATCATCAGAAGCATCATTTAGTTTTACGAGGATATTGCGTAGGTTATCTGCCAAGGTATTAATGTGACCGCTTACGCGGCTAAATTCGTTGTTATAGCGAATATCAATACGTTGAGTCATATCACCCTCAGTTAGACCTTCTAGAGCGCTTAGAATGCGTGTTAGTGGCTCTCGAACGCTATGAGCAATGTGGTAACCAATCGCTGCCGCAAAAACAGTAACAATGACACCAATAGTGATCGCTTTAATTAAACCTTGGTCATATACATCGCTTGCTTCAGCTAGAGAATTACCCAGCTGCTCACTTGCCACAGTATTAAATGAATTTAACACTGTCATTGCATTATCAACTTCAGTCGCTAAGTTGCCGATATTGATATATAGCGCTTTTTTAGCTTGAAGATAATTGTTGTGTTTATCGAGCACACCACCTTTTTTACCAACATCCAAGGTGAATTGTTCAACAGGCTTATCGAAAACGGTTTTAATTGCAGGCACTTGTGTCGCAAGCCCTCGGTATGCGTAATTAAGATGCGCCACTGCCTTTCTATTTTGTTTTACCGCTTTACTTACAAAATCAGTATCTGAACTTGCTAGAGCATCTGAAGTAGTGACTTCTGCATCTTGTAGTTTGATGAAATAACTTTTCGCCATTACTTTTACAGTGATGCTTGATTGGTCTGCTACGTACTCTTTCATACCAACCGTTAGCTCAGAATGAAGCCTTTGGAAATCACGTGCAGCTTTTTGAACTTGAGCCTGAGCGGCAAACATTGCTTCGTAGTTATCCATTGCTTCGGCAGCTTCAGAAAAGTAGCGCTTTTCCATCTCTTTCAGCTGAGTGATACGTTCTGCGAGATCGTTATTACTCATACTTGCTGATTCCAACTGCCCAAGTATTTGAGAAAACTCGCCTTTAGATGCAATAAATTCGCTGCGCATGGTTGCCATGCGCTCAGCGTTTTGTGTAGTTAAGAAATCTTTAAATGACTTGTCAGCTGAAAGTAATTGAACACTTGTTTGGTTTGAAAGCGAAACTAGAGGTAAAGAGGTGGTTGACACACTTTCAAAGTTGGTGTGAATTTGATTCATGCTGCTCATCATGATGGTAATCGTGATTGCAAACATAATGATGATCAGTGCGAAACCTGCGTACATACGCTTAATCACTGAGCCTTTCATGGCATTCTCCCTAAAATGGACCTAATTGGTAGGTATATGGAAACTTACAAAATTATCAGCATTGTATTCAGCTTGGGCTGCACATTTTATGACGGAGTCTTCAAAAATAGATAAGCAGACTAAGCAGAATGGCGTACATTGTAAATGAACAGTGTTTTTTATTGAGCTTTAAGCTGCCATCACGCATACTCAAAGCATAAATTTAGATGAGAATATTAAGTGGAGAACAAAATGGCTGAAGAAACAATCTTTACAAAAATTATCAATAAAGAGATTCCTGCTGATTTATTGTACCAAGATGATCTGGTGACGGCATTTCGTGACATTAACCCACGCGCTCCAAGCCATATTTTGATTATCCCGAATAAGCTAATTCCAACGACTAATGATGTAGAAGTTGAAGATGAAGCAATGATGGGGCGTATGTTTACGGTTGCTAAAAAACTAGCTAAAGAAGAAGGCATTGATGAAAACGGCTACCGCTTAATCGTGAATTGTAATTCTCACGGCGGGCAAGAGGTTTATCATATCCATATGCACCTGGTTGGAGGTCGACCACTAGGTCCTCTTTTAATGAGCTAAATCCCCTTTTGTAATGAGCTGAGCCATACTGAACAATGAACTAAGCTTATTTATAGCATTCAATATTTTTGAAACTGATGTCAACTTTTTGTCTAGATAGCTGTCAGAGTTCTACATAGCTGCAAGTTACGAGATGTAAAAGTTGGCATTTTTTAATGTTCAGTATGACTGGAGATAGAGTATGGAGAATGACTTTGAAGCGACACGTTAAATTAGCTTCTATTTCTTTGCTATCCGCACTTATAACAGGGTGTTCGAGTCTGTCGGCAGGCAATTTATTTAGTCATTACAGCGCACAAAATAACGAAGTATATCAAGCTGTGAAGTTGGGGGAGTATTCACAAGCCCAGCAAGAATTACCAGAATATAGAGCGGGTGATATTCTTGATAATTTTGAGAAAGGTCGAGTTAACTTTCTTGATCAACTTTATCCTGAAAGTAAAACATCATTCGAGCTTGCGGATAAAGCGGTAACGACTCAGCAAGATAAAGCTGTAATTTCTGTTGGAGATAGTGCCGCAAGCGTTGGGGCATTAGCCGTCAACGACAACCTTACCGAGTATTCCCCTGCTGATTATGAGCTCGGATTTCTTCATCTATACCTAGGTTTAAACTACCTAAAGCAAAATGACCTTGAAGGCGCTGTCATAGAAATGCGCCGTGCAAATCAAGTTCAAGAACGTGCGAAGAAGCAGCGTGAAGATGAGTTGAATGCAGCAGCGAATGAGGCTCAATCCAAAGGCGTTTCAGCAAATGTTGGCAGTATCTTGTCAAACTACCCAGATGCGGGTGATAAGCTTCGATCTGTTCAAAATGCTTACTTAATGTTTTTATCAGGCTTGTTATATGAAGCATCAAATGACTTAAACAGTGCTTATGTTGATTATCGTCGTGCGCTAGCCGTGATGCCTGATAATCAGCAGATTGTAGAAAGAACGCTAGCGGTTGCGACACGCTTAGGGATGAAAGAAGATTTAAATATCCTAAATAAGCGCTATGGTAAATCGAAACCTTTACCAATAGGTCATGGGCGAGTCATTGTTTTACAAGAGCAAAGCGTTGTTCAAGCAATGGATAGCTGGCGTTTAGACTTGCCAGTTTATGATAGCCGAGATCAAGGCGCGATTTATTCGCTAGCTCTTCCTTATTATCCAAGTCAAAACGTAGAGAAATTTTCGCAGATAAAACTTGATGGGAGAGTTCTGCCGAATAGTTTACTCACGGATGTGAATGCGATGGCTCAAAACGATCTTTCAGAAAGGTTACCGAGTATTGTTATTCGCCAAGCGTTACGTGTGGTAGCAAAAGATAGAATACGTAAAGAAACAGCGAAAGGTGATGATGTTGGTAACTTGCTCTTTAATGTGTGGAATACATTAACAGAACAACCAGATACTCGCAGTTGGCAGTCACTCCCAGCAGAAGTTCGCAGCAGTAGCTACGCAATTCAGAGTGGGATGCATAGACTTGAAGTCGGCAGCCAGCAATATGAATTTAATGTTGTAAAAGATCAAACCACATTAATTTGGGTTTCTCGACAAGGAAGCAATGCAACAATGTGGCATAAACAGCTAGGGAGGCTGAGATGAAAAAATGGTTGATGTGTTTAGTAGCGGTTATCACGCTGGCTGGCTGTGCGAACAATACGGCAGGTGTAAGAGTTGACAGCCTAACTCAAAACGTGATTTTTGGGGACAAAGTTTTAGGCAGTCGCTTACTTGTTGAAGATGTACGTACTGATCAAGTCGATGGTCATACTCGGGGTATTGTACGTTTAACTAGTCAGTTTAAAGGTGAACAAAACATCATTTATCGATTCTATTGGTATGACGATGCTGGCTTAGAAGTCAATGCTAAAGAAGGTCCATGGAGACAAGCTATTGTACAGGGATTTGAAAGTATTTCGATTTCTGAAGTGTCGTTGAATCCGAAAGGTACACAGTTTCGAGTTCAGTTCCGCGAGCAATAAATAGTATGTTTTTAAATGCATCTGCTTTGGCTCAGCTTGAGTGGATGACAATAGATTAAAGTGCAAACCCAGCATGGTTTGCCCGTTTGTAGATTGAGGTATTAAGATGAAGAAGAGTGTAATTGCGCTATTAGGTTTAGCGGTGATCTTAGGTGGTTGTTCTAATAAAGTAAGCTATGGCGACGCACAAGCTGTAGAAACCACAACTATTGATTTTGGTTCTACGGATCTACAAACTATCGCCGGTCAAATGGTTGATAGTATGATGACTTCTGGCTCTGTTGCGTATATTACTCGTGAGCAACGTCCAATTGTATTTGTTGAGCGCATTAAGAATAAAACAAGCGAACACATTGATACAGAATCAATTACAGATACGATCAGTACTAAAATGCTTAATTCTGGCAAATTCCGTTTCGTAGATATGGACAGAGTTGAATCTGTTCGTGATCAACTTAATTTTCAAAACAACGATGAACTGGTTAATCAAAGTTCAGCGATTCAATTCGGTAAAATGGTAGGTGCTCAATACATGCTGTATGGCAACCTGTCTAGCATTGTGAAGAACGATGGTAGTGACCAAGACGTGTACTACAAAATGACAATGCGCCTAATGGATCTTGAAAGTGGCTTGATTGAATGGGCAGACGAAACAGAAATTCGTAAGCAAAAATCAAAAAGTTTACTTGGCTTATAACCACTGATTAAGTGACTAAGTTATTAGATCTAAGCTGAGAAGGTTCTTCTATAAGTATGTTTCGCATCATATAGTTTGAATGTTCTAGCCTAAGGTAAACAGTAAAGCCCGCAGATAAGTTTCTGCGGGCTTTTTGTTTTAGTTAATTTAGGTTGGTTAGTTTTACTGTTTAGTTGGGTTTTATCGATTATCCGATAACGATTTGTCCTAAAATATAACCTAAGATACAAGCCGATATTACCCCAATTAAACCGACGGACATGAAGGAATGGTTGAAATACCACTTACCGATTTTAGTTGTACCTGAACTATCAAAGTTCACAGTTGCAATATCAGATGGGTAATTTGGAATAAAGAAGTATCCATACACCGCGGGCATTAAGCCAATCACTAATGCTGGTTCTAACCCCAATGCTAAACCTACAGGAAGCATCATTCGTGCAGTTGCAGCTTGTGAATTAACTACAACTGAGACAATGAAAAGTGAAAGGGCAAATGTCCATGGATGCAACGTCACCATATCAACAATTCCCGCTTTGAATTGAGGCATAGCGTATTGGAAATAGGTATCTGACATCCAAGCGATACCAAAAATAGCAATAGCAGCAACCATACCGGATTTAAACACAACTCCGTTTGGCACATCTCGTGGGTCTGTTTTGGTCGAAAGTAAAATAACGCCACCAAATGCCAACATCATCATTTGAATCACAACAGACATTTTAATTGGTTTTTCACCATCGACTATTGTTCGAATCTCTGGGAACATTGCAATAACGACAATCGCGACTATTGCTCCTAAGAATATCAAAACAGCATTGCGAGCTTTAGCGGGTAACTCTTCATCTAGAGAAGTTGATGTCGTATTGAGGATTTTTTCACGCCAGATTGGATCTTTTAATCGAGCTTGGTATTCCTCATCATCGTCTAATTCTTTACCTCTGCGTAAGCTGTACAGAGAGAGCATCAAAGTACCGAACAAAGTGGAAGGAACCGTGACCATTAAAATAGACATTAGTGTAATAGATGCATCAATATCGACTAATTGAGCTAAATAGTAGACAACCGCTGCCGATAAAGGGGAGGCAGTAATAGCAATTTGAGAAGCAACTGAGGCTGCAGCCATTGGTCGTTCAGGGCGAATACCGTTTTTCAAAGCCACATCACCAATGATTGGCATAATAGAATAAACCGCGTGGCCTGTACCCAATAAGAAGGTCATTGAATAGGTGACAAAAGGTGCGATAAGAGTAACGCGTTTGGGGTTCTTTCTTAAAATACGCTCAGCAACCTGAAGCATGTACTTGAGCCCGCCAGCCGCTTCAAGAATTGAGGCACAAGTCACTACGGCTAAAATGATGAGCATGACTGTAACAGGTGGAGATGTTGGTGGCATTTTGAAGATAAATACTTCAATCACTAAGCCTATGCCAGATACGACACCAAGTCCGATACCACCAAATCTAGAACCGATATACAGAACTAACAACAAAAAGATAAATTCAAAATAGAGCATAAGGCACCTATAAAAAGAAGAGCAATATAAAGAGGGACATTAGCCTAGTAATACCTGTTAAATGGATTACATTTGTTGAACGTATTCTCATTTGAATTGTTGTTGTTTTTATCAATAGAAGGTTGGTTGATCTGTATTAAAATTGGCGTTACTTTTCGTTTTTCAATAGAAATATGTGCTCTATCTATCAGATAAATAAAGTTTTAATGATTATGGAATTTATAATCGGTGGAACGAAAACCCTAAAATTGGTGTCCAATTGTATAAATGTATTAGGCATGAGAATTAGAACGGTTGTGTTAGACGGGATTTGAAGTTGATAGTGCCGTCATTATTGTTGATGACATTAAAAATTTTAGAAGGAATTAAGTATGGCGATTTTTGCTTGGTCTGAAGCGAAACAGTTAGATGATAGCTTGAATTCGCTGGACGATTTCTTTGCTTTTCCGCCTCAGTCGGTTCAAACCTTAACTGGGGGGCTTACTAACCGCTGCTGGAAAATAGTTGACGCTGAAGGCGTTGCTTATGTTTGGCGACCAACAACGGCAATTACTAAAGCTTTTTCTATAACTCGTCATCAAGAAAACCAAGTTCTGTCCGCCATAGAGTTATTAAACATAGCCCCTAAACCGATACTTCTGAATGATAAAGGGCTACTTGTCGAATGGCTAGACGGTGAAACCTTATCGGATGGCTTAGCACTGGATAGCTTATTAAGAACCGCTATTTCGGTACATCAAGTCAATACGGCAAGAATTCCTTTAACCCCTTTTTGTTTTACGGCACGAGTCGATCATTACTGGTTTCAACTAAATGAAAAGCATAGGATTGAACCGTTTAAAAGTATTTATCAAGAATGGCGTTCTTCACCGAATGTGAAAGGTGTAGATAATGCACTTTGCCATTTTGATCTAGGTGGTTATAACTTAGTGAAAAATCAGCAAGGGATTCAAATAATAGATTGGGAATACGCAGCATTAGCTGATCCACGACTGGATTTAACATTAAGTATTGCTGTTGCACAGCAACCTTTGTTGCAATCGGTGTATCGCTACTGTCAATTACGCGGAATCGAAGATGTTGATACTTGGGTCGAAGGTGTACAAGCCTGGTTACCTCGAAGCCAGATGATGGCGATGCTCTGGTACTTACTGGCTCATCAACTATGGGGGGACGCATCATTCCTTGAAGAGGCTGAAGCGCTTAGTCACACTTTCTGTAGCTAGGATCACGTTTATTGTGTGAAATGTGTAATTTCACAGCCCATCCCTTTAAAACCATAATTTTCGTGTTAGATTTACAATACGAGTACCAGCATTCAACGGGGGAGGTACAATGATTATTTATCTACACGGGTTTGACTCTACAAGCCCTGGTAACCATGAAAAAATACTGCAGTTGCAATTCATTGATGATGACATTCGTTTTATTAACTACAGTACTTTACATCCAAAACACGACATGCAGCATCTGCTTAAAGAAGTACATAAAGTCATAGAGCAGTCTGATGACCCACACCCTATTATTTGCGGTGTTGGTTTGGGTGCATTTTGGTCGGAACGTATTGGTTTCTTGTGTGGAATTAAACAAGTTATCTTTAACCCTAACTTGCATCCAGAAAATAATATGGTGGGTAGAATTGACCGACCTGAAGAATACGAAGATATTGCTACTAAGTGTGTTGAACAGTATCGAATGAAAAATAAAGGCCGTTGTTTGGTCATTTTATCTCGTAATGATGAAATACACGACAACAGCAAATCCGCAGAAGAGTTAGAAGATTATTACGATTTGATTTGGGATGAGAAAGAACCCCATAAATTTAAGAAGATCTCTCAGCATCTACAAGCGATGAAAGCATTCAAAGATATGTAAATCATAAATTTATGATGAAAAGCAGTGCCATGTTGGTGCTGCTTTTTTTATGCGTAAAGCAAAGTTGACATCACGTACTGATATTGAGTTAAATTTAATCGAAACCTCATTGAAGGTAAGGATTTTAGTTGCGGACATTGTTTTGCTCTATATAATGTTTAATATCTAAATATGTTGATATTTATCAAATAAAATTGAGAGTAAGTGTAAAACTTACCCAAAATATGTGCAGTAACCCTCATGTTGCGCACCTTTAAATCTATGTGAACAGAACCTTGGAGCCAGCCTCCTTGGTCTAGCCCCTCTAAATACTCAATGAATGTGCACTGACTGCATTGAGTAACAGCGAAAGAATTTATCGGTTGGATTCATCGAGCCGAACACTAATTTATTCATTTTTGTAGAGGATTGTCATTATGACAAATATTATCGTAGTTGGCGGTGGTGCTGGTGGTTTAGAACTAGCAACAAAACTAGGTCGAACCTTAGGGCGTAAGAACCGCGCAAAAATCACTCTTGTCGATCGTAAAGCTAGCCATCTATGGAAGCCTTTATTGCATGAAGTTGCAACGGGCTCTCTCGATGAAGGTGTTGATGCTTTAAGCTATCGTGCACACGCAAAAAACCATCAGTTTGATTTCCAAATGGGTAGCTTGAGCGATATCGATCGTGAACGTAAAGTCATTGTATTGAGCGAGCTAAAAGATGACAACGGCGAGCTTTTAATGCCAGTACGTGAACTGGAATACGATATTTTGGTTATGGCGATTGGCTCGACTTCGAATGACTTTAATACTCCAGGCGTTCGCGATAACTGCATTTTCTTAGACAGCCCAGAACAAGCACACCGTTTCCGAACTGAAATGAATAATGAGTTCTTGAAGCTTCATGCGAAAAACGGTCAAGGAACCGTTGATATTGCCATTGTTGGTGCTGGAGCTACAGGTGTTGAGCTTTCAGCTGAGCTTCACAATGCAGTGAAAGAATTACGTACTTACGGCTTTGGTGACTTAGACTCTAGCAAACTGAACGTTAGCCTAGTCGAAGCGGGCGAGCGTATTCTTCCAGCTCTTCCTCCTCGAATTTCGAGTGCTGCCCATTCTGAATTAACTAAGCTTGGTGTAAATGTCCGCACGACGACAATGGTTACACAAGCTGAGAAAGACGGTCTAACGACCAAAGATGGCGAGAAAATCCCGGCACAAATCATGGTTTGGGCTGCTGGTATTAAAGCTCCTGATTTCATTAAAGATATTGCAGGTCTTGAAACTAACCGTATTAATCAGTTAGTTGTTAAAGATACATTGCAAACGACTCGCGATGACGACATTTTTGTTATTGGTGATTTGGCACAGTGTACACAAGCTGATGGGTCATTTGTTCCGCCACGAGCGCAAGCCGCGCACCAAATGGCAAGCTGTGCATTCAGTAATATCATTGCGAAGTTAAACGGGCGAGAGCCAAAAGCTTATGAATATAAAGATAAAGGTTCATTAGTATCTTTGAGCCGTTTTTCTACTGTTGGTAGCTTGATGGGTAACTTAACTAAAGGGTCGATGATGGTAGAAGGGCGTATTGCTCGAATCGTATACATCTCGCTTTACAGAATGCACCAAATGGCTCTACACGGTATTATTAAAACATCATTAATGATGCTAGTTGGGCGTATTAACCGTGTGTTACGACCAAACTTGAAGCTTCACTAATAAACTTTGATGAACGATTTGTTATATCTCTAGCAAATCGTTGCAGGTAATAAAAAAGAGCTCTTAGGAGCTCTTTTTTTATGTGGAAATTTTCAATTGAGTTCTAGGGGATGATGGAAAACACAACCCCATCTTTAGGCTTACCATTAAACACAAATCTATTTCTGGCTATGGCTTCTTTTTCTGCGCCGCAGCGTTCAATTAATCTTTGGCTAGGTAAGTTATCAGGGTCACAAACAATCTCGATACGAGTGAGCTTTAATTGTTCGAAGCAAAAATTGATAAGAGCTTGAAGAGCCTCTGTTGCTATGCCTTTGTTTTGGTATTTGTCTCCAATCCAATAACCTAGACTAGCCATGTTGAAGGTATGGTAAAGCTCATTAATTGCTACCATTCCTAGTATATTGCCACTGATATTATCGAAAACACCAAAGCCAAAAGCGTCGGCTTTAACCCAGTTTAATCGTGTTGCTAGAATGAATTTTTCAGCTTCTGTTTCGCTATAGTCAGGAGTACACCAATCAATCCATTTAAATAAGCTACTGGATTGGCGAACAAGTTCAGAAAACTCACGAGCATCGGATGCTTCTATAATTTTTAAGGTTACGCGGTTTGAAGATATTCGATAGTCTGGGCTCATGCTCTTTACCTAATAATACGCCCTCGGAAGAGGGCGTATAGTTGTAATTGAAACTGCGATTTATCTAATGAGTGAGTGCTACTCCACTCGTCTTACTTGGATGATCATACCAAGAAGAGGGTTATCTAAATAATGAGTTTCTGTGCTGCGCATACGACGTTTTTGATCCATACGATAGCTTTTCAAAAACTCTTCTACTTCAACTGTAGGGGATATTTCTTTTAAATTCCCGACCTGAACTGTACTGTCAGCACCGCTTAAAGGCGCATCTAATTCAATGGTTTGATCCTGAAGAGTAATCTCTCTTACACTCGGTGATTTTAAATCTAAAGTTGTTTCCGCGTATAGGTAATGCTGTACATAAATTTGAAGTTTACCGTCTAATTCATATAGGGGCTTATCAATAGTCTCTTCTTTAAAAGATGAATCATTACTGTTACCAGACAACGCAGATTTTTCAGAACCATCAGCATTAAATTGTGCTGAATAATCTCTTCCGGCTTGTATTCTGAAGATAGGAGCAGACCCTTTACCTTCATCACCTTGTCGCCATGCTGTATGTAAAAGAACATTAAAACCAGCATGCTTACGTAATGATTCTTTCTGGTTTTTTAAGTGATATTCAGAGTGGGGCAGCATCTGAACATTTTTTTTAGCTCTGTATTGGGCATCTTGAAATGACCCAACTCGTGCCATTGATATCTCAGGAAGCTTATTTGGCCATGATTCATTAATCTTTTCGGCATCAACTGCACGTTTGAAAATGATCACTTCTATATCAAATTGTCTTTGTGCCAAACTTGGCAAAGAAACGAATAAGAGTAGTAGCGGGATCAGTCTTTTCATTTTTACTCCATCTTCCAACTGCACATTTTGTTGGATTCATATTGTTATACTGTGGCGAAATTGATTAAGCCGAAGGCAATAGATTCTGACGGAATTCGCCAAGTAAATCGCTTACAAACTGTATGCGCTTGCGTCTATCAACTAATGGTACCGTAAACTTAAACTTAGTTGGTCCTTCCATTGAAAACTTTTGAGGCTGAGATTGCAATAGTTTAACCAGATAGGTCGGGTTAATGTCAGCATCAGGATAGAACTCTATAAAGCCCCCTTTATCATGTGCTTCAATTTTTTTCGTTTTAATTGCAGCAGCAGCAAGTTTTAGTTCTGAAACTGAAAGTAGATTCTTTGTTGCATCTGGCAATGTACCGAATCGATCTATCAACTCAACTTTTAGCTCGGCTAATTCGTCAGTATCATGCACACTGGCAATTCGCTTATAGGTAGATAAACGGGTGTTTATGTCTGGAATGTAGTCGTCAGGTAGAAGAGCGGGTAAGCGCATTTCAATTTCAGTCTGTTCTCTAAGCAGGTCATCCAAAGATGGTTCTTTTCCTTCTTTTAGAGCTTCAACAGCCTGCTCCAACATTTCCATATATAACGTAAAACCGACAGACTGGATTTGACCACTTTGTTCATCACCCAATAGCTCACCAGCACCACGAATTTCTAAATCGTGCGTAGCAAGTGTGAAACCTGCGCCTAAATCTTCTAGTGAAGCAATGGCATCGAGACGTTTAACCGCATCTTTAGTCATTGCTTTAGGGTGAGGAGTGAGTAGGTAAGCGTACGCTTGATGATGCGAGCGGCCCACACGACCACGTAGTTGGTGAAGCTGAGCTAAACCTAAGTTGTCAGCTCGATCCATTAGAATCGTGTTAGCCGTTGGAACGTCAATACCCGTTTCTATGATCGTGGTACAGACCAACACATTAAACCTCTGGTGGTAAAAATCATTCATAATACGCTCTAGCTCGCGCTCGCGCATTTGGCCATGTGCAACGGTAATTCTTGCTTCTGGAATCAAAGCTTGAAGTGATTCAGCTGTTTTTTCGATCGTATCTACTTGATTATGCAAGAAGTAAACTTGACCACCACGCATAATTTCACGCAATACAGCTTCACGTACAGTCGCATCATCGCTCTGGCGCACAAATGTTTTTATTGCAAGACGACGAGCTGGTGGAGTTGCAATGATCGATAGATCTCGCATGCCACTCATTGCCATATTTAATGTTCTTGGGATTGGCGTCGCTGTCAGTGTGAGGATATCAACATCAGCACGCATTGCTTTGACTTTTTCTTTTTGGCGTACACCAAACCTGTGCTCTTCATCAACAACAAGTAGCCCAAGGTCTTTGAATTTAATGTCGCTTGAAAGTAATTTATGAGTGCCGACTACAATATCAACTTTACCTTCAGCGACATCTTGCAGAATGACTTTCTGTTCTTTTGCTGATTTGAAACGTGATAAAACTTCAACTCGGATTGGTAGGTTCGCGAAACGGTCTCGGAAATTTTCAAAATGCTGTTGAGCTAATAACGTGGTTGGGACAAGCACGGCCACTTGTTTACTGTTATCTGTACATACAAAAGCTGCTCGCATTGCCACTTCAGTTTTACCAAAGCCTACATCACCACAAACAAGACGATCCATTGCTTTAGCTTGACACATATCCGACATGACCGCATTGATTGCCATGGATTGGTCGTCGGTTTCTTCAAATGGAAAGCCTGCTTTAAACGTTGCATATTGCCCTCTATCGAGTACGAATTTGTAGCCTGGTTTTAGTTCTCGTTTTGCATAGACATCAAGTAACTCTGCTGCCACATCTCTGACTTTTTCAGCCGCTCGCTTACGTGCTTTTTGCCAAGCTTCACCACCCAGCTTATGTAGTGGGGCTGAGTCTTCTGCTCCTCCAGAGTAACGACCAATTAGGTTGAGCGAAGCAACAGGAACATATAACTTTGCATCGTTTTGGTATTCAAGCGTCACGTATTCTGTGATTAAACCACCAGCTTCAAGTGTTTGAAGCCCAATATAGCGACCAATACCATGGTCAATATGTACGACTGGCTGACCTGGTTTAAGTTCTGCGAGGTGACGAATAACCGTATCACTATTGACACTTTTCTTATCTTTTTTACGTCGTTGAACGACTCTGTCACCAAGTAAATCACTCTCACAAATAAAGGCTAAGTCTTGGTCTTTAAAGATGAAGCCGTGCTCAGCTGAACCTAAAACAAGTGAGAACTTTTTACCTGACTGAGTTGCACTTTGCAGGCTATTCATTTCTGCAGGGCGAATCTTTATCCCTTGTAGCAGTTCACCTAGCGCTTCTCTTCGACCTTCTGACTCAACTGAAAATACGATACTCCCCTGAAAGGACTCCGTAAATTTTCTAAGGTTGGCTAATGGTTCTTTGTTTTTGTGCTGAACACTTAGATCAGGCAAGTTAGAAATAGGTAAGTTTACTCTTCCTGCCTTTTCTTCAATGTTGTCTAGATTCAGTAGAACTTGCGACTTTTGTTTGAAGTGAGCGAATAATTCATCTTTCTTTAGCCAAAGTTGCTCTGGGGATAGAAGAGGGCGCAAAGGGTCCACTTTACGCTGTTCATATCTATGCTTTACATCCGATAAAAATGTATCAATTGCTGTTTCAACGTCACCTAAAATAAGAAGCTGAGTTTCATCAGCTACATAGTCAAAAAGAGTTTCGGTATGCTCAAAGAAAAGAGGCTGCCAATATTCAATACCTGATGGCCAAGTTCCTTTGGATACTTGCATATATACCGATTCAGGCTCTCGTCTTGCTTCAAACTGTTGACGCCAGCGAATACGAAAATCTTCAATTGCGGTTTCAGAGGTTGGAAACTCGTGAGCTGGTAGGAGTCGTATTTCGGAAACGTCCTCTATGGATCGTTGATTTTCTGGATCAAAAGTACGAATGGTATCGACTTCGTCATCAAAAAAATCAATTCGATATGGATCTCTGCTGCCCATAGGGAATAGATCAAGAATTGACCCGCGGCTTGCGTATTCACCAGGACCAAATACTTGATCAACATAGCGGTATCCTGACTTCTCTAGCTGTAACCTTAGTTTTTCAAGCGAGAACAAGTCACCCGTTTTTACCATTAAAGTGTGCTGCAATAAGTAATCACGTGGAGATTGGCGTTGCAAAAGTGTGCTTATTGGAACAATAGTGATTCCGCTATTCAGAGTAGGTAATGAATAGAGGCGTGCTATTCGATCTGAAATTATTTCTTGATGCGGAGAAAAGCTATCGTATGGCAATGTTTCCCAATCAGGAAATAAGGCAACTTCTTGCTGTGTAAACTGCTCTATCTCATTTTGTAGCTTAAGCGCTATTTGAGGATCAGGAACGGCAAGCAGTGTATGGCTATTGTGCTGCTCGGCAAGTTCAGCGATTGAAAGCGCAAGCGATGAACCAATTAAATTACCGATGTGTTTTTTGTCACCAGAACCTGTTGGTTTTGGTAAAGAGAAAATAGGTGCTGTTTTCATGTGTGATTACTTGTTATCTCGGTCTAGAGAGCGCTGGCGTAAAAGTTTTTGCTGCTGGTGTAATGCGGCTTTAATAAGTAGGTCTTGGTCTGTATCCCTAAGAAGCGCGTACTTGAAATTGACTTCAAATCCTGAGTCTTTTTCTTGGCTGGTAAGAACTTGTGCGTAGCAATAGATAGCCGCTGCTGGATATTCTAAAAACAGTTTAGCTTTAACAATTTGTCCAGCTTCTAGTGGTTGGTCTGCGTAGCAAGAGAACAAGCTCGCCCCAAAGCTATAAGTATGTGTTCGAAATTGTTCGTCATCTTGCTGAGCAAGCATAAAACTGAGTAATAGGTTTAACTTTGAATTTTGAGTATCAAGTAGGCTGATGACATTTTTGAGATCACTGTTCTTGAGTTCAATTCGAGCATTATCCGCAAGCAGATCAAGCTGACTGAATTCACTAGCCACTACAAAGGGAGCGGGGATTTCTGCTTCGAATTGTATCTGAGAGGGCAAAACGAACTCGCTTCCCATTGGCTCGATATTAGCGGTAAGGCTATGGTGAACGGTGAAATACTCTTGTTCTGTCATGTGCGTGTTCCTTGAATAGTTATATTGATTATCGTCATGTAGACGGAGTAATCAAGGCTCGCGGTTGGAAAGTAACAAATAGTTAGTTGATTCTTACTTTATCGCTAAGTAATTGACTTATTTAACTCAATAATTTCAATTACCCCCTACACAGTAACGGCAATTCCCGTTACATTAACTCGCATCTCTTTTCTATGGTTCAAAGTATGTTTCATCCTATTTCTATATACATAGGTCTGCGTTATCTCAAAGGCCGTTCAGGTGATCGCTTTAGCCGCTTTGTCTCTTATATTTCGACAGCCGGAATCACAATTGGCGTGTTGTCTTTGGTTACAGTCTTATCTGTAATGAATGGATTCGAAGCGCAGTTAAAAGAACGAATTTTGGGTGTGTTACCACAAGCCGTAATCTATGAAGATGGTGGTAAAACTCTCCAAAAAGAACAAGCACCTGATTTTATTCGTGACATGTCTTTGAATGGTCGCGTAGAACCGATAGTTCGAAGTGAGGCTGTTATTCAAAGTTCAGCGCAACTTTCGGCTGGCTTGCTAATTGGTGTTGAGCCTACAGACAATGACCCACTACAAAATCATTTAATTGCTGGTCGTCTTTCATCATTAAAGCAAGGTCAATACCATGTTTTTTTAGGACACACTCTAGCAAGAGACTTGAAAGTTTCTATTGGTGATAAAGTGCGGCTTATGGTGACTAGCGCTAGCCAATACACACCTTTAGGTCGTATTCCAAGTCAGCGTAACTTTACTGTAGCCGGTATTTTCAATACGGGCTCAGACATTGACGGGCAGCTTATGGTTACTCATATTCAAGATTCAGCTCGATTAATGCGCTTTAAAACAGGCACCATCTCAGGGTGGCGCTTATTCTTTGATGACCCATTTGTTGTGAGTGATCTATCCAATCAAACATTGCCTGACGGTTGGTTATGGAGCGATTGGCGTGAACAGCGCGGTGAACTTTTCCAAGCGGTTCGTATGGAAAAAAATATGATGGGTTTGATGCTTGGTCTGATTATTGGAGTCGCGGCATTTAATATCATCTCTGCATTAATCATGGTGGTAATGGAGAAGCAATCAGAGGTCGCAATTTTAAAAACCCAAGGAATGAGTAACTGGCAGGTCATGAGTGTCTTTATGGTTCAAGGTGCTAGCAGTGGCGTAGTGGGAGCTGTATCTGGTGGAGTTTTAGGTGTAGTTCTAGCCTCAAACTTAAATAGTGTACTTGGAGCGATGGGCGTGGCTTTGTTCTCATTCGGTGGTCAACTACCTATCCTTATTGACACTGTTCAAATTTGTATTGTTGTTATTTTGGCTATTGCACTGAGCCTGATCGCTACGATTTTTCCTTCTTACCGTGCATCTTCAGTGAAACCAGCAGAGGCCCTTCGTTATGAGTAATTTTTTGCAATGTCACGATATCCGTAAAACATACCGTGAAGGCTCACTCGATACGGAAGTGTTGAAAGGTGTGAGTTTCTCTATTGATCAAGGTGAGCTGGTTTCTATCATTGGTACATCTGGTTCTGGTAAAAGTACGCTGTTACATATTTTAGGCGCGTTAGATGACGCATCTGCGGGAAGTGTGAGCTTCTTAGATCAAGACTTAGCATCTTTAAGCTCAAACAAACAAGCTAAATTACGAAATAAACACTTGGGTTTTGTGTATCAATTCCATCATTTATTAGCGGACTTTTCTGCATTAGAAAATGTGGCAATGCCGCTACTCATTGGGGGCGAAAAACCTCAAGTTGCGAAAGATGCAGCCCGAAAATTATTAGATAAGGTTGGGTTGTCGCACCGAGTGGATCATCGACCGTCTGAATTATCTGGTGGTGAAAGACAGCGTGTGGCGATTGCAAGAGCCTTAGTCAATAAACCAGCTTTAGTCCTAGCGGATGAACCGACGGGTAACCTTGATCACAGTACTGCACTTTCTATTTATGATTTGATGCGAGAACTTAATCGCGAGTCAGGGACCGCTTTCTTAGTGGTAACACACGATGGTGAGTTGGCTTCCAAAATGGATCGCCAATTGCACATGCAAGACGGCTTGCTTGTGAATGTAAATAACGAGGTGAAGTAAGTGTTTTCATCTTTATCCTTACTAATTGGGAGCCGGTTTAGCCGTGCGAAACAACGCGATAAAATGGTGTCATTCATTTCTTTGTCTTCGACAATTGGGATCGCCGTGGGGGTTGCGGTGATCATCATTGGTTTGTCTGCAATGAATGGTTTTGAAAGAGAGTTGGAATCTAGAGTGTTATCAGTTATTCCACATGGAGAATTTGAAGGGGTAAATGCCCCTATCACTCGCTGGCAAGAAGTGATAGATAAAGCTGAGCAACATGAAAAGGTTATTGCAGCTGCCCCCTATGTTCGTATTACAGCATTAGCTGAAAAAGGGACAGAACTGAAAGCTATTGAAATTCGTGGGATTGATCCTGAACAAGAAAGCGAAGTGTCTAGTTTACCTCGTTTTATTGACCAAGATGCATGGAGCAACTTTGTTCCTAACCAGCAGCAAATTATTTTGGGTTCAGGTGTGGCTAAAACACTAGGTGTCAGTGTGGGGGAGTATCTTACACTTATGATCCCTTCCGTTACCAACTCAACTAAAGTTCAGGCACCTAAGCGTGTTAGGGTTAAAGTCGCAGGTTTACTTTCGTTAAGTGGACAGATTGATCATAGCCTGGCATTAGTGCCGATAGAAGATGCAAAGCAGTACGCTAATATAGGTCAAGGTGTCACTGGTGTTTCCTTGAAGGTTACCGAGGTACTTAATGCTGCAGCCATTGTTCGCGAACTAGGTAATACGCTGGATGTTTATGTCTACATAAGAAGTTGGCAACAAAAATTTGGTTTTCTATATCGTGATATTCAACTTGTAAGAACCATTATGTACTTAGTCATGGTACTTGTAATTGGGGTTGCATGTTTTAACATTGTGTCTACGTTAATGATGGCAGTGAAAGATCGCGCAGCTGAGATCGCTATTTTAAGAACGATGGGAGCAACAGACAGACTAGTTAAACGTATTTTTGTTTGGCAAGGTGTGTTTTCGGGAGTGCTGGGCAGTATCGTAGGAAGTGCTATTGGGGTACTGGTTGCATTGAATCTTACGAGCATAGTTAAATTCATTGAATCTATTGTCGGACACCAGTTTTTATCTGGGGATATCTATTTTGTCGACTTTTTACCTTCGCAACTTAATCTAACTGATGTTGCGACAGTTTCAGTTACTGCTATTGTTTTAAGCCTGCTTGCGACTTGGTATCCTTCCTCAAGAGCTGCAAAGTTGAATCCGGCGTCAGTGTTAAGTTCGAAATAAACGCTGCTCCTAAACGGATTAAATATTCACTAATAAAAAAGGACCGCATATGGTCCTTTTTTGTTTTGAGATGGAAATTGGACTTATTGAGCTTGTATTACATTGCCATACTCTTATTTAAGTCTATTACTCTAATATCTGAAAGTGATAGCTACACGTTCAAATAGTAATCATTTATCTTGCTCTACGTTTCTGCCAGCTTCTTACCACTGAATAGCGCCATAGTCCTCGAATGCCAAAATAGCCCAACATAGCAGATAGCACTCCACAAATGAGGCAACCGAGTAAGAATGGGGGGCCGATAGTTGTCATTTGAGCTAGGATGAAGTCCCACTCAAGCTGAAAATGAAAAGGCTGAGGAGGGACCTGCATTACAAATGCACCGACCTTATACGCGAAATAAAACAGGACCGGCATAGTAACAGGATTACTTATCCACACTAACGCTACCGCTAAAGGTAAATTTACACCACACATTACAGCTAGGCCTGCAGACATGATCATCTGACTGGGAAGGGGAACAAAAGCCATAAATAAGCCAACCGCAAATGCGCCAGCAGCAGAGCGACGATTAAGACACCATAAATTGGGGTTATATAAAACGTTGCCAAAAACTCTTAATGCTTTCTGACGCTTTATTAGCTCATGGTCAGGCATAAATCGTTTAATAAACTTTCTTGGCATAGTAGGAAGTAACTCTCTTGTTTAACAATTATTTTCTAATGTCATTCGCTTTAACAATAATTTCAGCGAGTTTTTGGCCCATTATCCCTTCAATAGTTTGGATAGTGCCGATATTTTGTATTTTATGCGCATCAATTAAGTATAGGGCGTTCTCTTATTTGGGCGGAGTCATTTTAGCTGTTTTACTTATTATTTATCAGGGTAACCTGATTAAAACCCAGACGAGTGCGCTGTTTCAATCAGGTCAGAATACTATCATAAAAGCGTCTGTTACTAGCCTTTTTAAGAAAAATACTCACGGTTATAAAAGCGTTTTAGTGGTTAGATCAATCGGCGATGAAAAAACAATCAAGCCGCAAGCTGTTAAGGTTCAACTTTTCACCCCTTTTAAGTTAAATCAAGGTGATTTGGTTACACTTTCGGTGTTAATCAAGCCAATCTACGGACTTTTAAACGAAGCTGGGTTTGATAAAGAACGTTACTTATTTAGCAAAGGTATTGTCGCGAACGCAAACTATATTGCAGGTACATCATATAGAATTCGTTCAACGCAAAGCATCAGAGCGGTTTGGTTCGAAGAGATAAAATCTTACACGGAGAATTTCAGTAACCAAGATCTAATATTGGCTCTAAGTTTTGGTTATAGAGAGTTAATCTCCAACGATACTTGGGGGTTATTAAAAAGTAGCGGTTTGCTTCATTTGATCGCTATTTCAGGATTACATATTGGCATTGCTTATGGCATTGGATACAAGGTTGGCATATCGCTTAGGTGGCTTCTTCCTCATGCGGTCTGGATACCACTAATTACTGGTTTGAGTTTAGCCATATTCTATAGTTGGTTTGCAGGCTTTACTTTACCGACTCAGCGAGCTCTTGTGATGTGTTGTATTGCGAGCTTTTTAATTTTTTCTAGAGTCAAGGTAGGATTAGTTCAATATCTTTTGTTGAGCTTGTGTGTCGTTTTGATTTTTGACCCGTTCTCAACATTATCAAGTAGCTTTTGGATGTCTTTTGGTGCGGTTTCAGTCGTTCTATACTGTGTTCAATTTTTTGCTATGGATAAAAACAAAACCGGTTTAATTAATAGATGGGTGAGCTTATTAAAGATTCAGTGCATGTTATCATTCATGGTATTGCCGCTGACTATGCTGTTCTTTGGAGGCTTCAGTGCAGCCACTGTCATTTATAATGTTTTATTTCTCCCCTGGTTCACGTTAGTTGTTATTCCCTTACTTTTCTTATCAATTTTCATTACGATATTTTTAAATGTTGATGCCACTTTATTCTGGGGGTTAGTTGATAAATCTTTATCAATTTTAGAGCTATCAATTCCATACTCTGATTCATATTGGATTAATAGCAGTATTGAACTTGCTGCGACGATGACAATCATCATAGTCATATTGTTCATGTTTTACCGTTATCTATCGAAGAGTACAGTTTTTATTATTGGTTGTATTTGTTTGTT
This sequence comes from Vibrio kagoshimensis, assembly GCF_050337535.1. NCBI lineage: Bacteria > Pseudomonadati > Pseudomonadota > Gammaproteobacteria > Vibrionales > Vibrionaceae > Vibrio > Vibrio kagoshimensis. The sequence goes on from NZ_JAKJSZ010000006.1 coordinate 173,534, forward strand.
AGGGTTACTTACTCGAGAGAATGAGAGGAATTCTCTGAAAATTGATTTTCTCGATGTAGGGCATGGGTTAGCCATTCTGATTGAGAAAAATAAGCAGGTGATTGTTTACGATACTGGAAAAGCTTGGGAAGGAGGAAGTATTGTTGACTCCGTAGTTACTCCTATACTTCAAAGTCGGGGAGTTAAAAAAGTTGAAGGGGTCATTATTAGCCACTTCGATTCAGATCACTCCGGGGGATTTAAAACAATAGTTAAAAATTTTGCACCTGAATGGATTCGTACTAGTCAAAGAGCTACAGAGTTACATAAACCATGCATTCAAGGTGAATCATGGCTATGGAACCAAGTGAGCTTTAAAGTTCTTTGGCCACCAAAGTTAGTCAATCGAGCATATAACCCCCAATCTTGTGTTGTACGTTTAGAAGATCATGATAGTGGTCGGTCTCTTCTTTTAACTGGTGATATTGAAGCTCTAAGTGAGTGGTTATTATCACGGAATCCAACATTGCTTAAAAGTGATGTGATGCTAGTTCCTCATCACGGTAGCTTTACCTCTTCAATTAATATTTTTATTCAATCTGTTGAACCGGAATTTGCTATTGCTTCTTTAGCAAAAGGTAATCAATGGGGAATGCCAAACAGCCGAGTTATGGACCGATATGCCCAGGTAGGCAGTCATTGGTTAGATACGGGCTCTAGTGGTCAAATATCATTCGAAATCGTTGAGGGTAAATGGAAATTTCATACGATTCGAGGAGATAGCCCTTTCCCTTGGTATAGGCAGATGCTTCGTAAGGGAGTAGAATAGATAGATTATTGTAAGAAAAATAAGCGATTCTATGTCTACAGAAACTGATGAAACAACATGGGTTACCTTTAAGCGATTATGGACCTATATTCGCCTTTATAAATCGGGTTTAGGTGTTGCTGTCATTGCTCTTGTAATTAATGCAGTGTCTGATACTTATATGATTTCTTTACTGAAACCTCTACTTGATGAAGGCTTTGGTAATGCAGAATCAGATTTCTTACGTACTTTGCCGATTATCATATTTGTGATGATGTTTATTCGCGGTATCAGCGGCTTTGTTTCCACCTATTGTTTGAGCTGGGTTTCTGGCAATGTTGTCATGGAGATCCGGAGAAAAATTTTCAGCCAATTTATGCATATGCCGGTTTCGTTTTTCGATAAAGAGCAAACCGGGGCATTGTTGTCTCGAATTACATATGACTCAGAGCAAGTATCATCAGCCACAAGTAAAGCGTTGGTGAGCATTGTGCGTGAAGGTGCAAGCATTATTGGCTTGATAGTATTAATGTTCTGGAATAGCTGGCAGCTTTCTCTTGTTTTATTTGCTGTTGCACCGGTCGTTGCATTTGGTATTAGTGTTGTATCTAAGCGTTTTAGAAAAATTTCTAAGAACATGCAGACCACCATGGGTAAAGTCGCATCATCTGCAGAGCAAATGCTTAAAGGTCATAAGGTTGTTTTGAGTTATGGCGGGCAGGATATTGAAAAGAAACGTTTTGATGATGTAAGTAACCAAATGCGTCAGCAATATATGAAGTTGGTAACGGCTCAGGCGGCTGCTAACCCAATTATCCAAATGATTGCTTCTATCGCTATTGTTACCATCTTGGTGTTAGCAAGTGTTGATTCAATTCGCAATGAATTAACTCCTGGTACTTTTACCGTTGTATTCTCGGCAATGTTTGGTTTGATGCGTCCGCTGAAAGCGTTAACAAACGTTACTTCTGAATTTCAACGTGGTATGGCTGCCAGTCAAACCTTGTTTGGTTTGATGGATTTAGATATTGAATCTGATAAAGGCAAACTAAATGTTGAACACGCCAATGGTGATGTAGCGGTTAAGAACGTAACCTTTACGTATGAAGGAAGCGAGAAACCAGCACTAGATAATGTGAGTTTTACTATTCCTAAGGGTAAAACAGTAGCTTTGGTTGGGCGTTCAGGTTCAGGGAAAAGTACCATCGCAAATTTGTTTACACGCTTTTATGATGTGGATTCGGGCGTCATTAGCTTAGATAACCATGATATTCGAGATTACAAATTGAGAAATTTAAGGGAGCATTTCGCTTTAGTTTCTCAGAATGTTCATTTATTTAATGACACGGTAGCTAATAACATCGCATATGCTGCTGAAGAAAAATATACACGTGAGCAGATAGAACATGCTGCGAAACTTGCTCATGCGAAAGAGTTCATTGATGGGATGGAGTTTGGTCTAGACACAGTTATAGGTGAAAATGGATCAAGCCTGTCTGGTGGTCAAAGACAGCGTATTGCGATTGCTAGAGCATTATTACGTGATGCTTCAGTGTTGATTCTTGATGAAGCAACATCCGCTCTTGATACTGAGTCGGAAAGAGCGATTCAGTTGGCTCTAGATGAGTTACAGAAAGATAAAACCGTTTTGGTTATCGCTCACCGCTTATCTACAATTGAAGATGCAGATGAAATCTTAGTCGTGGACGAAGGTAAGATCATTGAACGTGGACCACATGCTGAACTTCTTGCTCAAGATGGCGCATATGCTCAACTCCATCGAATTCAGTTTGGTGAGTAGTCGCCTGCCGATTATTAAGGTAATAGTTTGATTGAGAAAATTTGGTTCCATAACCACGTTTTGAAATATGTACTGTGGCCGCTATTGTGGCCGTTAAGCTTGATATTCAAAATTATCAGCAATAAACGACGGAACGCATATCAATCCGGAAGTAAACCAGTATACAGAGCCCCACTACCCGTGATTGTGGTTGGGAATATAACTGCTGGTGGGAATGGTAAAACTCCCGTTGTTATATGGCTGGTAGAAACACTTTTAAAGGAAGGCTTTAAACCAGGTGTTGTTTCCCGTGGTTATGGGGCGAAAGCACCAAGTTACCCATTAGTTTTGAATGACTTAACACCCGCTGAGTTCTCAGGAGACGAACCCAGGTTAATCCGAAAAAGAACCGGAGTACCAGTTGCCGTCGATCCAATAAGAGCAAATGCAGTAAAAGCTTTATTAGAGCAGGGCGTAGACATAATAATTACTGATGATGGTCTGCAGCATTATGCATTGGCAAGAGACATTGAGTTTGCGGTAGTTGATGGCATGAGACGTTTCGGTAGTGAACGCTTGATACCCTTGGGTCCCTTAAGAGAACCAATATCACGATTAAATGATGTCGATTTTATTATTAATAATGGTGGGCAACCTGGTGATAATGAAATCAAGATGTCTCTCGCACCTAGTGAAGCTATTAATCTAAAAACTGGTGAGAAAAGCACAGTCTGTGACTTAAAGGCTTTAGTGGCGTTTGCCGGTATTGGTCACCCTCCTAGATTTTTCAAAACGTTGGAAAGTTTAGGTGCTGATTTGATTGATACTAAAGGTTTTGCTGACCATAAGAGTTTTAATAAAGATGAACTGCATTCTTTTTCTAGACAAGGCAAGAATGTGATTATGACAGAGAAAGATGCGGTCAAATGTGAAGATTTTGCTGAAAGTAATTGGTGGTACTTACCTGTTACTGCTGATATTGGCATCGACGCACAACACAAAATTATGCAAAGAATTAATGAGGTTATGGAATACTATGGATCATCGTCTACTTGAAATTGTTGCCTGCCCAGTGTGCAAGGGTAAATTAACTTTTGATAAAGATAAACAAGAGTTGATATGTAAGGTTGATCGTTTGGCATATGCAATCAAAGAAGGCATTCCTGTTCTGCTGGAAAATGAAGCTCGTACCATGACAATGGAAGAGGGTAAGTAATGTCGTATACGGTTGTCATACCTGCAAGATATCAATCAAGTCGACTACCAGGAAAGCCATTAGCTGATATTGGTGGAAAACCAATGATCCAATGGGTTTATGAGCAGTCTATGAAGTCGGGTGCTGATAAAGTGATCATTGCAACCGATGACAGCCGTGTTGAAAAAGCAGCTGAAGCTTTTGGTGCCGTGGTATGTATGACTTCACCTAATCATGAGTCTGGCACTGAGCGGCTTGCTGAGGTGATTGAACTAATGAATATTCCGGATGACCATATCATCGTGAATGTCCAAGGAGATGAGCCTTTAATTCCACCAGTGATTATTAATCAGGTCGCTTCTAATCTTGCAAATAGTTCTGCTCCGATGGCGACATTAGGTGTTGAAATTTCTCATGTTGATGAAGTGTTCAATCCAAATGCTGTCAAAGTCGTGACTGACAAAGATGGATACGCTTTATATTTCAGTCGGGCAACAATTCCATGGGATCGTGATGCTTATGCTAATAATGGAACATCGGCTGAATCTCCATTATTACGTCATGTAGGCATTTACGCTTATCGAGCGGGCTTCATCAATACCTATATTAATTGGGAGCCGAGCACCTTAGAGCGCATCGAGTGTTTAGAGCAGTTGCGTGTACTTTGGTATGGCGAAAAAATTCATGTTGATGTGGCACAAGAAGCGCCTGCCGCTGGTGTTGATACACCAGAAGACCTCGAAGCCGTTCGAGCAATTATTGGTTAAATTGTTTCGGATTATAGTGACTAGTTTTTAAGCCTCGCACATTGCGAGGTTTTTTTCTGTCTAATGGAGCTTATGCGTATCTTGTTGACTGAAGGTAATTAAAATTGAGTTGATTGCATTCATTAGTGCATTGTTCTATACGAATTAACTGATATTTACCTCGCTCGACTTTCAATTTTTCTTTATAATATGCCGCCTATAAAGTAGTGGCCAATTGCTAGTACAAAATAAAATTTACGACAAAACGTGGAGTAAAAGATGCCTTCTCAAAGCCCAGTGATTACGGTTGATGGACCAAGTGGTGCAGGTAAAGGTACCCTGTGTATGTTGCTAGCAGATAAGCTAGGCTTTCACCTTCTAGACTCAGGCGCGATCTATCGTGTGCTGGCTTTAGCTGCAATTCATCACGGTCTTGATACTGAATCAGAAGATGTTTTAGTTCCTCTTGCTACTCACTTAGACGTTCAGTTTATTGCTGAAGGCGACTTAGTTAAGGTTATACTCGAAGGTGAAGATGTGTCAGGTGAGCTTCGTAAAGAAGAAACCGGCATGGCAGCATCAAAAGTGGCAGCTTTACCTCGCGTTCGTGAAGCACTGCTTCGTCGTCAACGTGCATTTAATGCGGCACCTGGTTTAGTTGCTGATGGTCGTGATATGGGAACGGTAGTGTTTCCTGAAGCTGAAGCAAAAATATTTTTAGATGCAAGTGCAGAAGAGCGTGCGAGTCGCCGCCTTAAACAGTTGCAACAGAAGGGGTTAGATGTTAGATTTGACGACCTTTTGAGCGAGATCCAAGAGCGAGACGACAGAGATCGTAATCGCCCAGTGGCACCATTACGCCCTGCAGAGGATGCGCTTGTGCTTGATTCTACTTCGATGAATATCGAACAAGTAGTAGAAAAAGCACTACACTATATTGAATCGAAACTGGCTGGGTAATTTCACTGGGCTAGTAAGAACGTTGGTCGCAAGGATGATGACTGGCGAATTTATCAACCCCATGCGGTAGGATACCCATGGACGTTTAATTATTGAAGATTAAATAATGACTGAATCTTTTGCTCAACTCTTTGAAGAGTTTCTAAACGAAACAGAATTCCAACAAGGCAGCATCGTTAAAGGTACTGTAGTAGCTATCGAGAACGGTTACGTTCTTGTTGATGCTGGTCTTAAGTCTGAATCTGCTATCCCTGCTGAACAATTCAAGAACGCTGCTGGCGAACTTGAAGTTGAAGTTGGTGCTGAAGTAGACGTAGCTCTAGACGCTGTTGAAGATGGTTTCGGTGAAACTCAACTTTCTCGTGAGAAAGCGAAGCGTCACGAAGCTTGGATCGTTCTTGAGAAAGCTTGTGAAGAAGCTGAAACTGTTGTTGGTATCATCAACGGTAAAGTTAAAGGCGGTTTCACTGTTGAACTAAACGGTATCCGTGCTTTCCTTCCTGGTTCTCTAGTAGACGTACGTCCTATCCGTGACACTGCTCACCTAGAAAACAAAGAGCTAGAGTTCAAAGTAATCAAGCTAGACCAGAAGCGTAACAACGTTGTTGTTTCTCGTCGTGCTGTTATCGAATCTGAAAACAGTGTTGAGCGTGACGAACTTCTTGAAACTCTACAAGAAGGTACTGAAGTTAAAGGTATCGTTAAGAACCTTACTGACTACGGTGCATTCGTTGATCTTGGCGGTGTTGACGGTCTTCTACATATCACAGATATGGCTTGGAAGCGTGTTAAGCACCCATCAGAGATCGTTAACGTTGGTGACGAAATCCTAGTTAAAGTTCTTAAGTTCGATCGTGAGCGCACTCGTGTTTCTCTAGGTCTTAAGCAACTTGGCGAAGATCCATGGGTAGCAATCGCTAAGCGTTACCCAGAAGGTCACAAACTTTCTGGTCGTGTTACTAACCTAACTGACTACGGCTGCTTCGTTGAAATCGAAGAAGGCGTTGAAGGTCTAGTACACGTTTCTGAAATGGATTGGACTAACAAGAACATCCACCCTTCTAAAGTTGTTAATGTTGGCGACGAAGTTGAGGTTATGGTTCTTGATATCGACGAAGAACGTCGTCGTATCTCTCTAGGTCTGAAACAGTGTAAAGCTAACCCATGGCAGTCATTTGCAGAAATGCAAGCTAAGGGCGACAAAGTTACTGGTAAGATCAAGTCTATCACTGACTTTGGTATCTTCATCGGTCTTGAAGGCGGCATTGACGGTCTAGTTCACCTATCTGATATTTCTTGGAATGCTTCTGGTGAAGATGCAGTTCGTGAATACAAGAAAGGCGACGAGATCTCTGCAGTTGTTCTAGCAGTAGATGCAGAACGTGAGCGTATTTCTCTTGGCGTTAAGCAAATGGAAAACGACCCGTTCAACGCATACGTTGCTGATACTAAGAAAGGTACTCTAGTAAACGGTACTGTAACTGCAGTTGACGCTAAAGGCGCTACTATCGAGCTAATCGAAGGCGTTGAAGGTTACATCCGTGCTTCTGAAGTATCTCGTGACCGTATCGAAGATGCATCTCTAATCCTAAGCGCTGGTGACAGTGTTGAAGCGAAGTTCACCGGTGTAGACCGTAAGAACCGCGTAATCAACCTATCTATCAAAGCTAAAGATGAAGCTGATGAGCAAGAAGCAATGGCTACACTGAACAAGTCTGACGAAGGCTCATTCGGTAACGCAATGGCAGACGCATTCAAAGCTGCTAAAGGCGAATAATTTAGTTTTTCGCTAAGAAAGGAGCCGAAAGGCTCCTTTTTTTTGCTTATTTTTCCGATAGGTCTATAATTTCTAAAAAGAAAACCAACGAGGGTAACTATGACTAAGTCTGAATTGATTGAAAGATTGTGTGCTGAGCAAACACATCTTTCTGCTAAAGAAATTGAAGATGCTGTAAAAGATATTTTAGAGCACATGGCTACAACACTTGAAAGCGGTGACCGAATTGAAATCCGTGGCTTTGGAAGCTTCTCATTACATTATCGTGAGCCTCGATTAGGAAGAAACCCTAAAACAGGTGATAAAGTAGAACTAGAAGGTAAATATGTTCCTCACTTCAAGCCTGGTAAAGAATTACGTGAGCGAGTAAACGCTGGAATGTAGTGCAACTTATCGGAATTAAAAATGCGGCATACTATAATGGTATGCTGCTTTTTTATGTCCATAATATTGCTAATATGCGTGGTCTGAATAGTAATTTTCCTGCATAATTGTCTAAGTAAACTAACTCATGAGTGATGAACTATGAAAATAATAAAAATAGTCGCGGTTATAGCACTTTTCTTAATTGCATTGGCTTTGGGTTCTCAAAACCAGAGCGTAGTTACGTTTAATTACCTGCTAGCACAAGGTGATTTCCATTTATCAACATTATTAGGTGTAGTGTTTGTTTCAGGTTTCGCACTCTCATGGGCTGTTTTTGGGAGTATGCATCTTAAATCGCAGTTGCAGGTTATTCGCCTAAAGAAAAAGCTTAGTAAACAGTCAAAATCGATTGTTGTTGAGTCAAAAGCTTAAAGCAACTAAAGGTCTAAGACTTAATGTTAGAGTTACTGTTCTTGTTATTACCAATTGCTGCTGCTTACGGGTGGTACATGGGTAATCGTAACGCTCAGCAAGAAAAGCAAAAACATTCCCATCAAATATCTCGTCAGTACGTCACGGGCTTAAATCTATTGCTATCAGATCAATCAGATAAAGCTGTAGATCATTTCATTGAATTACTACAAGTTGATAATGAAACTATTGATACGCATCTAGCTCTTGGTAATTTATTTAGATCTAGAGGTGAGGTTGATAGAGCAATACGTATCCATCAAAACTTGATTTCCCGTTCAGGTCTTACTTTGGACCAAAAGAATTTAGCACTTCAGCAGCTAGCTAAGGACTACATGGTTTCAGGTTTCTTAGACCGCGCGGAAAAGATTTTTGAACAACTGGTTGAAGAGCCTGAACATAGAGAAGGTGCTTTACAGCAGTTAGTGTCTATCTATCAGCAAACACGTGAGTGGGACAAAGCCATTCATTATGCCAATTTGTTGGTTAAGTTAGGCAAGAAAAAGATGCATGCAACAGTTGCACACTTTTGGTGTGAACTGGCTATGAATGAACAGGCTGACGGTAACCAAGTTAAGGCTATCCAGTTTTTCAAAAAAGCATTAGCTGAACATCCAAAATGCGCCCGCGCGAGTATTTCACTTGGTAAATTGTATTTAGGAAATGAGCAGTACCAAAAGACAATTGATCATATGGAGCAAGTGCTTGATCAAGATATTGATTTAGTCAGTGAAGTACTACCAACTCTTGCTGATTGTTATCACCACTTAGGTCAGGAAGATCTCCTAGTCGAGTTTTTACGCAAGTGTATAACTAAGAAAGCTGGGGTCTCTGCTGAGCTCATGCTTGCTCAACTTGTTGCCCACCATGAAAATACGGGCTCTGCACAAGAGCTGTTGACTAAGCAACTAGTAAAAAACCCTACTATGAAAGGCTTTTACCGCCTAATTGATTACCATCTAGCAGAAGCTGAAGAAGGGAGGGCAAAAGCCAGCCTAACTACTTTACAGTCTATGGTAGGTGAGCAACTGAAAACTAAGCCACACTATCGTTGTAGGAAATGTGGTTTTTCTACTCACTCCATGTATTGGCATTGCCCATCATGTAAAGGGTGGGGAACGATTAAGCCTATTCGTGGGCTTGATGGTGAATAGATTTTATGGTCATCAGACCAAATTAATAATTGCAGCTTTCGAGCTGCATTTTTTTGAGTGAAAATTGCACAAAGTTAATTACGTTAGGAGATGAAATGAACGATCAGAAGATTATCGTAGCACTGGATTATGATAACCAAGCAAACGCATTAGCTTTTGTCGATAAAATTGATCCAGCGACATGTAGGTTAAAAGTGGGCAAAGAGATGTTCACACTATTTGGCCCAGAGTTTATTCGTGAATTACATAAACGTGGTTTTTCAGTATTTCTAGATTTGAAATTTCATGACATACCCAATACATGCTCTAAAGCGGTAAGAGCTGCAGCTGAGCTTGGTGTGTGGATGGTGAACGTTCACGCGAGTGGTGGTGAAAGGATGATGCAAGCATCACGTGAAATTTTAGAACCATACGGAAAAGACCGCCCATTACTCATTGGTGTTACGGTTCTGACTAGTATGGAGCAGAATGACTTAGCCGGAATTGGACTGGATTTAGAACCTCAAGAGCAAGTTATGCGATTAGCAAAACTGAGTAAAAACTCAGGTCTCGATGGTGTTGTATGTTCAGCTCAAGAAGCTTCATTGCTTAAATCTACTTTAGGGAAAGAATTCAAGCTGGTTACACCGGGTATTCGCCCTGTAGGTGCTGATATTGGTGACCAAAAACGCATCATGACCCCAACAAAAGCGGTTGAGTCGGGATCTGACTATTTAGTAATAGGTCGACCAATCACTCAGGCTGCGAATCCTTCTGAAGTATTGATGTCTATCAATAATACCCTGTTACAATCTAGCAACAAATAATAGTTCTAATAATAGCGCCTATACATGCCAATCCAATGACGCAATCGTTTAGGCGCCTTCCATTCCAGTATAAATCACTAATTCTTATCAATGTATAACTAAAGTATCTAATCTATAGTCATAAATCCTTTTTCGAAATACTCCCAAGTCGAATATTATAACTTCGTTAACTGAAAATGTTTTTTTTGAGCGCAACGTGTTTTATGAAAGCACAAAATCTGCCATAAATATGACATAACTCGATTATCTTATAAGTTGTTAAAATTAAACGTTTCATATGAATAATTTATAGATTAGAGTTTTCCACCAGTTTACAACTTTGCAATAGAACGTTTTTACATCATCTTAATAATTTACAGGATGTAAGTTACATTTAGTAATTGGTACGGAGTATTTCCAATTGTTAGCATATATTATCAGGCGATTATTATTAGTTGTGCCTACCTTTATAGGTATTACAATTTTAATCTTTGCAATAACAAGATTTGTCCCTGGTGGACCAGTAGAAAGAATGCTAGCCAGTATGCATTCGGGATCGGATAGCGCCTCAGTTAGCGTTGCTGGTAATAGTTCCGCTTTATCTGAAGATCAAATTGCAGATCTAAATGCATTCTACGGATTGGATAAGCCTGTTATTGAATCCTACCTTGATTGGCTTTCAAAAATAATCGTATTGGATTTTGGAGAATCTACTCGATATTACGAACCTGTCAGTGACATGATTGCTGAGAGATTACCTGTCTCATTATTCTATGGTGGGATGACATTCTTTATTAGTTATTTCATTTCAATTCCTCTCGGATATTTTAAAGCCATAAAGCATGGGTCAGTATTTGATTCATTCTCGTCAGTATTGATTTTTGTTGGATATGCTCTTCCTGGTTATGTAGTTGGTGTATTTCTTATTACTGTGTTCGCATACAATTTAGATTGGTTCCCTATGGGAGGCTTTGTTGGCGACGACTTTGATGATTATGAAACCGGATTAGAACAAATCAAAGACATTATGTGGCATGCAGTTTTACCATTGATTTGTTATTTGATTGGTGACTTTGCAACATTGACAATGACGATGAAAAATAATTTGATGGAAAATATTTCCGCAGATTACATTCGTACTGCGATAGCTAAAGGGCTTCCATTTAAAACAGCTGTTAAAAAACATGCTTTACAAAATAGCTTAATACCAATTGCGAGCCATTTTGGTAACTCATTATTATTCTTTATGACAGGTTCATTTTTAATTGAAGTAATCTTTAACATTGATGGTATTGGCTTACTTGGGTATGAATCCATTATGGAGAGAGATTATCCAGTAGTAATGGGAATTGTAGCAATTAATGCAGTGATGCTGATGATAGGTAATATCCTTTCTGATCTTTGTGTCGCAATTGCAGATCCAAGAGTGAGGTTTGGTTCATGATATTTCAATTAACCCCTTTAACTCTAAAAAAGGTTAAACATTTTAAAGAAATAAAACGAGGTTATTGGTCATTAATTATCCTTTCTACTTTAATTTTATTATCTTTATTTGCTGAAGTTTTAGTCAACAGTAAAGCTTTGGTTGTTAAACAAAATAACCAATGGTTCTTTCCTGTATTTAGTGATGTAAGACTTGGTACAGATTTTGGTCTGGATTATTCAAGTGAAGCTGATTATCGTGATCTTCAAGTGCAATTTAGTCAGGCTGATAATGGCAATTTTGTCATTATGCCAATAGTTCCATGGAATCCATACGAACAGGATTTTTCAGGGGATTTTCCTCCCTTGGCTCCAAGCCTAATAACTAAGCATTACCTTGGCACAGATGTCATTGGTAGGGATATCCTTGCAAGACTAGTTTACGGATTTCGAATAGCGATGGGATTCGCGTTGATGACAATGGCAATCTCATACGTAATAGGAACAGTTGTAGGTTGTTCCATGGGTTATTTCGGTGGGAAGTTCGACTTATTTGTACAAAGGCTGATAGAAGTATGGTCCATGGTACCTTTCTTGTACGTCATCATGATATTGGTATCTATAACTCAACCAACCTTCACGCTCTTTGTTGCTATTAATGTGTTATTTGGCTGGATGGGTATAACTTGGTATATGCGAACAATGACATATAAAGAGTCAGCTCGAGAATATGTCATGGCTGCACGAGCCTTAGGTGCTTCAACATCTCGAATTTTACTACACCACATCTTGCCGAACACTATGGTTATGATTGTAACGTTAGCACCTTTTACGATCGCAGCAAATATTACAGCGTTGACTGCGTTAGATTACTTAGGTCTTGGGTTGATGCCACCGACACCTAGTTGGGGTGAACTATTACAACAAGGTAAATCAAACTTAGATGCCCCTTGGATTGTAGTTTCTGTTGTGACCTCAATTGTTGCAGTTCTGGTTATGGTTACCTTCATTGGTGAAGCGATTCGCTCAGCTTTTGATCCTAAAAAATTCACACGTTACATTTAAGCGTCTTTTAGCGCTAATTTACAGGATGTACCTGATTCACAGGAAGTAATGATTATGAAAAATAAAGTAGCACTGTCTGTTATAGCAGTATTGTCGAGTATCAGTTTTTATTCGAATGCTGATGCATTACCGCAAGAGCTTACTTGGCTTTCAAATAACGCTGAACCTCTTTTTGCTTCAGAAGATGCAAAAAGAGGGGGGACATTAAGAACCTTTATACAGAGTTTTCCTCAAACTTTGAGAAGTGTTGGTCCTGATGCCAACTCAGGCTTAAGGCACTACTTCATGGATGGGGCTCCTAAACTTGTACAGCGCCATCCGAATACAGGTAAGTGGATTCCTCAACTAGCGACTGACTGGGCATTTAATAGTGATAATAGAACGGTATATTTCAAGCTTGATCCGAACGCAAAATGGTCTGATGGAGAGCAAATAACTGCTGATGACTATTTGTTCATGCTTAAATATTATCGCTCGAAAGATATTGTTGATCCTTGGTATAACGAATTCTTCTCAAACTCAATTGTTAACGTGAGTAAAATTGATGACCTTACTATTTCGGTTGAAACTGAAGTAGAACAAAGCTCTGATGCATTAATGGTTCTTATTAATATGCCGAGCAATGGTTTTCAACCACGACCTGAACACTTCTTTGAAAATGGTAAAGATGAAAATGGCGATGGAATGGTTGATAGCTTTGTCCGTCAATACAATTTCAAAAGTGAACCTACAGCTGGACCTTACTACTTAGACAAAGTTAAAAAAGGTAAAAGCGTCACCTTTAAACATGTAGGGGATGATTGGTGGGGCTATTCAAATCGCTATTATCAAAATCGTTATAATGTCGATAAAATTAGAATTACTGTAATTCGTGATTTTGATATCGCATTAAAGCACTTTGAAAAGGGTAAGCTTGATTTCTTTGATCTAGTTCTTCCTGAATATTGGCATGGAAAATCCGACTCTGAAGGTGTTGAGAACGGTTATATTCATAAGTTCTGGGGATTTAACCAAACACCGCAAGGAGCTGGTGGTCTTTGGATGAATACATCTCAACCTTTACTTAATGATATCAACGTGCGTAAAGGCATCATGCATGCTACGGATTACGACGGTATGATAGCTAATATTATGCGCGGTGATTATTCCCGTAAGCCGCATGGCTTAGGTTTTGGTCATGGTGAGTATGATAAAGCAGATAATAAAGCCCCTGACTTTAATCCTAAGGTTGCGGTTCAGCATTTTATTAAAGCAGGATTCGATAAAGTTGGTTCAGATGGTATCCGTATAAATAGTAAAGGTGAGAAGCTAACTTTTGCTATTACTTATGGGTATACCACTTGGACTCCACGTATTGCTTATTTGAAAGAGCAAGCCAAATTAGCAGGCGTTGAGTTTTCACTTAATCTTGTAGATGGTTCATCAGCATTCAAATACATTTTGGAAAAGAAACATGAACTTGCTTTCCTTAATATGGGCTCAGGTGAAATTCCGTCATATTGGGAATATCTGCACTCAGATAATGCAAATAAACCTCAAACCAATGCTCATACTAATTACAGCAGCCCTGAATTAGACGCATTGATAGAAAAATATGATGCGGAATTTGATCAGCAAACACGCTATGACTTATCACATCAAATTCAAGATTATGTTACTGATGCCAATATTATCGTACCAGGTTACATGGTGCCGTATTCGAGAGCTGTTCATTGGCGATGGGTTCAATATTCAGACAATGCTATGACTAAACAAACTCAGGCCTTCTTTCATCCGATGGATATAGGCAACTTTTGGATTGATAAATCGGTTAAAACCGACACCCAAAAAGCGATGAAAAAAGACAAAAAGTATCAGCCAGTAACAGTTATTGATGATCAGTATAAGTTGTAAGCCAGAGTTAGAACCTATGAATAATGAAACAGTATTAGAAGTCAAAAACTTAGAAGTCGAATTCAAAACTGATGACGGAATAGTGAAAGTACTGCATGGCGTAGACTTCGAAGTAATAAAAGGTCGCACATTAGGTTTAGTCGGCGAGTCAGGTTGTGGTAAGAGTGTCACTTCTATGTCCATTATGGGGCTGCTTCCTAAGCCATATGGGAATGTAGTCTCAGGGAGTATCTCATACAAGGATACAGAGCTAACCTCATTGCCTGCTGAAGACATGTATTCAATGCGTGGTGATTCAATTTCAATTATTTTTCAGGATCCAATGACTGCTTTAAATCCTGTCCATACAGTTGGTAAGCAGATAATGGAAGTGCTGGAGCTTCATAGACCTGAATTACAAAAAGTAGAGCGAAGACAATACGCGATTGAAATGCTCGAGAAAGTAAAAATCCCAATGCCAGAAAAGCGTATTGACGAATATCCGCATAACTTGTCCGGGGGGATGAGACAACGAGTGATGATCGCAATGGCACTGGCATGTAAACCAGATCTTCTGATTTGTGATGAACCAACTACAGCCTTGGATGTAACGGTTCAAGCTTCAATTCTTTCTTTGATGAAGGAATTGCAAGATGAGACAGGTATGGCAATGTTGTTTATTACTCATGACTTAGGTGTAGTTGCACAGATATGTGATGATGTTGCAGTTATGTATGCAGGCAAGGTTGTTGAAAAAGCCGATGTGTTTGATTTATTCGATAACCCTCAGCACCCGTATACAAAGCGGTTGCTTGGGCTAATGCCAAATTTGGATCACAAGCCGAAAACCATTATTGATATTGAACCTATTGATACAACAGAGTTTCCAGAGTTCAGAGGGTAATGGAATGAAAGAAGTACTAAGAATTGAAAACCTAAAGCAGCATTTTATATCTGGAAAACGCTTATTTTCAAAAGGCTACACGATTAAAGCGGTTGATGGTGTTTCTTTTACATTAGATGAAGGTAAGACTCTTGGCTTGGTTGGAGAATCTGGCTGTGGAAAAAGCACTCTAGGAAGAACGATCCTTAAGTTATTTGAACCTACTGCGGGTAAAATTTATTTTGAAGGCAAAGATATTACAACTCTGTCGTCAAAGGAAATGCGACCATTACGTAAAGACATGCAAATAGTATTTCAAGACCCGATGGAATCACTAAACCAGCGCCATACTATTGGAATGATATTAGAAGAACCTTACATCATTCATGATATTGGTACTTCTAGTGAAAGAAAGCAGTGGGCTTTGGAATTGTTGGATAAAGTGGGTCTGCCTCGTGAATCAATTAATCGGTACCCACATGAGTTTTCAGGCGGTCAAAGACAAAGAATCGGCATAGCTCGCGCAATTGCTTTAAAGCCTAAATTACTTATTTGTGATGAATCGGTTTCAGCACTGGATGTATCTGTTCAAGCACAAATTATTAACTTGCTTTTGGTACTTCAGAAAGAAATGAATCTAGCGATTATATTTATTTCTCATGATTTATCTGTGGTAAAGAAAATGTCTGATGACGTTGCTGTTATGTACTTTGGTAAAGTGGTTGAATTTGGTGATGCGCTAAAAGTTTATAACCAACCGGAACATGATTATACGAAATCGTTACTGTCAGCAATCCCAATTACACATCCAAGGCAAAGAATATAATTCAGTATAATAAAGCTATATAAATAAAATAACTAAAAAGTAAAACATTATTTCGCTTGTAAAGAATATTAGAGTTAAGCATAGCTTTACTCTAGTAGTTATTGTCATACCTAAAATATAGAGCATTGATTACTCGATATTAATGACAATACATGGATGACTCGAAAGAGTTTAATATTTCATGGACGTAAAATATGCAATATACACAACAGTGGAAAAAAAGCGCTCTTGCTTTGCTTCTCACACCTTTATTAATTACATCCGCTTTTGCGGATGAAAATAAAGGTGAGGAAGTTCAAGAGAAGGAACAAGTCGAGTCTAAATTGGGCGGCTCAGTTTCCTTAGCTTACGATACAAATATATATAATAAAGATGACTACAGAGCGGTTCGTAACATTTCATGGGGCGGGTCGTTATCGTATAGATTTAATCAGGATTATAGAGCTTATTTATCTTCAGGTGGATATCGTGCTCTAGAAAATGAAACAGGTACATTTGCTAATGATACTGTAATTGGTCTCAGTCGTTCTGGACTTTTTACATTTGGTGAAACTGGATCTATTGGAATGAGTGGTCAATTTACTATTCCAACCTCGGAAACATCGAAAAATGATGAATTAAATACTGCTTTTAGATTAGCTATTCCAGTTAGTTTTAAAGCATTAGGCATTGATTTTTCGATAGCACCTCGTTTGAGAAAAAACTTCCATGAGTATAAAACTGCTGGCGGTAAGTCTTTAACTGAGTGGACATATTCGTTGTCTACAGGTGCAAGTTATAAGTTTGAAAAGCTAGTTATTGGTATTTCTGCACTAGGTGGAAACTCTCAGAGTTACCAAGGAACGCGTAGAGATAGCTTTAATTATGGCGGCTCTATATATGGTTCTTATCAAGCAACCGACAGTATCGGTATTAGTTTGACAGGAGCAACATCTGGATTTTATGCAGATGCTGAGCAGGGTACATTGGGAAATATCGATTTATTTGATGCAGACCGAGCTTCGTATATAGCAGAAATAACTTATTCCTTTTAAGGAAAAATAAAATAATAAAGAAGGATCACATGATGATGTTTAAAAAAATTGCACTAGCAGCAGCAGTTTCTGCTGTACTGGCTGGTTGTGGGGCTGATGACCAAGCCTATGAATACGAAAAAAGAGATGCAAAAGAAGTAGCTGTTAAAGATCTTAAAGAAGGTCGATGGTTCTATGTACCTACAACTGGTGCAGCGCCACGTTTCGCTTTAAACCAATTCCCATTTTTACAGGGCATGGGACGATACGTTGAGCTGTGTTACACAAAAAACGGTCTTGAAGTTCGTAGTTTTGATAAAAACTATCCTGACGCATCACTTAATATTGATGAGAACAACTACTGTGCTGAGTCTGGTATTGTTGGTGATGACGATTCCGTAAACTTCCCACATGTTCTAACTATTCCTGGTGACTATGCTGCATATCGTTGTAACGAAGATAGCTATGGTGACTGTACGAATGAAGAAGAAATCAACACAGATAAAAACTTACCATATACTGCTCAAACGCACTTCACACCAAATCCAGAAGATCTAGAAGTTTCTGAATTCAACTATGAAGACTTATTTGGTCTAACAGACGGTGTAACTGAAACTGATGGCGCGAAGTTGATCTCTTGGGAGTTCGATGACAAGTCTGGTGTTCTTAACTTCGAATTAGAGCGCACTTTCCGTATTGATATGGATAAGCTATCTGATTACATCAATTTTA
Organism: Vibrio kagoshimensis; assembly: GCF_050337535.1. Classification (NCBI taxonomy): domain Bacteria; kingdom Pseudomonadati; phylum Pseudomonadota; class Gammaproteobacteria; order Vibrionales; family Vibrionaceae; genus Vibrio; species Vibrio kagoshimensis. The sequence continues at coordinate 191,368 of NZ_JAKJSZ010000006.1, forward strand.
GCACTAAGAAAGGCCTAGAAGAAGCCTTGGTAGATGGCGCTTTCAAATCCCGTTTTTACTACTCTCTAGTTCATGAAAGTGTTGTTGCAACAGAAGGTTACCAACCAGCTCTATACCCTGTTGGTGACGAAAATGATATTGGTTTCTTCACGACTGAAACGAAAAAAATCAACCCGATTACGAATAAATACGATCGTGATGTTGTATATCTAAACCGCTTTAACCCAGATCAAGACTCAATTAAGTACTACCTAACGGATAACTTTTTTGAAGAAAAGAACAAATTATTCTTAGATTCGACTATTCAAACTTTGAATAAGATGAACCAAGCATTGAACATGTTTGGGGCTGATTCGGCAATGCCGATACTTGAAATTGTAAATGAGTCTGCACCTGCAGGTATTCACCCTGGTGATTTACGTTATAACATCATTAACTTAGTTGATGAGCCTTTGGCAAATGGTCTGCTAGGCTATGGTCCTTCAGTAGCAAACCCTATGACGGGCGAAATCATTAAAGCGCATGTTAACCAATATTCAGGTGTTGCTCGAACGGGTGTACCATTCTACTGGGATAACCTTGCACGATTCTATAACCGTAATCAGCTAGACTTAGATGGACTAGATCCGCTACCAAGTGACGCTGCAGCTTCTTCTGAAGTTCAGTCTCGAATCCAGCAATTGTCTACTCTAAGTGCGTTAGCAAAAATTGAAGGGACATTAAACCCTGAGTCTGCACCAAACGTCAGCCGTGATGAAGCGGTTAAGAATGAAGCTCATCGTGTTGCACCAACAGTTTTATTAGATAATTTCAATGATGAAATGGACTTTAAAGATGTGGTTGCAGCAGAAGAAAACCGCTTAGCTTTCTGGTCTGAAAACAACGCTTATCCAATCGAAGCTTCATGGGTATCTTCAACAAACAAAGCGATGTTAGATAATCTGAGCCTTGACGATGCACGTTACTTCAACATCAAGCTTGATGCTGATGGTAATGAGGTTTCTCGTGAACTTAAGCGTTGGAAATATCTACCGACTGAATTACAGCAGCTGGCAGCTGATGCAATTACTGTTGCGACTTACAGCAATACTTTAGTGCATGAAATTGGTCATAACGTAGGTTTACGCCATAACTTCAAAGGCTCTAATGATAAAGATAACTACTACTCATTAGAACAAGCTCATCAACTTGGCTTACACAACGTACCTGCATACAGTTCAACAATGGATTATGCACCTAGTATGTTAGATGAGACGCCAACTTGGGGTCTGTATGATATAGCAGCATTTAAATTTGCTTACGGTCGTATTGTTGAAACAATTCAAGACTCTCCAGGCCAAGCTCCAACTCCGGTTGCAGAGCCTGCAGCAGATGCATCGGATGAATTGAAAGCAGCTTATACGGCTTACCTAGCAGAGTTAGAATCTTATAACACTAGCTTCGCGATGAGATTTGGCAACACTTCAAGTAATCAATCTTTGATGGTGTGTCTACCTGTAGCAGAGTTAACTGATGCAGCTAACGCAGGCAAGTCTATTTACAACTGTGATTTCTCTAAGTTTGATACTGCAGCTCTATCCGGAAACGAAGATGACTATCAAGCAACCCGTTACGGTATTCTTCATTACTTAGATGAAGTTCAGAAAATTGAAAGAAAAGACTATGCATTCTGTACTGATGGCAACGTTTCATTAAACAGTGATTGTAACCGTTTTGATGAAGGTACGAGCCTAGAAGAAATTGCTACTTATGAATGGCAGAGCTACCTAGATAGCTATGACAGACGAAATGCAGCAGCTTATAGCGTAAATGGTCTATATAGTTCTGATTACCCTAGCTACATTATTAGACGCTTCCGTGAAATGTCATCTATCCGTGACAAGATCGAAGATCTAGAGCGTATTGATAATTTATACACTAACTTGGGCTATACGAGTTCAACAGACAAGCCAGGTGATTTCTTATCTCGCCTAGCTGCTAACCCAACTTATTGTACTGAAGGTGGGGATCAGAATAGTTGGTTCTGTGATTACTCATACGGTGCAACCAAAGCTGCTGAGTTCTTCTTAGATGTATTACGTACACCTGAGCATCAGTGTGTTATTCAGAACGCTACTGGTCAGCAAAAAGTAGTTGCATTAGGTACTCTACTGAATAATAACTCTCATCAGTTACCTGCAAGCTACGATATCTTAGATGCGAACTGTTTCGACGAACAGGCAACTGCATTTATTGCTGATGCTGAAACTGGATATTCAGCTGTAGCTGAAACTAAAAATGGTCGATTCCTAACATCTATTGGTAGCTTTGACCCAGATTACCCGTGGTCAAACGCGGTATCTGTACTAGGTAGTTGGCCTGATAAAGCGCTAGCAAGTTACTTCTTAGCGCGTCGCTATTCAAACCGTTACACCGACGAAGTGAGCTTTGCTTCATTACTTGACTTATCAGGTGTTAAAGCTGAATACGACGATATTATGTCGAACATTATCGCGAAAGAGCCATTAACAACGCCACTAGAATTGGTTGATGCAAATGGTGATGCCTTTACTAGTTTATCGGGCGTTACTGTAGATCTTCATTCTACAGTACAAATGGAATCTCTTTCTCCAATGCCTCGTGGTATTAACCGATTCTTTGGTTTGTCAAGCATTAGTCGTGAGCGTGTAGGTGATGTCATCCTGAACATGGGTGTTCGTCAAATGCAATCGAATGATTACCAAGTGAAATCTCGAGGTAAAGCACAATTTGATTCATTCACTAAGCAACAAGACCGCTACGGACTTATCGCTGGTGATAAAGTTGAATTCGTCATTGATGGTGAGAAGTTTGTCGCGACTAAATCGAACAAACTAGCTTATGAGTACGCAAATCAGCTAGTAAGTTCAGATGGTTACGATTTGAAAGTATTCTTAGATAACTATGATCCTGCTGCTCTATCAACAGTCGTGACAAATATTGATACAGCGTGGGGCGGTTTCAGAACAGCAATCTTGCCAGCTTACCATGACGCAGTATTACTGTTCGATGCACCTATGGTCAATGCAATGAAGGTAACGATTGATACCGATATTGCTGCTGGTATCCTTAACTTTAATACATCGTTCAATAACTTCCGAGACGCGAATATTGCGTCTGGTGATTTAGTTTATGATGCTGGGGCTGATACTTTAGTTTACCAAGGTGGTGCAGTCCATAGTGTTGCTGATGCTTATGCAGCGTACACAGATGCAATGCTACTTATCTTTAATAACTACACGACTTCTATGATGTTCGCAGTAGATAATGTTTACGCAAGCTACACTGCTTCTTCTGATGCAGATAAAGAGCTATGGTTGAAGGATTTCAACATGCTCCAGGCTTACGTTGCTGGTGATATTGGCGCAGTAGCTGGTAAGTACTACGAGTTACTAGACCGCTTACCAAATGCTGGAGACTTTTAAGTCACATTAGGCATGTAGTAAGAAATGAAAAATAATAAGGCTCGCATTTGCGAGCCTTTTTTCATTTAACAGACTGAATAGTCAGTAACTAATTCAGTGCTGGCTTCCCGCTGTGGAATTTAAAATCAGAGTCATCAGAACTAATTAGATCAGCCTCAACTCGTCCAAAATGAGCAACACGCTCAGAAATATCATCTTTAGAAATTTGTTGAGCAAGTGCTAAGTAATCTTGGTAGTGCCTAGCTTCTGAACGTAAAAGAGAAATATAAAACTTTTCGATATCTTCATCTAAATGAGGGGCAAGTTTAGCAAAGCGTTCACACGAACGAGCTTCAATATAAGCCCCCACAATCAGCTTATCGACTAGTGTTTGAGGCTCATGTGTTTTCACATGTGAAAGCATTCCTTTAGCATAACGGCTCGCAGGGATGCTCTCGTAAGGAATATCTCTTGCCGTCATTATTTCAAGAACTTGGTAGAAGTGATGCAATTCTTCTTTGATGAGTAGAACCATTTTATCGATTAAATCTTGGCTATATGGCGCGCCAGATTTAGCCATAATTGCTTTCGAAATATTACTTTTACCTTTTAATGTTTCAAGGCTACCTATTTTTCGATAAGCAAATTCTTCGTAGGGCTTGAACCACTCTAACAGTGTTGCTGCGCTGTCTTTATCAACTGCATATTTACGAATTAAGTACATAGCAGATTGACCGGCTTTTAATTCACAAAGAAGGTGATCTAGAAGGATGATTTTTAAATTTTCGGGCTTTTTAGCTTCGTCGACCCATGCATCAGGGGTTTCACATTGTAGGAAGGATTTGATGGGTTCTAGGAGTTTTTGAGTCGCGTCATTAGTCATTGTTAATACTTACACTGAGAGATTTTTCACTGCGTGGAGTGAATAAAAAAGGCCACCACAGGTGACCTTTAAAGGGAATGAGATCTAGCTGAAATTTACCACTTTTTCTTCTGACCAAAAAGAGCATCCATATCATCATCTCGCTCTTTTGATTCAATTTGTTGAAGTTGTTCAGCATTTTTATCAACACGTTTTTGGTCCAGGTCGTTGAGCATGTTTTGAAGCTTCTCGCGAGCTTGGTTTGAATACGTATCATTTTTTGAGTTTAGAGCGTCAATACCTTTACGAAGTAGCTGTAAAGCAGTTCCGGGTTGACCACGTGCAATAGAATCATTTGCTCGCTTGATTACATTTTCAATGTTGATACGAATTTGAATAGTCTCAAGACGTGCATTTTCAGTCACATAAGCTTGGGTATCAAATCGACCTTTATTATGTTCATTACGAACTGTATCTCGTAATCTTTTCACGAGTTTTAGCATCATGATTGCTTGCTTATCACTACTTGGTACTTTAAAAGTTGTGCTTTCGCCACCTTGGTAGTTTTCTTTAAGCTGTGTAATTTGCTGTTTTACACTTTCAATTCGTTGAGCCAGTTGCTTATTCTTTGGATCTAATTGATACATGTTTTCAAGAGCGTCAAGAATACGCGTATTCAGGCATACGAGAAGGTCTTGGCTGAAAGGCATGTGATGAGCATTACCAATGAGTTCTTCGGTTCCATCAATAATGGTTAGATAGCGAGAAGATTCCTGCTTCTTCGCGGTTTCAACCTTCACTTTGTATTGAAGCATGATGTTATAGCCTAAGACTAATACCAAAAGAACGGCTACTAAGGCGATAATTAAACCAATATTCATATATTTGTGTCTGCTTATTGTTTTTATAGCTAGTCGTAAAGGATACACGATCCTGTTGTGTATCTGCACATAGAAATTGCAATTAATGATTATTCCCTCTAACAAGGCATTTGATAATCAAAAAATACAACTATTAGTTAATAATGAGCTATAGCCTGCAAAATGTCAGTTATCCTTTGTTAATTTATTTATCAATAGTCGTAGAAATGTGCTTTTTATCTATCATTTTATGGGATTAGACGTTATAACTATTAATTATATTAGACGCGCATTAACAGCTCTATTTTTAGATAAGTTAGCACTAAATAGTAAAGGATTACGAGGTTAAAAATGAAGTTACAGCAGCTGAAGTACATTGTTGAAGTCGTTAATCATAACTTGAATGTTTCTGCCACCGCGGAAAGCTTATACACATCTCAACCTGGTATTAGTAAGCAAGTTAGACTATTAGAAGATGAACTAGGAATTCAAATTTTTGAGCGTAGCGGTAAGCACCTGACTCAGGTAACCCCTGCAGGTGTTGACATCGTTAGGATTTCACAAGAAATCTTAGCTCGAGTTGAAAGCATAAAAGCGGTAGCAGGGGAGCACACTCACCCTGAAATGGGAACGTTAAATATTTCAACTACTCATACTCAAGCTCGGTATGCCCTTCCTGATGTCATCAAAGGTTTCACAGCTCGATATCCTAAAGTGTCACTTCATATGCACCAAGGCACTCCTAGTCAAATGTCTGAAGCAGTCGCAAAAGGAACGGCTAACTTTGCAATCGCAACGGAAGCATTACATTTGTATCAAGATGCCATTATGTTGCCTTGTTATCACTGGAATCGCTCTATCGTTGTGACCAAAGATCACCCATTGGCGCAGAAGAAATTGGTGACGATTGAAGATCTGGCTGCCTATTCTCTAGTTACTTACGTATTTGGTTTTACTGGTCGCTCTGAGCTTGATACTGCTTTTAATAAGGTAGGGTTAACTCCGAGAGTTGTATTTACAGCAACAGATGCAGATGTCATCAAAACTTACGTACGAATGGGCATTGGTGTTGGTGTCATTGCTAGTATGGCGATTGACCAAGAACAAGATACAGATCTCGTGGCTATTGACGCTAGCCATCTATTTGGTGCAAGCACCACAAGTATTGGCTTCAGACGTGGGACTTTCTTACGCTCTTATATGTTTGATTTTATGGAGCGCTTTGCACCTCATCTCACTCGACCAGTGGTAGAGCAGGCTATCTCACTAAAATCTAATGATGAAATTGATGAGATGTTTAAAGATATTGATTTACCAATTAGGTAAATAGCAAACAAACTAAACGAACATGTTTTAAATCTTCCTATTTTAGCTTCTTCCCCCTACAATCTCGCGATATTAGGGGGAAGCATGCACTCAAAATTCATATCATTTGACACCTTTTTATCTAGCCATCAAGAATATTGGAGACTTGACCCATTTCATTTGTGTCAAACGAGTACTATTCCTTGGTATCGCGCTAACCCAAGTCTAAATGGATGGTTAAACTCGCTAGATGCTTCATCAGTCCAATCATTAAAAAGTAACCCTAATCATCTTATTGAAGAAATTGAACGTTTCATTCCTATGCTTGAGTCGATTAAACATTTATGTGTTTTACCCGAACTGCAATTGAATGGTTTAGAACTTCCAAAGGGCGCCGATACTGGAATACCAGGAAGAAAGCTGACTCAAATTTTAGCAATGGGTGAAGCGGCTTTGCATGCTAATGAAGGGTCTGAATGGTTAGAGTGGTGTGCGGGAAAAGGCTTTCTAGGTCGAATTTTGTCTTCTCAATCTCAGCAGAAAGTGACCAGCTTTGAGTGGCAAAATAGTTTATGTATAAACGGACAAGCTGAAGCTGACAAACAAAGTCTTAACATGCAGTTTGTTCAAGGTGATGCGTTTTCTGATACTTCTGATCATGTATTTAATTCATGTCAACACGCTGTAGCATTGCATGCTTGTGGGGATTTACATACGAAGTTACTTAGAAAGGTAGCACAGCATGCTTTACCTGCCGTGAGTATTTCACCATGTTGCTATCATCTTATTCAGTCAGAACATTACCTCCCTCTCTCTGAGCGAGCAAAACAGTCTAAGCTCGAATTGTCTAAAAGTGACCTGAGGATCCCTTTACAAGAGACAGTGACTGGCGGGGAGAGAGTGAAACGGCATCGTCAACTTGAAATGACGTTTAGGCTTGGGTTATGTCAATTGTTGAAGACACAGGTTGGTATTAAGCAATATATAACCGTTCCAAGCATCAAAAAGTCACAATTGGCTGAGGGTTTTAAAGCTTTTTGTTTATGGGCTGCAGCAGAGAAAGAAATTACATTACCAACACCGATTGATTTTGGGCATTATCAACAGCAAGGAGAAGCCTTGTATTGGGAAATGGAAAAATTAAGCTTGGTGCAACAGGTGTTTAGAAGACCCCTAGAATTATGGCTGGCATTGGACCGAGGTATGTACTTACAAGAGCAAGGCTATCAAGTTGAAATTAGCCAGTTTTGCGATAAACAAGTAACTCCAAGAAATATTTTAATTCACGGTCATAAAAGAAACTAACTTCATATCCATGAATAGAACGAGCCAGTAGGGATTACCTTACTGGCTCTTCTGTAACATTCGTCGCATTTCCGGCTAAATTAGCACGTCAATAATGAATGTCATTTTAGCTGTAGTATTAGCTGAACATTGCAATTGCTTCAGCTGGGTCTACGTATTCTAAGTCAAAGCTTTCAGCAACTTCTTTACAAGTTACTTTACCGTGAATAACGTTCAGACCTTCTAGGAAACCTTTATCAGCAAGTAGTGCTTCGCGGTAGCCCTTGTTTGCTAACTTAACAATGTAAGGAAGTGTTGCATTATTAAGAGCAAAAGTAGAGGTACGAGCAACAGCGCCTGGCATGTTTGCTACACAGTAGTGAACTACATCATCAACAATGTAAGTTGGATCTGCGTGAGTTGTTGCGTGTGAAGTTTCGAAACAACCACCTTGGTCGATAGCAACGTCAACCACAGCTGAACCTGGCTTCATCTTAGCGATGTGATCTTTTGTAACAAGTTTTGGAGCTGCAGCACCAGGAATTAGTACTGCGCCAATTACTAGGTCTGCTTCTAGAATGTGCTTCTCAATAGCGTCTTCAGTAGAATAAACCACTTTTGCACGACCTTGGAATTCTTCATCTAAACGACGAAGAGTATCAAGGTTACGGTCTAGAATGGTAACGTCAGCACGAAGACCAACAGCCATGCGTGCAGCATTAGCACCCACAACACCACCACCGACAACTACAACTTTAGCAGGTGCAACACCAGGTACGCCACCTAACAGTAAGCCACAGCCACCGTTCGATTTTTCTAAAGTTTGCGCACCTGCTTGAATAGACATGCGACCAGCAACTTCAGACATTGGCGCTAATAGTGGCAAGCGACCCATATTATCTGTTACAGTCTCATATGCTACGCAGACAGCTTTGCTCTTGATCAGCTCTTCCGTTTGTGGAAAATCTGGTGCAAGGTGTAAATAAGTAAATAATATTTGCCCTTCGCGAAGCATAGCTCGCTCGACAGCTTGAGGTTCTTTAACCTTTACAATCATCTCTGCTTTCGCAAAAACGTCAGCAGCAGTAGGAAGAATGGATGCGCCTACAGCGATGTAATCATCGTCTGAAAAACCGATTCCTGAACCGGCATTGGTTTCGACAAACACTTGGTGGCCTTGTGAGATTAGTTCTCTCACACTAGCTGGAATCATACCGACACGATATTCGTGGTTCTTGATTTCTTTAGGTACGCCAATGATCATCCTGAATCCTCTTTTAATTATGGTTGTATTATCTATGTGTAGGGTAATTCTGTCGAATTAATATCTAGTATAGATATGTTTAGATAAAATTTTGTACTGAATATTAAAAAGTTGTAGTATATTTTTTTGCAAGGAAGTAATAAGGTGGAATAAAAAATGGCAGACAATTATAAGAAGCCGTCCAAGGAACTAGATCGTATTGACCGCAACATTCTTAATGAGTTGCAAAAAGACGGTCGCATCTCAAACGTTGAACTTTCAAAACGTGTAGGTCTATCTCCTACACCATGTCTTGAACGCGTTCGTCGTTTGGAGCGTCAAGGTTACATTACGGGCTATACAGCATTGCTAAACCCGCAATACCTTGATGCATCACTTTTAGTGTTTGTAGAGATCACATTAAACCGTGGTGCTCCAGATGTATTTGAACAATTTAACACTGCAGTACAAAAACTGGATGACATCCAAGAATGTCATTTAGTGTCGGGTGACTTCGATTACCTTCTAAAAACACGCGTATCAGATATGGGTGCCTATCGTAAACTACTAGGGGATACGCTATTGCGTCTTCCTGGTGTAAACGACACTCGCACTTACGTTGTGATGGAAGAAGTGAAGCAAACGAACCAGCTGGTGATTAAAACTCGTTAATCCCAATTGAAGAAGTGAAAGAAAGCGGACTTAGTTTCCGCTTTCTTGCTTTCTGCAATTGGGTTTTTTTTGTATGATATGGTTAAATAAACAGTGTTTTAGTTGAGTAGAAAGGTTAATTTCATTTATAGAGTAGATGTGAATTGTCTGTATCAATGCTGACTCTCTGTAAATGTGTGATTACCAGTCAGTAAACCAGAGCCTTTATCAAAATCGATTATTCAAAGCTTGTTAATGTAAACAAGTGGATTACATTCAATATTTAATTCTCAGTCAGAAGTTGGTTTATGTTCAAAGAGAGTAACAATAAAGTCGAAACCATCATCAAAACGAGTGAAGAGCCTCAGTCTCCTCGGTTAGATGGTACCCAGCGTTTAAAAGAGTGCAGCTTTATTATAGGTGTACTTTTTTCTATCCTACTGGCTGTAGCATTATTCACGTTCAATCCTGCCGATCCTTCTTGGTCACAAACTGCATGGGGTGGTGACATTCAGAATGCTGGTGGGTACGTTGGTGCTTGGCTAGCTGATACCCTTTTCTTTACCTTCGGTTCTCTTGCTTACCCTTTACCAATTTTAGTGACTATCGCTGCTTGGGTTTTATTTCGTAACCGAAACGAGGATGAACCCCTTGATTTTATGCTTTGGGGAACAAGGCTACTTGGTCTTACAGTGCTAATTTTGACGAGCTGCGGGCTGGCAGATATTAACTTTGATGATATCTGGTACTTCTCATCTGGTGGGGTCGTTGGGGATGTGCTTTCCAGTTTAGCTTTACCTACTCTTAACGTGTTAGGCAGCACATTAGTGTTGTTATTTTTATGGGGGGCAGGTTTCACATTACTGACTGGCATCTCATGGCTGAGTATTGTTGAGTGTCTTGGCGAAGGTGTTATTCATTTGTTCGCAATGCTAGCGAATAAAATTCGAGGAAATAGTGAAGAAGTTCTAGAGCCTCAATTGCGTGAAGCAGAAGCTGAGGTACCTCATGAAGATGGACAAAATGGATTAGAAGAAAATATTGCAGAGCCAATGTTCATCGACCCTGATACTCCATATAGCAAGGATGAGATAGATGATGAGAGCTTTAAGGCTGAAGAATCGGCTGATGATAGCTTCTATGACGAAGAGCCTGTTACTGAAAAGCGCCAATATAATATACATATGCCATCTGAAGTATCAGATCCTATTGTGCGTCCTCAAGCCACTCAATCTCTACCTAAAGCAGAGCAATCTCAAGCCATTCAATCAATTTATTCAGCATCGCCAGAAGCACATACGGTTCAAGAGTTTGTTGCGGATGCAGAATCACTTCAACAAGATCGATCAAAGCAGTTGAATGCAACTATAGAAGAGTTAGAGCATGCTGCTATATATGAAGACGATCTAGCAGAGCAAAACCACCTTGAAGCTCAAGCCTCTCAAGATGCCTACCAAGAATATGTTGCAGATGCTGCTACAGATAGGAACCATGGAACTGAAACTAGCATTGAAGATAATGCAGAACACTTTAGTTCAAATGTTAATGAGCCTTCGGGGTCCAATCCTAACCAAACGGCGAGACAAGAAGCGTATGTTCCTTCGTTTGAACCTGTTATTTCTGAACATGGGTTGGAACAAGTTACGCAGCAAATTGCACCAGAACAACAGTATGTAGAACCTACGATCTCTTCGATTGAACCGATTGAAAGCGATGGTGTGGATCAGGTTCAGTATACGAAAGAAGCGACTATGGCTTCTGAATCATTTACTTATGACGATGAGCCTTTGGCTGATGATGTTAACCTGCAACGAGATGATTATTCTGAAGTAAAACCTTCTAATAGTTTGGAAGGAGTAGACCTACCATGGGAAGAAGTTACTGGTGATGATCAGCAGGTTATTAATGTAGATCAAAACGTAGATGAAGATGTGGCTGCATTTCAAGATATTGTGTCAGAAGCACAAGCAAACATGGCAGCAACGCAAAATCCATTTTTAGTCCAAAAAGATGTGAATTTACCTAAGCCAGCAGAGCCGCTTCCGACATTAGAACTTTTGTTCCATCCGGAGAAGCGAGAAACTTTTATAGACCGAGATGCATTGGAATCTATCGCTCGTTTGGTTGAATCAAAATTGGCAGATTATAAAATCAAAGCTGATGTGGTTGATATCTTCCCTGGTCCTGTCATTACGCGCTTTGAGCTTGATTTAGCTCCTGGTGTGAAAGTTAGCCGAATATCCGGTCTTTCAATGGACTTAGCACGATCGCTATCAGCTTTGGCTGTGCGTGTTGTAGAGGTGATTCCAGGTAAACCTTATGTGGGTCTCGAGTTACCGAATATGAGTCGCCAAACGGTTTTCTTTTCTGACGTTGTAGGCAGCCCAGCCTTCCAAGAAGCCACATCTCCAACAACCGTCGTTTTGGGACAAGATATTGCTGGTGAAGCCGTTATCGCGGATCTTTCAAAAATGCCACATGTCCTAGTTGCAGGTACAACGGGTTCTGGTAAGTCGGTTGGCGTTAACGTCATGATTCTCAGCATGTTATATAAAGCTTCACCTGAAGAAGTACGCTTTATAATGATCGATCCAAAAATGCTAGAGCTTTCGATTTACGAAGGTATCCCACACTTACTATCCGAAGTTGTAACGGATATGAAAGATGCATCAAACGCTTTGCGTTGGTGTGTAGGTGAAATGGAACGTCGCTATAAGCTTATGTCTGCTCTTGGTGTGCGTAATATAAAAGGCTACAACGATAAACTAAAAATGGCAGCAGAAGCTGGGCATCCAATACATGATCCTCTCTGGAAAGAAGGGGATAGCATGGATACTGAAGCGCCATTACTAGAAAAACTACCTTATATCGTCGTTATCGTTGATGAGTTTGCGGACTTAATCATGGTGGTGGGTAAAAAGGTTGAAGAGTTGATTGCTCGATTAGCACAAAAAGCTCGTGCTGCTGGTGTTCACCTTATTCTTGCTACTCAACGTCCATCAGTAGATGTTATTACCGGTTTAATTAAAGCAAACATTCCGACCCGTGTTGCTTTCACTGTTTCAACTAAAACGGACTCACGAACTATTCTCGATCAAGGTGGCGCGGAGTCATTATTAGGAATGGGTGATATGCTTTATTTACCACCTGGCTCAAGCCATACCACTAGGGTTCATGGTGCATTTGCATCTGATGATGATGTGCATGCTGTGGTGAATAACTGGAAAGCTCGCGGTAAGCCAAATTATATTGATGAAATTACTAATGGTGACCAAACTCCAGAAACATTACTTCCAGGCGAAAAAATGGAAAGTGATGAAGATGTTGATCCACTGTTTGACCAAGTTGTGGAGCACGTCGTGCATTCTCGAAGAGGTTCGGTATCAGGCGTTCAGCGTAGATTTAAAATTGGCTACAACAGAGCAGCCCGAATTGTCGAGCAGTTAGAAGCGCAGGGAATCGTGAGCACTCCCGGGCATAATGGTAACCGTGAAGTTTTGGCTCCGGCCCCCCCTAAAGATTAATAATTTGACAGAAAAATAATAAGTTAACGAGGAACTCGTGTTATCAAGGTGAGTCAAAGCCCTAGTGGTAGTGATTTATCATCATTAACTTATTGTCCATAGGAACATTAATGAAAAAAATATTCGCACTTTTATTTATGAGTTTTTCAGTTTTCGCATCTCCCAAAGAAGAGCTCAATAGCCGACTTGCATTAAATGATGGTTTCAGTGCAGATTTCAAACAAACAGTGACTAGCCCTGATGGGGATATTGTCATGGAAGGGGAAGGCACGGTTGAGATTGCAAGACCAAGCCTATTCCGCTGGGAAACAACATTCCCTGATGAAAACCTTTTAGTTTCTGATGGTCAAAGCCTATGGTATTACAGTCCGTTCATTGAGCAGGTCAGTATTTATTGGCAAGAGCAAGCGACAGCTCAAACTCCTTTCGTTTTGTTAACACGTAATAAGCCAAGTGATTGGGATAACTATAACGTAGTACAAAAAGATGACTTGTTTACATTAACGCCAACAGCCGTTGATTCTAATCAAGGTGACTTCCTTATCCACATTACCGATCAAGGTATTGTGAAAGGTTTTGATGTTATAGAGCAAGATGGTCAAAAAGGGCAGTTTGTTTTTAATAATGTCACTTTAGATAAACCAAAATCAGACCGTTTTACCTTTGTAACACCTGAAGGCGTTGAAATTGATGACCAACGAAATTAATAGTTGGGGGTTGTTGGTGACATTCACTATTCAAGAGACTGCCAGTGAGTAATTACAGCTTAGATTTTGCAGGGGACGAAGATTTTCGTCCCCTTGCTGCTCGTATGAGACCAGAAACCGTCGAGCAATATATTGGTCAACAACACATTTTAGGTGTGGGTAAACCATTACGCCGTGCATTAGAGGCGGGGAATCTTCACTCAATGATCCTTTGGGGACCGCCTGGCACCGGTAAAACAACCCTCGCAGAAGTTGCTGCCAACTATGCGAATGCAGAAGTTGAGCGAGTGTCTGCGGTGACATCTGGTGTGAAAGATATCCGAATTGCGATAGAGAAAGCGCGAGAAAATAAGCAAGCAGGCAGAAAAACAATCCTGTTTGTAGACGAAGTTCATCGTTTTAATAAAAGCCAGCAAGATGCTTTTCTTCCTCATATTGAAGATGGCACAGTGACATTTATCGGTGCTACCACAGAAAACCCTTCTTTTGAGTTAAACAACGCTTTGTTATCACGTGCGCGTGTCTACAAACTGACTTCTCTTAATACAGGTGATATCTCCCTAGTCATTCGCCAAGCTATCGAAGATAAACGGCGTGGACTTGGAGATGTTCCGGCTTATTTTGCTGATAACGTTTTAGATCGACTTGCTGAATTGGTTAACGGTGACGCTCGTATGTCGCTTAACTATCTTGAGCTACTTTATGACATGGCAGAAGACAACGCGCAGGGTGAAAAAGATATAACTATTCAGTTGCTTGCTGAAGTGGCTGGTGAAAAGGTTGCCCGTTTTGATAACAAAGGTGACATTTGGTACGACTTGATTTCAGCCGTCCATAAATCAATCCGCGGTTCTAACCCTGATGCTGCTCTTTACTGGTCTGCACGAATGATAGCAGCTGGCTGTGACCCTCTCTATATTGTAAGACGTTTGCTTGCTATTGCATCTGAAGATATTGGTAATGCTGATCCAAGAGCTATGCAAGTCGCGATGTCGGCATGGGATTGCTTTACACGTATAGGTCCTGCTGAGGGGGAACGAGCGATCGCCCAAGCTGTCGTCTATTTAGCGTGTGCACCGAAAAGTAATGCGGTGTATACCGCTTGGAAACAAGCACTTTCTGACGCTCATAACCTACCTGAGTATGAAGTCCCTCATCATTTACGAAATGCACCAACAAGTTTGATGAAGGACATGGGATATGGGCAAGAATATCGTTATGCTCATGATGAACCTGGAGCTTATGCTGCTGGGGAAAAGTACTTGCCGCCAGAGATGGGGTCAACGCAGTACTATTTTCCAACAAAACGGGGCTTAGAAGGTAAAATCGGCGAGAAGTTAGATTACCTCGCGGATTTAGACGCAAAAAGCCAACAAAAGCGCTATGAAAACTAGGCTTTTTTGGATATCGTTACATCTACATTATCTTCAGATTAAATTGCCATAAATTGATTGTTTTACAACCATTTTAGGCGGTTTAGTAGTAATTCAGTGGTTAACTCGCTGAATATTCAAATAACTAAAGCATGGGATTAGCAATGCTGGACTCTAAATTACTTCGAACTGAGCTGGATGAAACAGCCGCAAAATTAGCACGTCGTGGTTACACTCTTGACGTAGAGACTATTCGTGAACTTGAAGAAAAGCGTAAATCGCTTCAAGTAAAAACTGAAGAGCTACAAGCTTTACGTAACTCCCGTTCGAAGTCCATTGGTCAAGCGAAAGCGAAAGGCGAACATGAAGAAGCGGCGCGTATCCTTGCTGAAGTCGGTAACTTAGGTGCAGAGCTTGATGAAGCAAAAGTTTCTTTAACTGAACTTCAAACTAAGCTTGATGAAATCACATCAGCAGTACCAAACTTGCCTGATGATTCAGTACCTAACGGTGCAAATGAAGATGAGAACGTTGAAATTTCTCGTTGGGGTGAGCCAAAAGCTTACGACTTCGAAGTAAAAGATCACGTTGATCTAGGTGAAATGTCTGGTGGTCTGGATTTCGCAAGTGCTGTGAAAATTTCAGGTTCACGTTTCATCGTTATGAAGGGTAAATTTGCTCGCCTGCACCGTGCTATTGCGCAGTTCATGCTTGACCTTCACACTGATGAGCACGGCTACACAGAGATGTATGTTCCTTACCTTGTAAACTCTGATAGCTTATTTGGAACTGGTCAATTACCAAAATTTGGCGAAGACTTATTCCACACTAGCCCTCTGACTGAGCAAGTGAGTGACGTTCCTCTAAAAACATTGTCACTTATTCCTACGGCTGAAGTGCCTGTAACGAATATGCTGCGTGATACTATTAGCGAAGAAACTGATCTTCCGATTAAGATGACAGCTCATACTCCGTGTTTCCGCTCTGAAGCGGGTTCTTACGGTCGTGATACTCGCGGTCTTATCCGTATGCACCAGTTCGATAAAGTTGAACTCGTACAAATTACTAAGCCAGAAGATTCAATGGCTGCACTTGAAGAACTAACAGGTCATGCTGAGAAAGTTCTTCAACTTCTAGAGCTACCTTACCGTAAAGTGATTTTATGTACTGGTGACATGGGCTTCGGTTCTGCGAAAACTTACGATTTAGAAGTATGGGTTCCAGCACAAGAGACTTACCGTGAGATCTCTTCTTGTTCAAACATGTGGGATTTCCAAGCGCGTCGTATGCAAGCTCGTTTCCGTCGTAAAGGCGAGAAGAAACCCGAGCTTGTACACACGCTAAATGGTTCTGGTCTTGCTGTTGGTCGTACTATGGTTGCTATTCTTGAAAACAATCAAAAAGCTGACGGTCGTATTGCTGTACCAGCTGTACTACAGAAGTACATGGGTGGTGAAACGCACATCGGTTAATTATTACGATTACCGTGAATGATGACTTAAAAGCCCAGCTAGATGCTGGGCTTTTTTATATCTTTCAAAAGCACAATTTATCTTTTAAAACACGATTTTCTAATGGGTTAATCTTCCATTGCAGGAGCTTTAAAGCTTAATTATGTACATCAGGTGTTTTGAAAACATTCAGGTGTTTGTAGTGCTGTTTCAATAGCACGAACTAGAACAAGGAGTTCATCAGCCTTTGTGATAAAGGGAGGCATCATATAAATCAACCGCCCGAAAGGTCGAATCCAAACCCCTTGATCAACAAAGTGAGCTTGGATGGTTTCCATATCGACAGGTGTGTGGGTTTCAACGACACCGATAGCGCCCAACCAACGAACCTCTTTAACCAGTTCATGTTCTCGTAAAGGAGGGAGTAATTCAGAGAAGAGCTGTTCGATCTTCTGAGTCTGATTTTGCCAATGACCTTGCTCTATGATAGATAAACTTGCAGCACCTACCGAGCATGCTAATGGATTACCCATAAAGGTTGGTCCGTGCATAAAGCAGCCGGCTTCACCTCCACATACAGTGTCAGCAACTTCTTTGCTAGCAAGCGTCGCGGAAAGGGTCATATAGCCCCCAGTCAGCGCTTTACCTAAACATAGAATGTCTGGTTGAATGTCTGCATGTTCACAAGCAAAGAGTTTTCCTGTACGTCCAAATCCAGTAGCTATTTCGTCCAAGATAAGCAGAACATTAAACTCATCACATAGTAAGCGAACTTGTTTCAAGAATTCAGGGTGATAAATTCGCATGCCGCCAGCACCTTGAACGATAGGCTCTAAGATTACTGCTGCGACTTCTTCATGATTAACTGTCAGCTTATCTCGAAAACTATCAATGTCATTAGGGGACCACTCATCCCAAAAGCCAGTTTTTGGCGAATCAGCGAAGATATGCTCTGGCAAGAAACCTTTATACAGACTGTGCATTGAATTATCAGGATCTGTCACCGACATCGCAGCAAAAGTGTCGCCGTGGTAGCCATCACGTAGGGTCAAAAATTTAGAGCGTGGTGTTCCTTTTGCATGCCAATACTGAAGCGCCATTTTTAGACTCACTTCAACAGCAACAGAACCAGAATCGGCAAGAAAGACATGCTCTAAATTCTTAGGGGATAAAGATAATAACTTTTTGCATAAATCGATAGCTGGTTGGTGGGTGATTCCACCGAACATAACATGGGACATCTTATCAATTTGGCTATGTGCAGCTTCATTCAATACAGGGTGATTGTATCCATGAATGGTTGACCACCAAGATGACATACCATCAATTATTCGTTTTCCCCCTTCTAATTCTAGGTAAACCCCATCGGCATTGGTGACTGGGTAGCAGGTCAGAGGTGTAAGAGTCGATGTGTACGGATGCCAGATATGCTGGCGATCAAAGGCGAGATCCATAGTATCTTCCATAAATTTGTCGATTAAAAAGCAATCAAATGTAAACTTTTAATATTCTCATTATGTTGACAGTCTAATGGTTGTAGGTAGACTAGCCAAGTATAAATGCAGGCCACAAGTATGAGAGCTTGTAATACTAAATAAAGATAAGGATCGACACGTGGAAGTTCGTCATAACTGGACAGTATCTGAAGTAACTGCTCTTTTAGAAAAACCGTTTATGGATTTAATGTTTGAAGCTCAATTAGTACATAGAAAGTACCAAGAGCTTAACCACGTGCAAGTCAGTACTTTGCTCTCCATTAAAACAGGTGCTTGCCCTGAAGATTGCAAATACTGCCCGCAAAGTGCCCACTACCGTACCGATGTAGATAAAGAACGCTTAATGGAAGTTGAGCGTGTTTTGGATGCGGCGCAAAAAGCTAAAAATGCTGGTTCAACTCGCTTCTGTATGGGCGCAGCTTGGAAAAACCCGAAAGAACGCGACATGCCTCACCTAACTGACATGATCAAAGGTGTGAAAGGCATGGGTTTAGAAACTTGTATGACACTAGGTATGTTGACACCAGAGCAAGCCGGTGAATTATCTGACGCCGGTCTGGATTACTACAACCATAACCTTGATACGTCTCCTGAGTTTTACGGCAGCATTATTACTACTCGCACTTACCAAGATCGTTTAGATACGCTTTCTCATGTTCGTGATGCGGGTATGAAGATTTGTTCTGGCGGTATCATTGGTATGGGTGAAAGTACTAATGACCGAGCAGGGCTACTTGTGGAATTGGCTAACTTACCAGTACACCCAGAAAGTGTACCAATCAATATGCTGGTGAAAGTGAAAGGCACACCAATGGAAAGCGTTGATGATGTTGAATCTTTCGATTTCGTTAAACTTATTGCTATTGCTCGTATCATGATGCCTATGTCTGCGGTTCGTTTATCTGCAGGTCGTGAAAACATGAATGAACAGATGCAAGCAATGTGCTTCATGGCTGGTGCGAACTCAATCTTCTATGGCTGTAAGCTACTGACTACTCCAAACCCAGATGAAGATACAGATATGCAGCTGTTCAAGAAGTTGGGTATCAACAGCCAAGAAGTGGCTCAAAAGCCTGATGAAATTCAAGAAAATGAACTGTTAGATCAAGTGGTGGAGCGCGTAGCTGCTCGTCCAGCGAAAGATGACATGTTCTACGATGCCACTGTTTAAATCTCGAATTAAAGAAGCCCTTGTTCGTCGTAGTGAGCAAGGGTTAAGTCGTCAACTTAAAGTACTCGAAAATAGTAATGGTCCTTTGCTTCGTAGCGAAGGCTCAGATTTTATTAATTTTTCGAGCAATGATTATTTGGGTTTAGCGAATGACCCAGAACTTGTTGATGCATGGCAAACAGGGTTATCCCAGTATGGCGCTGGTAGTGCTGCATCACCACTCGTTTCTGGTTTTAGTCCTGCTCATCTAAATTTGGAAGCTCAGCTGTGTGAGTGGCTCGGCTTTGAACGTGCCATTCTATTTAGCTCTGGTTTTAGTGCTAACCAAGCTTTGTTGTTCTCTCTTCTCGAGAAAGATGATTTTCTGCTGCAAGATAAACTTAACCATGCTTCTTTGATGGAAGCGGGTATGTTTTCCCCTGCAACAATGAAACGCTTTAAGCACAACGATACACAGCATTTAGAGTTGCTGCTGAACCGAACTCCTCAATCGCTTGTAGTGACTGAAGGTGTGTTTAGTATGGATGGGGATCAAGCACCTCTCAGTCAGATATCTAACCTTACTAATCGATACGACAGCTGGCTCGTCATTGATGATGCTCATGGCATTGGTGTGCTGGGTGAAAAAGGGGCGGGGAGCTGCAACGTAGCGCAAATAACACCCGATATTCTGGTCGTGACTTTTGGCAAGGCATTTGGCCTTTCTGGTGCCGCTATTCTGTGTTCGGCAGAGTTGGGTGATTACTTAACTCAATTTGCTCGGCATCATGTTTATTCAACAGCAATGCCGCCTTCGCAAGCTGTAGCTCTATCTTATGCTTGCCAAATGATTCAAACGCAAGAGTGGCGTCGTGAGAAGCTCTTTGAGCTTGGGGGCATTTACTCAGAACAGATGAGTGGTGTTGAAGGGTTTATCGAGACTCAGACTCCTATTAAACCGTTTGTGGTTGGTGAAGCCAAAACTGCATTATCTATTGCAGAAGAGTTAAAACGTGATCAAGTATGGGTCACCGCGATAAGACCGCCAACGGTGCCGGTTGGAACTGCTCGTTTACGCATTACGCTAACGGCAAGTCATACTCAAAAACAAGTTCTTCAGTTAACAAACTCATTGCATCAAGCTATCGAACGAAACATCGAATCAAGCTTTGAATCAAAGGTCGAAACAAATAATAGGGCTTAGTAAATGTCACAAGAAGTAGTAGTGAATAATTACATCGGCCACGATAAGAGTGCGATTGCTGAAGCTTTTGGCAAAGCAGCAACCACTTATGATAAACACGCTGAGTTTCAGCGCGATGTCGGTCATCGATTACTAGACAAATTACCTAATGATTTGTCTGGGCTTAAAGTGCTCGATCTCGGTTGTGGCACTGGTTACTTCTCTTATCAATTACTATCAAGGGGAGCAGATGTAGTATGTGCGGACCTTTCTCAAGAAATGCTAAACCAATCGAAGTTAAGGTGTGGTGATCAGGTTTCATCTTATCAGCAAGCAGATGCGGAACAACTTCCATTCGAAAACCAAAGCTTCGATATTGTCTTTTCAAGCTTAGCATTGCAGTGGTGTGATGATTTATCTGTACCTTTATGTGAGATAAAACGAGTGACGAAGCGAGGAGGAAGTGTTTTATTTTCCACTTTGTTAGATGGCTCACTGTTTGAGTTGCAAAAATCGTGGAATAAAATTGACACACATCAACACGTTAATAACTTTATTTCTGAGAATCAGGTAAAAATTGCGTTAGCGCAATCTAGCTGTGAGGCTCATCAACTAGACTTGCCCTCTATCACAGTTTGGTACGACACTGCATTAGAGTTGATGCGAGACCTTAAGGGAATCGGGGCTACTCATGTAAGTGGTCGCTCACACGGTTTAACAAGTCGCAGAATGTTGCAACTTGTCGAGAAAGAATATCGAGAGTTTCAAAGCCATCAAGGTTTCTTACCAGCAACATATCAAGTTTGTTTAGGGGTTATTAAATTATGATTGATGCATTATTTATTGCAGGTACGGATACCGAAGTGGGAAAAACAGTTGTATCTAAGGCAATTCTTCAAGCTTTAGCTGCAAAAGAGTTATCAACAATTGGTTACAAGCCGGTTGCTGCAGGGTGTGAAAAGTACCCAGAAGGTTTACGTAACAGTGATGCTTTGCATTTACAAGAAGCCGCTACACAAGATCTAGCTTATGA
This sequence comes from Vibrio kagoshimensis, assembly GCF_050337535.1. NCBI lineage: Bacteria > Pseudomonadati > Pseudomonadota > Gammaproteobacteria > Vibrionales > Vibrionaceae > Vibrio > Vibrio kagoshimensis. Next base: position 212,912 of record NZ_JAKJSZ010000006.1, read on the forward strand.
AGATGTAAACCCTTATGCGTTGCTTCTTCCGTCTTCTCCTCATATTGCTGCTAAGCACGATGGAGTGGTCATCGAAGAAAGCATCTTAAGTGAGAAATTGGCTGAGCATAAAGAAAACTCCGACATCGTATTAGTTGAAGGTGCTGGTGGATGGCGTGTCCCGATTTCAGATGACGAATATTTGTCTAAGTGGGTAAAAGCAGAAAAACTACCGGTGGTTCTAACTGTTGGGATTAAACTCGGTTGTCTTAGCCATGCTTTGCTGACTGCAGAAGCTATTCGTGCTGATGGATTAGAGTTAATTGGTTGGGTAGCAAACCGAATCAACCCAGGAACAGAACATTACGCAGATATTATTGCAATGCTTGAAGATAAGCTAGGTGCGCCGAAGTTAGGTGAAATCCCTTATGTGCCAAGAGCAGAGTCTAAGAACATTGGTAAGTACATTGATGTTTCCCCCCTTCTGAATCTATAGACTTCGCCTACCAAACCCGCAAAAAACCGATTGTAGCTTCTACAGTCGGTTTTTTATTTTTGTATTAGCACATTATTTTTTATCGTCTTGATTATCTGGTTTATAACCCATTGTTCTAATATGTTCGCCGTGGATTGTGTTTTTCATTAATGCCCATAAAGCTTCTAGAAACCGTTTATGTGCTTCATGGTGTCGAATGTACTTAATATGGACAAATATATAAATTGCTATGAAAAGTAGAGTCGCGATAGTGAGACCATAGGCTTCATATAAGGTGATTAAATTCATTTTTATATCTCAATTTTATTTACATTAAGTGTGCTATTGGGCTAGGTAGTTCAGCCATTTTTTACTTCTAAACCGATGAATACATGCAAACCATTTGAAGAGTGTCTCCAAGAAAAACAGAGCGAAGATCCATTCAGCGTTTAAACCTATTAAGAAAGCGCCTATCGCAGCCAAAGGAATACCGAAACACCATTGGGTGAGTAGATCTTGATGTAGGCAGAATTTTACATCACCCCCAGCTCTTAACACGCCAACAACCATCATGGTTGGGAGTGATCGCAAAACAATTCCTATACATAGAATTAGATAGAACTTATTGGATAGATCTCTAGTAGTCGTACTTATTGAAGTGAAGAGATCGAGAACGTTATCTTTGATTGCATATAAGGATAGAGACACGCAAAGGGTAACCAAAATCGCGACTACATTGAAAACAATAGCGTGGTGGTAGGCAGACTCAAAATCTTTTGCGCCTATATGGTTACCAATAATAACGGCAGAGGCGTTGGCGATACCGATCAAAAAGCTAAGCGATAATGCTTCAATCGGTGTAATGATAGATAAAACAATCAAACCTTCAGAGCTTGCCTGTCCCATGATTGAGGTATAGGCAAATAAACCTCCTACCCATAACGTAAAATTCACGGTGGTAGGGAATGCCAAATAAGTGATCTGCTTTATATAGGGGAACTGTAAAGCTTGTTTGATATCGGAAGAGTCAAACAAGGTTACGTATCTATTGAGTTTTAGATAGATAATCGTAATAACAACTTCGAGCACGCTGCTGATTAATGTGGCAATAGCCGCACCTTTCAATCCCATTTGTGGAGCGCCAAAGTGTCCAAAAATGAATACCCAATTAAGTAAAATATTGAGAATAATACCAATACTACTCAAATATAGACTGGTTGAGGCTTGATGGATGGAGCGAAGGTAAGCTGCGATGCTACCGGTAAATGCTATACACAATAAACTAAAGCTTGTAACAACAAGATATTGAGAGCCTAAAGCTTGAACTTCATTATTATTAGATGATATCGCCATTACCTGAGTACTTGCTAGCGCAAGAACAGCAAAAGGTACTAAGGCGAGCAAACTAGATAGTAGCCAAGTTAATGCAGTCCCTCTTTTGGTTCCTAGGTGGTCTTTTTTTCCAAAGTATTGAGCAATTAAGATCGCTCCAGCAGTGGTTACGCCTGAGATAATAATTGTTGCCACAAATAATGCTCTACTTGCAACTCCTGCGGCTGCGATATCATTTTCGCTCAATTGACCAATCATGATTAGGTCAATCACTCCTTTGCTAGAAAAAAAGATACTTTGTAGTGTTATAGGGAGTGCGAGAGCAAAGAGCTGCTTTAAAATTGGGGCATTAAATTGTGCCAATAGGTTTGAATTTATTGTTCTTTTATTTGAAGTCATAGCTGTAAGAAGTAAGAAATACTTCTGGTAATTATGAGTGGACTTTAGCACTCTATAAAACCACTTATGATGGGGTTTTACGTCCAAGAGGTTGTATGCATACATTGGAACAATTGCGAGCTTTTGTCGCTGTCTATGAGGAACATTCGTTTAGTGCTGCGGGGCGCCGTTTAAACAAAGACCGCACGACTATTCGTGAATTGGTTAAATCTTACGAAGACTCTTTAGGCTACGAACTTTTTATTATAGTTGGGAGGAAAGCCGTCGAAACCCCTGCCGCAGAAAAGCTCTATCCGCATGCTATTTTAGTCATTCGACAAGATAGTAAGTTGGCAGAAATCAGTAAGTTTTTGTTTAACGATTCAAAAACACATTTCAATATCGGCTATGACATTGACTTTCCTTTTGATTTTTTGAAATACATTGAGTTATGGGCTGCAAAATCTTTTCCATTGGTCAGTATTAATTGGCTAGCAAGAAACCGTGAAGTTGGGCTCGAGGAATTGAAAAACGAAAAGTTAGACTTTGCTTTCTTCCCGACAAAAGGTTCAATCTCATTGACGTTCTCCGCCTACTATCAACATCTTGGCTATGTCGACTATGGGTTATATGTTGGGTCGAATTCCAAGTTGGCGGCTAAATCGACGTTTGACCTTGAAGATGCGCAGTTAGAAGTTCAATATTTGAGTGAAAACGCGTTAAAAGCAGAGGGAGTTATAAAAGCATTCTCTTACTGTACACGTGTTGTGAGTAGTAGCGAGCTAGTCATGCAATTGCTTCAAGAGCAAGGGTGGGCGTTGCTTCCTAATCGTACGGCAGAAAATGGTGTGCGGAAGGGCGTGATACAAAAGAAAGAAACGGGCTTACTTTGTAATGATTTCAAAGTACCTTTTAGTTTGTTTTATACCATTGGTTTAGAGCAAGATTCTTTTATTAAAGCATTGCGCGAACAGTGTGACTTGTTGGCTAAAGATTATTTTGATTAGACTAATCGTGGAAGTTAAATGAAGGGTCAGAATTGAAGTTGAACCCTTCATTTTAATAGGATTATCTGTCTTGAGTTAAACCCATTAGTGCTTGTTGGGTTTCAGATATATGTGTTTGGATATCTTGTGTAGGTTGAACGCCAATCTGCTTTTTTGCTTCTTCTTCAGATATACCTAAATGGCAGCATAGTAAATCTATTGCCATTTGGAAGCTATTCCCTTCAGCCATGATCTTTCCTTTTATTACATGGACAAGCCAATCATTAACATGGCTGCTACTCTAGACTGATTGTTTTATCATCGCCATACTACTTAGGTCTAATAGACAAAAGTTAATGGAATGTAGTCTCGTAATCAAATGTTGCAATTTAATGCTTAACCTTGTTTTCTAAATCTTAGACTATATGTATAAGTAATAAATATTCGAGAGTGTTACCAATTGGTGGTCTTCTTGTTATAACGATAAGTTTTAATAAAAAACAGCTTTCATGCGGAGAAAAGTAATGAAGCGAGTAATGTTGTTCCTTGCAACCAACCTAGCGGTTGTATTGGTACTAAGTATTGTATTGAATATTGTTTATGCTGTAACGGGGATGCAGCCAGGTAGCCTATCTGGACTATTGGTGATGGCTGCTGTATTTGGTTTTGGTGGATCATTTATTTCACTGTTAATGTCAAAAAAAATGGCATTACGTTCAGTTGGTGGTTCGGTCATTGAAAGTCCTAGAAATGAAACAGAACACTGGTTAATGGAAACAGTGAGTCGCCAAGCAGGGCAAGTTGGTATTGGTATGCCGACAGTCGCGATTTACGACTCTCCAGACATTAATGCATTTGCAACGGGAGCAAAGCGTGATGATTCACTTGTCGCAGTTTCTACGGGGCTACTGCATAACATGACTCGTGATGAAGCTGAAGCCGTGTTAGCGCATGAAGTTAGCCATATTGCGAACGGTGACATGATCACGATGACATTGATGCAAGGTGTTGTGAATACGTTCGTTATTTTCTTGTCTCGCTTTATTGCGAATATTGTTGCGTCGAACGATGACGAGGAAGAAGGTGGCAGCAACATGATGGTTTACTTTGGTGTGTCCATCGCCCTTGAACTGGTATTTGGTTTCCTAGCTAGTTTTATCACTATGTGGTACAGCCGTCATCGTGAATTCTATGCAGATGCTGGCGCAGCTCAATTAGTGGGTAAAGAGAAGATGATTGCTGCGTTAGAGCGTTTAAAGGTCAGTCATGAGCCACAGCTAGAAGGCTCTATGATGGCGTTTGGTATCAATGGTAAGAAGTCACTTAGTGAGCTGCTAATGAGCCACCCACCGTTAGATAAGCGTATTGAGTCTCTACGTAACATGTAATCATTTAGTAATTTACAGTCACTAGGCGACAATATGTAATTGAAAGGCTTCCTTCTGGAGGCCTTTTTTGTTCTAGGCGTCCAAAAAACAAGTATTCAAGGAGTACGGGCTTTGGTTACAGCAAGCTACGCCATTAAATGGATTGAGGAGAGTAGGGTAAACTAGGAAAAAGCACTTTGTCTTCTTTAATCAGAGTGTTCTTTTTATACGGTTTATCCAGTGCAACAAAAAGGCTTCCATATAGGAAGCCTTTGAAAATTACTATTCGAAAGTCGAATTTTACAGCTTGTCAGTCAGCTCGATTGCTTGACCGATGTAGTTAGCTGGCGTCATCTCTTTTAAACGAACTTTTTCGTCTTCTGGAATCTCAAGACCATCGATGAATGCGTGCATGCCTTCACCGTCTACACGCTTACCACGAGTTAGCTCTTTAAGCTTCTCGTATGGCTTTTCAATGCCGTAACGACGCATAACGGTTTGTACTGGTTCTGCCAATACTTCCCAGTTTTTGTCTAGCTCAGCAAGTAGTGCTTCACGGTTAACTTCTAGCTTGCTAATACCCTTCAGAGTTGAAGTGTAAGCAATGATAGCGTAGCCCACACCAACACCTAAGTTACGAAGAACTGTAGAGTCAGTAAGGTCACGCTGCCAGCGAGATACTGGAAGTTTTTGTGCAAGGTGGCTGAACATTGCATTAGCTAGACCAAGGTTGCCTTCAGAGTTTTCGAAGTCAATTGGGTTAACTTTGTGCGGCATTGTTGAAGAGCCAATTTCACCGGCAATAGTCTTCTGCTTGAAGTGACCTAGAGCAATATAACCCCAAACGTCACGGTCGAAGTCTAGAAGGATCGTGTTGAAACGTGCAATTGCGTCAAAAAGCTCAGCGATGTAATCGTGAGGTTCGATTTGAGTTGTGTATGGGTTCCAAGTTACGCCAAGAGATTCAGTGATGAACTCTTCGCTAAATTGGTGCCAATCAACTTCAGGATAAGCAGATAGGTGAGCATTGTAGTTACCTACTGCACCGTTGATTTTCGCTAGAATCTCAACGCTTTCGATTTGCTTGAATTGACGTTCCATACGGTACGCAACGTTCGCCATTTCTTTACCCATAGTAGATGGGGAAGCTGGTTGACCGTGTGTACGAGAAAGAAGAGGAATATCGCGGTATTCTGAAGCCAGTGCCTTAATCGCATCAATAACGTTGCGAATTTCAGGAAGAATAACAGTATCGCGAGCTTCTTTAAGCATAAGTGCGTGCGAAGTATTGTTGATATCTTCTGAAGTACAAGCGAAGTGAATGAATTCATTAATCGCGTGAAGTTCAGGAACGTCTGCTACTTTCTCTTTTAGAAAGTATTCCACTGCTTTTACATCGTGGTTTGTTGTGCGTTCAATTTCCTTGATACGCATTGCATCTTCTTCGCTGAAGTTAGCAGCGATGTTATCTAAGAATTGGTTCGCTTCTGCGCTTAGAGTAGCCACTTCCGCAATCGATTGCGTTTCAGCTAATTTTTGAAGCCAGCGAACTTCAACAACAGTACGGTACTTTAGTAAGCCGTACTCACTAAAAATACTGCGTAGAGAAATTGTTTTACTTCCGTAGCGACCGTCTACAGGTGACACAGCAGTTAATGCTGACAATTCCATGTGAATCTCCTAGATATTTAAATAAGTTAGGGGGAAATAAAGAAGCTCGCAATTAAGCGAGCTAAAAATTAAATTCTTGCTAAAAGGATCTGAGCTTGCTCGATCATTTTCTTACGACCAAAAATAAGGTGGCGACGTTTGCCGCCAACTTGGCGCCAAAGTACAGCACTTCGGATACCAGAAAGAAGCAAAGCTCTTACTTTATGCTGGCTGGCAGTCTGCTGTAACACTGAAGGTGTTCCAGAAACTTGAATTCGAGGGCCTATTGGACTGACAACGTCTAAATAGATGCTTGCAAGATTACTGAGCATTTGCTCGTCAAATAAGTCAAAGTGCTCAACTTGTCGCTCAACCATTTGAATACGATCACCCAGTTGAGACATCGCATCATTGCGACCCGAAAGTTTACGCTCTAGCGCCATTAAGCTAATAATATAGCGGGTAATGTCACTACCTGCAGGAGTACTATCAATCCCTTTTACCAGGCATTCTAAGCCTAGCTTTAGGTTCGCTTCACGACCAAATACACCCACAGTATTGACTGGGTTAATATTTAAAATCGCATTTAGAGAGGCTTCGAAGGCATCGTTATCACAGTGACCGTCTTTCGCAACTTGTTGAACCAATGCCACAGCTTGGCATATTCCAGCAAACGCAATGGTGCGGTCATAAAGTGTATTAGCCACGTAGTAACTCCTTGTTGAATTATTGTATTAGATGCGTTTTTCGATGATACCGCCACCAAGGCAAACTTCACCTTGATAAAATACTGCTGATTGACCTGGTGTCACAGCAATTTGAGGCTCATCAAAAATGACTTTAATATTCTCATCATCAATAGGGATGATTGTACAAGGAATATCAGTTTGGCGGTAACGTGTTTTTACCGTGCACTTCATAACATCGGTAATTGCTGCGCGGTCGACCCAATGTAATTGCGAAGCAATTAACCCTTCAGACTTAAGAAGAGGGTGATCTTTACCTTGAACAGCAATTAGCACATTACGTTTTAAATCTTTTTCGCCAACAAACCATGGTTCTTCATTACCGCCACCACCTTTAGTGCCGCCAATATGTAGACCTTTACGTTGACCAAGAGTGTGGTACATAAGACCTTGGTGTTGACCAATAACTTGACCTTCTGGTGTCTCAATATTACCTGGCTGAGCGGGTAGGTACTTACCTAAGAATTCAGTAAACTTACGTTCACCGATAAAGCAGATACCAGTTGAGTCTTTTTTCTTAGCCGTGATCAAATCTTGCTCTTCAGCAATACGTCGCACTTCAGGCTTCTCTAATTCACCAACAGGGAATAGGCTGCGAGCAACTTGATCAGAGCTTAATGTATATAAGAAGTAGCTTTGGTCTTTGTTACCATCAAGACCACGTAGCATTTCTGGTTTTTGGCCAGCATCTAGTTGCTCTTGAGTTGGGAAAGTACGGCGAACGTAATGACCCATTGCAATGTAGTCTGCGTCTAGCACTTCATCCGCAAACTCTAAGAATGCTTTGAATTTGATCTCTTTATTGCAAAGAATATCTGGGTTAGGCGTTCGACCTGCTTTGTATTCTTCTAGGAAATATTCGAATACGTTGTCCCAATATTCTGCAGCAAAGTTAATTGTATGTAGATGAATACCTAACTTGTCACATACCGCTTGTGCATCAGCAAGATCTTCAGCTGCTGTGCAGTATTCTTCGTTATCGTCTTCTTCCCAGTTTTTCATGAAAAGGCCTTCTACCTGATAGCCTTGTTGCTGAAGAAGATACGCCGATACTGACGAATCTACACCGCCGGACATACCGACAATTACTTTCTTTTCGCTGTTTCCAGAGCTGATATCTGACATGTCTAAACACCGTTACAATTACTTGGTCGCAGATTCTATCAGAAAGAGAAACAACGTGACAGATCCGAGACCAGAATCACAGTTTCAATTGCGCAAATAGTGCGCTGACTTTCTTGAGGAATCTCATGAGGCGAGGTGACTCGCTAGGATGTCAGAAGTATATGTGGCATAGTCGCACGAAATCCAAGACCTGAGATGAAAAAATGTCTGAACAAAACGAATTTATGCAAGAAGAGCAGTTAATTGAAATTATTGAAAATCAATTAGAAGACGGCCAGCCAGTTACAGTAAAAGAAACGTTGATGCGATTAATGATGACAGGGACACCCCGTGAAGATGCAATTGCTGCGATGGCGTGTGCACTTGCTATTGAAGTGTTCGATGTAATGAAAAATGGCGCTGAGTTCAATCAAAAACGCTATAAAGAGCATTTAGATATGCTACCAGATTTAAGCTTCATGGAAGGTGAATAAAAAAAACATCGAGCAAACGTTTGCTATAGTTTCAAAGATTGCCGCGTTAAATATAGCGCGGTAAAATCCGCCCCCTATTTCCCCCTTGACTTAGACTGACCCTATGAAATTTCCTGGACAACGTAAATCAAAGCATTATTTTCCTGTTCATGCTCGTGATCCGCTAGTAAGCCAAGCGCATGAAAGTAAGAAAATGTCTCGTACGCATATTATCGGTATTGACCAAACATTGGTTGATATTGAAGCTAAGGTGAGTACTGACCTCATTGAAAAGTATGGTCTAAGCAAAGGGCACTCACTTGTTATTGATGACAAGTCAGCTGAAGCATTATACCAAGAGCTTAAAGAGAGCTGTTTAATTACCAATGAATATGCAGGTGGAACAATTGGTAATACATTACACAACTACTCAGTATTGGCGGATGACCGTTCAACACTATTGGGTGTAATGAGCCAAGATATTAAAATTGGCAGTTACGGTTACCGCTATTTATGTAATACATCAAGCAGAATGGATCTGAACCATTTACAAGGGGTGGATGGTGCCATTGGTCGTTGTTTTGCTTTAATAACAGAAGATGGTGAACGTACTTTTGCAATCAGCGAAGGTCAAATGAATCAGCTTCAACCCGAAACCATTCCAGAGAAAATATTCAAAAATGCATCTGCTTTGGTTTTAACTGCATATTTGGTTCGTTGTAAACCTGGTGATCCAATGCCGGAAGCGACAATGCAAGCAATTGAGTACGCCAAAAAATACGATGTACCTGTTGTTCTAACTTTAGGTACTAAATTTGTTATTCAAGATGATCCTGATTTTTGGAAAGACTTTCTAGAGCAACATGTGAGCGTTGTTGCGATGAATGAGGATGAAGCTGAAGCATTAACTGGTGAAAGTGATCCCCTTGCCGCATCGGATAAAGCCTTGGATCTTGTTGATTTGGTTTTATGTACAGCGGGTCCTGTTGGCTTATTTATGGCTGGTTACACGGAAGATTCAGCAAAGCGTGAAACTTCTTTGCCTTTATTACCAGGTTCTATTGCTGAATTTAACCGTTATGAATTTAGTCGACCAGCTCATAAGGATTCATGTTTAAACCCAATTAAAGTTTATTCGCATATTGCACCTTATATGGGTGGACCCGAGAAAATTAAGAATACTAATGGGGCGGGTGATGCAGCATTATCTGCATTGCTTCATGATATGGCGGCGAATAAATATCATAAATCGAATGTACCTAATTCGAGCAAGCATCAGCATTCATATTTAACTTACTCATCATTTTCCCAAGTTTGTAAATATTCAAACCGAGCAAGTTATGAGGTATTAGTTCAACATTCACCTCGTTTATCTAGAGGCTTGCCGGAACGAGAAGACAGTTTGGAAGAAGCATACTGGGAAAGGTAGAGTATATATTCTAAATATAACTACCTGATACAGGTGAAAAAACAAAAAAGGCTCCTAGTAGGAGCCTTTTTATTATTTAAACCAATTAAACATTAATTAGATAGCGAAATCTTCAAGAGACTTTCCAGAGTTAAGTAAGTCTTGGATAGCTGAAGGAGTACGACCTTGACCAGTCCAAGTCTTCTCTTCACCGTTTGTATCTACATATTTATATTTTGCAGGACGTGGTGCACGCTTTGCTTTCGGGCCTTTAGATTTAGTTTCACCAGAAAGTGCTGCAATTAGATCTGCCACATCAATACCATCTTTTGCTATTTGTTCTGCAATTGCTGCTAATTTTGCTTCTTGTTCAGCTTTTGCTGCACGTTCTTCAGCTTCAGATTCTTGACGCTCTTGAACTACTGTAGTTAGTTTATCTAGTGCTTCTTCTAATTGCTCAAGAGTTAATTCACGAGAGAATGCACGGAGGCTACGAATATTTAATAGAGTTTTAGTTAATTCTGACATGATATTTCCCATCAAGATGATTTTATTTAACTACCTAATAATAAACAGTGGTTTAAAATAAAACAAATAATATTTCATTTAATAAGTAATTAAATCTATTTTAAAACACACAAAACGAATAAGAATAACTGAATTTTGATAAGTGAATATTATAGGTAAAAATAATATGTATATATAAATTGAAACAGCTTTCTTATATATGTAATTAGTGGAATATTTACCTGAGTCACTTTATTGATTGGTTCAAGATAGAAGGTAGCTTTCAATTGAACTTTCTTAGAATGATATGTTGCAATGTTTATCTCTATGAGTACAATTGCGGCTACCTGATGCGATAGCTTAGTAATATTATTGTTAAATTATAGTGACAATAGTGGATAATGTCGTCGCACGTAGAGGTGCAATTATAAAAAGTAATTTTTGTTGGGGTGATGCCAATGAACAAAAATGAAAGGTCTAATTGCCGAAGTAAATTGTATATCTAAGCAATTTGCTGGGGTTGTGCTCAATAGGTACAACACTGCCATAGTCTTAATTTTAAACTATGGAGCGCTACTGTGGGGTTGGGTGAAGTGTTCACTTCCCTTTCGCTTAGTTCAACATGACTTTGATAAGCTGTTATCAAAGTCATCTGCAGTAGATCTCTAGCCAAATAATAAACTGGTTTTTGAAGATCATGAATTTAATAGATTTTGCAACATCTCCTCTTTCTTTGCTTCCGCCCATTGTGGCTTTGAGCCTTGCTATCATCACACGTCGAGTACTTGTCTCGTTAGGTGTTGGTATTGTCATGGGTGCGCTTTTATTAGCTGATTACTCGTTAGGTAATGCTGCTGGCTATATTGGAACAAAAGTTTCTGGTGTCTTTATTGAAGATGGCGGAATTAATACTTGGAACATGAGTATTGTCGCGTTCTTGTTACTATTGGGTATGATGACGGCATTACTGACGTTATCCGGTGGCACACGCGCTTTTGCTGAATGGGCTCAATCACGAGTAAAAAGTAAACGTGGCTCTAAATTGCTAGCGGCTTTCTTAGGTGTGTTCATCTTTGTTGATGACTACTTTAATAGTTTAGCGGTTGGTGCCATTTCACGCCCAGTGACAGACCGCTTTTATGTATCCCGTGCGAAGCTAGCTTATATTTTAGATTCTACAGCGGCTCCAATGTGTGTACTAATGCCAGCATCAAGCTGGGGTGCTTACATCATGACAATCATTGGTGGCATCTTAGTCACTCATGGTATGACTGAGTACTCAGCTCTTGGCGCTTACATTCGACTTATCCCAATGAACTTCTATGCAGTATTTGCTTTACTGATGGTCTTTGCTGTTGCTTGGTTTGGTCTAGATGTCGGCAAAATGCGTGATCACGAGATTGAAGCTTCGCAAGGTCGAGGTTTTGATGGCGATGAAAGCAACAATAAAGATGCAAGAGATCTTAATGAAGAGCTAGACATTGAAGAAAGTGAAACAGGTTCTGTTGCTGATCTAGTGATGCCGATCGTTTCTTTGATTGTCGCAACCGTTGCTGCAATGATGTATACGGGTGGTCAAGCACTTGCGGCTGATGGTATCGCTTTCAATCTTTTAGGCGCATTTGAAAATACCGATGTTGGCAAGTCTCTTGTTTACGGTGGTATCTTAGGTTTACTTGTAGCACTTGGTACTGTGTTTAAGCAAAAGCTGCCAACAATCGATATTGTGAAAACAATGTGGATCGGTGCTCGTTCAATGTTTGGCGCCATTTTGATTCTGGTATTTGCTTGGACGATTGGTTCTGTAATTGGCGACATGAAAACCGGCGCTTACTTATCTTCATTAGTGCAAGGTAATATCGACCACCATTGGCTACCTGTTATCCTGTTCTTACTTGCTGGCTTAATGGCTTTCTCTACAGGTACTTCATGGGGCACATTTGGCATCATGTTACCAATCGCTGGTGATATGGCAGGTGCAACAGATTTAGCGCTAATGCTACCAATGCTAAGTGCAGTATTGGCTGGTTCAGTTTTTGGTGACCACTGTTCTCCAATTTCTGATACGACCATTCTTTCTTCTACTGGTGCTCGTTGTAATCATATTGACCACGTTTCTACGCAGTTACCTTATGCGTTATCAGTAGCTCTTGTTTCTTGTGTAGGCTTTATTGCGCTAGGTATGACAGCGTCAGTTGCCATTTCATTTGCAGCAGCATCAGCAACCTTTGTTGCCGTGTGTTTTGCCTTGGCGTATTTCTCTCGTTGCAAAATGGCAAACTGCGGGAGCAAAGCATAAGATTAAAAGCTTATACTTAAATAGAAATTAATCAGTTAAGGGAGGCGGAAGCTTCCCTTTTTTTATGCTTGTTAAGTTTATTCTTAATTAAGTGAAAAAACTTAGAATAAATGGTTGAAAAAGCGTGTCACCTTAGTTAGTGTGGAGACAAGACAGCAAACAACATAAGAGCTGATAACTATGCGTAAATTTGTAATGAACATTCATCATCACCATCACCCTATCTAGTCTTTCGGGGAGGTTTACGTATACCCGGGAGCAATTTTACTCCCGGAGGTTAAGTCAAAGAATTTAGATTTAAACCCTCGGGATGACAAAGTCTCCCGAGGGTTTTTTAGTTTTAGCTATTTAAAATTATTCAATAAATTCAATATTTTGCACAGGGATATAGCAATGCAGACACAACGCCTAAGAATCGCAATTCAAAAGAAAGGTCGCTTAAGTAAAGAGTGCCAAAACTTACTAAAAAAATGTGGTGTTAAATTTAACATCATGGGAGAGCAGCTTGTTGTTCATTCACTAAATATGCCAATTGATTTGTTACTTGTTCGTGATGACGATATCCCAGGTTTGATCATGGATGGTGTAGTGGACCTTGGTTTTATCGGAGAAAATGAACTTGAAGAAGTTCGTCTAGATCGTAAAGCTTTGAATGAACCGTGTGAGTTTGAAGCGTTACGCCGTTTAGATTTTGGTGGTTGTCGCCTCTCTATTGCGATCAATAAAGATGAAGATTACAACGGCCCTCAAGACTTAGCCGGTAAACGTATTGCAACAACTTACCCGCAGCTACTTAAAGCTTACATGGATGAGCAGGGCGTAGATTATAGTGCTTGTATGTTAACTGGTTCAGTTGAAGTTGCCCCTCGTGCAGGTCTTTCTGATGCCATCGCAGATTTAGTTTCAACAGGTGCAACGCTTGAAGCCAACGGTCTGAAAGAAGTGGAAGTTATCTTTAAATCAAAAGCGACTTTGATTCAGCGCCAGGGTGAATTTGATGCAGATAAAACGGCATTAATTGAAAAGCTTCTGACTCGTATGCAAGGCGTACAGCAAGCTAAAGAATCAAAATACATCATGCTTCACGCACCGACTTCCCAGTTAGAACAAATTAAAGCATTACTACCTGGTGCAGAAGATCCAACTGTACTTCCTCTTTCATCTGACCAAGATAAAGTTGCCGTTCATCTTGTAAGTACAGAAAATTTATTCTGGGAAACAATGGAACAGCTTAAAGAGCTTGGTGCTAGTTCAATCTTAGTTCTGCCAATTGAAAAGATGATGGGGTAAGTAAAATGAGAACCGTTGTATGGCAATCTTTAAGTGAATCTCAACAAGACTCAGTATTAGAGCGTCCAGCGATTACTGAAGGAGCAAATATCACTGCAGCGGTATCCGATATTGTCGCTAAGGTACGCTCTGAAGGCGATGCTGCTTTATTTTCTCTGGCTGAAAAGTTTGATCGTGTGACTCCTGAGTCTATTCGAGTGAGCACTTCTGAAATAGAAGAAGCCAGCGAACGCTTGAGTGAAGAAATGAAGTTGGCGCTTGAGCAAGCTTATAAAAATATAGCTAAATTTCATGAAGCTCAAAAGCCTCAACCATTACGTGTAGAAACCCAACCTGGTGTGGTGTGTGAGCAAATTACTCGCGCAATCAATACTGTTGGCTTATATATTCCTGGTGGAAGCGCACCACTCCCTTCAACGGTATTAATGTTGGGTGTTCCTGCTCAAATAGCAGGGTGTCGTAAAGTCGTACTGTGCTCACCACCACCAATTGCTGATGAAATTTTGTATGTTGCCAAATTATGCAAAATTGATGAAGTTTATAACGTGGGCGGTGCTCAAGCTGTTGCCTCAATGGCTTATGGCACTGAGAGTGTCTCTAAAGTTGATAAAATTTTCGGACCAGGCAACGCGTTTGTTACTGAAGCGAAAAGACAAGTCAGTAACGATTTCCGAGGTGCAGCTATCGATATGCCAGCCGGACCTTCTGAAGTTATGGTGATCGCCGATGAAATGGCAGACCCTGATTTTATCGCTGCTGATTTGTTGAGCCAAGCTGAGCATGGTCCTGACTCTCAGGTGGTACTAGTGACTCCTTCTCCTGTTATTGCTGATCAAGTTACAGAAGCTGTCCAGAAACAGTTGAAAGAGTTAACTCGTGCAAACATAGCTCAACAAGCACTAGCTTCAAGCCTGATTATTATTTCTGAATCTATTACTCAAGCTGTTGCGATTTCCAATTTCTATGGACCTGAGCACTTAATTGTTCAAACAAAGAACCCAAGAGAGTTATTACCATTATTAGATAATGCGGGTTCAATATTCCTTGGTGACTGGTCTCCTGAATCTGCGGGTGATTATGCTTCGGGCACAAATCATGTTTTACCGACTTACGGTTATACAAAAACGTATTCTAGTTTGGGGCTTGCTGATTTTTCTAAACGAATGACAGTTCAAGAGTTGTCAGAAGATGGGTTGAAAGTATTAGCTCCAACGGTTGTAACTATGGCAGAAGCCGAAGGCTTGGATGCGCACAAGCGTGCTGTGACCATTCGAGTTGAAAAGTTAAATAAAGCGAAATAAGGGCTGGGCATGGAAAAGTTAGCAAGAAAACAAGTTCAGGCGCTGACACCTTACTTGTCTGCAAGGCGTATTGGTGGTAGCGGAGATGTATGGCTAAATGCCAATGAATCTCCATTTGATAACGAGTACAACTTAAGTTTGTCTCGTCTTAATCGTTACAGCGAATGTCAGCCTAAAGAGTTGACTGATGCTTATGCTCAATACGCAGGTGTTAAATCAGAACAAACACTGACAACTCGTGGTGCTGATGAAGGTATCGAATTACTGATTCGAGCTTTCTGTGAGCCGAATGAAGACGCTATTCTCTACTGCCCACCAACCTATGGTATGTACGCAATTAGTGCCGAGACGATTGGTGTTGAACGTAAAGTTGTACCTTTGACGGCTGAATGGCAATTGGATCTTCCAGCTATAGAAGCACAACTAGATAATGTAAAAGTAGTCTTCGTTTGTAGCCCAAATAACCCAACGGGCAATCTAGTTGATCGTAAAGACATCATCAAATTGCTTGAAATGACGCAAGATAAAGCGATTGTCGTGATGGATGAAGCGTATATCGACTTCTGCCCAGAAGCGTCCACTGTTGATTTGCTTGAGCAATACCCGAACCTTGCCATTCTACGAACGCTGTCAAAGGCTTTTGCTTTAGCTGGTTTACGTTGCGGTTTTACGCTAGCCAATAAAGAACTTATTGATGTTTTATTGAAAGTGATTGCGCCTTACCCAGTACCAATTCCAGTAGCGGATATTGCGATTCAAGCACTTTCTGAACCAGGGCTTGCTAGAGCGAAATTTCAAGTTCTGGATTTGAGTGCAAATCGAGCTTATTTACAAGCGGGTTTACTCGGTATGCCGCAATTAACAGTATTTGATGGTTGGGGTAATTATTTGTTAGTTAAATTCCCTGATGGCGATGCTTTATTTAAAGCAGCATGGGATACCGGAATTATCCTACGTAATTCACCAATAGAAAATTGTGTGCGTATTAGCATTGGTAATCGAGAAGAGTGCGAAAAGACACTTGGATTTATTCGAAATTTTTATCAGTGATACATGTTAAGCCGTGAGGTTTGATAAGAAAGAATATTTAACCTAGCGACTTTTGCTAGGCGACAGATTTAAAATTAAAAGGAAGTTCAAGTGAGTAAACAACAGAAAATACTTTTCATTGACCGAGATGGCACCTTAATTGTTGAGCCTCCCGTTGATTTTCAAGTGGACCGTTTAGACAAACTAAAATTTGAACCGTTAGTTATCCCTAGCCTGCTGGCTCTACAAGACGCTGGGTATCGCTTAGTTATGGTGACTAATCAAGATGGTTTAGGTACTGATAGTTACCCACAAGATGAATTCGATGCTCCGCACAATATGATGATGGAGTTCTTTGAATCTCAAGGTGTTAAGTTTGATGATGTACTGATTTGTCCTCACTTTGATGAAGATAACTGCTCTTGCCGTAAGCCTAAGCTTGGAATGGTAAAAGAATACCTTCAGGGTGGAAAAGTTGATTTCCAAAAATCTGTTGTGATTGGTGATCGCATTACTGATCTTCAATTAGCTGAGAACATGGCAATCCGCGGTATTCAATATGGCCCGGATGCAGAAACGGATGGTACGCTTAACTGGCCACAAATTGTTAAAGATCTGACGGTTAACGCTCGTGTTGCTGAAGTGGTACGCACGACTAAAGAAACCGACATCAAAGTAGCAGTAAACCTTGATGAAACTGGCGGCAACAAAATTGACACTGGTATGGGCTTCTTTGATCACATGCTTGATCAAATTGCGACGCACGGTGGCTTCCAAATGAACCTGACCGTGAAGGGTGATTTGCACATTGATGATCACCACACGATTGAAGATACTGCATTAGCATTAGGTCAGGCATTAAAAGATGCGCTTGGTGAGAAACGCGGTATTGGTCGTTTTGGTTTCAGCCTACCAATGGATGAGTGTCTAGCTCAGTGTGCACTAGATCTTTCTGGTCGCCCGTATTTGAAATTCGATGCTAAGTTTAGCCGCGAACAAGTGGGTGATCTTTCAACTGAAATGGTGGTTCACTTCTTCCGCTCTCTAACCGACACACTAGCTTGTACATTGCACCTTTCTTCTGCTGGCAATAATGATCACCACATCATTGAGAGCTTATTTAAAGCGTTTGGTCGGACTCTTCGCCAAGCAATTAAAGTTGAAGGTAATGAATTACCAAGCAGTAAAGGCGTCCTGTAAGGCTTACGTTAGCAAGGAAAAAACAATGAAAGAGCAAAAAGTAGTCATTATTGATACTGGTTGTGCCAACGTTTCATCAGTGAAATTTGCCATTGAACGTTTGGGTTACGCGGTTGATATTTCAAAAGAACCAGAAGTCGTCCTTGCTGCAGACAAGCTTTTCCTACCAGGCGTAGGCACGGCTAGTGAGGCAATGAAGAACCTACAAGAGCGTGATCTTGTCGCCCTTGTGAAGCAAGTGGAGAAGCCTCTACTTGGTATTTGTTTAGGTATGCAGTTACTAGGCAAATTGTCTCAAGAGAAAGGTCAAAAGGCTGACGAGTTAGTTGAGTGTTTAGGCTTGTGTGATGGTGAAGTTCGTTTACTTGAAACGGGCGATTTACCCCTACCACACATGGGTTGGAACACAGTAACGGCAACACCTAACCACCCGCTATTTAAAGATATCGAAGAAGGCGAGTATTTCTACTTTGTCCACAGTTTTGCAATGCCAGTAGGTGACTACACCATCGCACAATGTGATTACGGTAATCCGTTCACTGCCGCAGTGCAAAGTGGCAACTATTATGGTGTTCAGTTCCACCCCGAGCGCTCCTCAAAGGCTGGCTCTAAGCTGATTCAGAACTTCTTGGAATTGTAATAAGGATTAGGCAGCGGCTAACGTTGCCATATAAGGAATGTAAATGATTATTCCCGCATTAGATTTAATTGAAGGTCAAGTAGTTCGCTTATTCCAAGGGGACTACGGGCAAGTAACAGAATACAAAGTAGACCCAGCAGAGCAGTTTAATCTGTATCACCAAGCTGGTGCTGGTTGGCTGCACCTTGTTGACTTAACGGGTGCAAAAGACACAACGGCTCGTCAGTTAGACTTGATTGCTAAGCTACTGGCTAGCACGCCTGCCAATATTCAGATTGGTGGTGGCGTGCGCAACGAACAAGATGTCGTTGACCTACTAGAAGCTGGCGCGCAGCGTGTTGTGGTTGGCTCTACTGCGGTTAAGCAACCAGAGCTTGTGAAAGGTTGGATGGAAAAATACGGCGCTGAAAAAATTGTACTGGCTCTGGACATTAACATTGACGAAAGCGGCACACGTAAAGTGGCAATTTCTGGTTGGCAAGAAGATTCAGGCGTGACTATTGAAGCGCTGATTGAAGACTACCTAACTGTAGGTCTTAAGCATGTTCTGTGTACTGATATTTCACGTGATGGTACGTTAGAGGGATCAAACGTAGAACTCTACGTTGACCTTTGTAAGCAGTACCCACAAGTGCAATTCCAATCATCTGGTGGCATTGGCAGCCTAGCTGATATCGAAGCTCTGAAAGGCAGCGGTGTTGCTGGTGTGATAGTGGGGCGCGCGTTACTGGATGGTAAATTCACCGCAGAGGAGGCATTTGCATGTTGGCAAAGCGAATAATCCCTTGTTTGGATGTCCGTGATGGACAAGTGGTGAAGGGCGTTCAGTTCCGTAACCACGAAATTATTGGTGACATCGTTCCGCTAGCACAACGCTACGCAGAAGAGGGCGCTGATGAGTTAGTATTTTACGATATCACAGCATCAAGCGATGGTCGTGTGGTCGATAAAAGCTGGGTGAAGCGCGTAGCAGAAGTGATTGATATTCCATTCTGCGTGGCTGGTGGTATTAAATCAGCGGAAGATGCTGCGCGTATTCTTGAGTTTGGTGCTGATAAAGTGTCAATCAACTCACCGGCATTGGCTAATCCGCAACTGATCACTGACCTTGCTGATAAGTTCGGCGTGCAGTGTATCGTTGTTGGTATCGATTCATACTTCGATAAAGAAACCGGTAAATATCAGGTTTACCAATTCACTGGCGATGAAGCGCGTACTAAAGCAACCAAATGGGAAACCAAAGATTGGGTGCAGGAAGTACAGAAGCGTGGCGCAGGTGAGATTGTGTTAAACATGATGAACCAAGATGGTGTCCGTAACGGTTACGATATCGAGCAACTCAACATGGTTCGCTCAGTATGCAATGTTCCATTGATTGCGTCAGGTGGCGCAGGTGCAATGGAACACTTTGCTGAAGCCTATAAAAAGACCAACGTGGATGGAGCACTTGCGGCTTCGGTATTCCACAAACAAGTCATCAATATTGGTGAACTTAAACAGTATTTAAAACAACAAGATGTAGAGGTGCGACTATGAGTTTTGAACCCGTAAGCTTATCAAAAACAGAAGTAGGCGCATTGTCAGAGCGTATTGATTGGGAAAAAGTGGGTGGCTTAGTGCCAGCTATTGTTCAAGATTACCAATCTAGCCAAGTGCTGATGATGGGATACATGAACCCAGCAGCACTTGAGAAAACAGGTGAAACCGGTCAAGTGACGTTCTTCTCTCGAACAAAAGAGCGCTTATGGACTAAAGGTGAAACTTCAGGAAATGTTCTTCAGTTAGCTAACATCTCTTTAGATTGTGACAACGATACTTTACTCGTTAAGGTCAATCCGATTGGACCCACTTGCCACACAGGAACAACAACATGCTGGGATGGTGATAAGCAAGAAGAAACACAAATGGTCTGGCTTCATCAACTTGAGCAGCTACTGGCTGCCCGCAAGGACGCCGACCCTGAATCTTCTTATACTGCCAGTTTATATGCCCGTGGCACCAAGCGTATTTCGCAGAAAGTGGGTGAAGAAGGCGTTGAAGTTGCGCTTGCGGCGACGTCGGGCGATAAGGCGGAATTAGTTTGTGAGTCTGCTGACTTGATTTACCACCTTATGGTACTGCTACAAGACCAAGGTTTGTCTATGGATGATGTAATCAATAAGCTTAAAGAACGCCACAAATAGTCAGTGTTCTGAGAATAATTATCTTTAATGAAAAAGGCTTCCGAATGGAAGCCTTTTTATTTTGTACGAAGTGGCGAAATTAAGTGACGGTAAGCTTAGTTAATCGAATTGGATATCTTTATCCGCAACACTTTTTATATTTCTTATCACTCCCGCAAATACATGGGTCATTACGACCAATTTTAAAGCTTTCAATGGTTTGGTTTAAGCGTGGATCAATTTCAGGTTGTTGATTTTCTTCTTGTTCAGGGAAGGTGCCATCAATGTAATACCAAAGACCATCCTCACGAACAAAACGCGAACGTTCTTGCATGCAAAACTGTTCGGTACCGTCGTTGAAGTAAGCTTTAAACTCAACAAAGCCTTCGTTCTCATGAGATCCTTTGGTTGTATCAATGACTTCTAAACCTGCCCAGTCGCTGTCGATCGACTCGGCAATACCTGTTCTTTGCGCTTCTGCATTGCAACTAGGGTGGTAGGTAGTGATTACGTAATCAACTAAACCAAACACGTGTGCAGAATAACGAGAGCGCATTAACTGTTCTGGAGAAGTTACTTTAGCATGGTCATTATGGGCAATTTCGCAGCATTGTTGATAGTGTTTAGCACTACCACAGGGGCATACAGACATTGGGTATTTCCTGAATATGTTGGTTTGTAAGTGTGATGTATGACTTAATCAATGAGTATATCAAACCATATATAAAATAAGCACAATGATACTTCACTATCGAGTGATAAATTGAGGTTATATATTTAACTGGGTCTATTGGTTAAATCGTGATCGATGAGTTTGATATATAGACATTCAATATTAAATGTCATGAATAATGCCATGACGCTGTGGCTGTTCCCTTTTATTTGTAATACTCTCGCCGCCTGAATTGCATATGAGTTTTTCTTTTGTAATTTAATAGCTTACCTATTGAACGGTAAGTTCGGGTTCTGTTTGATTTGATAGAAAGTAAATGGAACGTTTGGGCAATAAATAATAATTAAAGAACAATAATGATATCAAAAATAGTAGCGGCGGTATTAGTCGGCGGGCTTTCGTTTAGTTTAAGTGCGTATGAGATTACCTCTAAGCAAACTCAATCTATCTCACTTGCTGGTATGAAAGCACAAGCTGGAGCATCATCAATCTCATTTGGTAAATGGGATGCAGATTGTGATGAAAAATGCGATAAAAAATTGGTTATTGATGGGTATGCCCATCGCTTTGATCATTCAGCGCGCTTACAAACAACGGCAACATATAAAAACCGTTCGTACGCTTTAGTCAGTCAGGAATACCAAAAAGGAAGTGGTAAAAGTAGCTCACGTAATGAGTATCACTTTGTGAGCGGTAAATACTCTCAGCGTAGAAATGTATATGGTTACTCTTTATGTGAAGGTTCTCAATCGACAGGTTTCAGTTATAAAGGTGAGCTACTGTGTTTGAATGAAAACTCTGTAGACGTTTATACAGTGAGTAATAAGCATTCAATCCCGCTTCCTACTGAATCTGATTTCGGGGCTATTAATAATAACCTTGCAGGTACAGTTTCAATAGCATATGTAAATACCTCGGATCGTAAATTACGTTACGCTAACTTATATGATTTAAATAGAGTCGGAGCAGAAGCTTGGGGTGCTCATAAGACTGATATACACAGCCGGTCAGATCGTAGAGACGTTATTGCCACTTATCCTATCAATCGTGAACGTGGTTTAGTTGGAATTTATGAATATATTAATCCATTTAATAAAGGCATAAATTTATATTACTTTGAAGGTGATCAAAGTGCACGTCGCGTGATCAGTAACAGCGAAGAAGGTAACTTTGGCTTTGGACCCGAGGTATTTGTGTACGGTCAGCAGTATGCGATTACAGCTCATGACCCTAAAGATAATGAACGACAAACCTATTTAATTGATCCGAGTGAAATGGAGAAACCAGAAGTCTATACCAACGAAATATCATCAAAGTCTAGTGTTGATTTTCTAGCTGGATATGGCTTGATGAATAATTATTGGGAAGCGACTCAGTCAATTGGTGACGATGTAGAAACTAAGTATGATATCAACGATAGCTTTCTTCATTCTGTTTACCTTCAAGCACGCCTTAAAGATACACAAGTCTCACTAAAGTACCTTACAAACCAAGCAGAAGAGTCTGCTGGTCAGGGTTCTGAAGCCGTCAGTATGCTTACTGGTCTCGTCGATTTTAATGCTTTCTTTGAGGGTGCGGATACTTTACGTTTAAAAATGGATTGGACTAAGACCGATGGGTCAGCCACATTCAAATCAACAGATACCAATAACTGTCTTGTTACAGGTTGCAATGTTAAGAAAAACTTTTCTACGGAATACAAAGCCATTGAAACATTAGTGTTAAGTGAAGGTGGCATGTACATGGGGTTCAGTTACTCAAACTATTCAATGCCTTCAGCCGTTGGTTTTCAAAATAACAAAGACAGTTCTTCACTAACAGGTGTGGCTTTTGATGAAGACTTTGAACAAACACGTTATATGTTTGTGATTGGTCGAGATGAAGCGGCATACGGTGCTCGATACGAGACCAATTATAATCGTTTCTATATTATGCCTAAGTTCGGTATTGGTATAGCTCAATATGACATTTCATCAAAAGCTGAAGAAGAAGCTAGAAATGGAGAGTCAGGAAGCATTACAGGTAAGTATGGCTTAGCACTGACAGGTGGTCTAGATGCTGGTTATATTTATCAGCGCCGTTGGTCAGAGGCTAGTGGGCTTGGTTATTCAATTCAAGGTGGCTTACGAGCTAATATTGATTGGTCAGCGAATGGCTTATTAGATTCAGGCGATGATGGACTGTATTTTGATTATAATCGCTTCGATATCATGTGGGGTCCATATATTCAATTTAATGCGATATTTTAACTCATAGAGCTATAACGTAAAAAGGAAAGCTATTTTGCTTTCCTTTTTAATTAGAGAGTATTTAAATTCAAAGGTATATAATTGAAAACGATTTGAAAATTGAGTTAAGGCTGAGCAAGAAGCTCTTGCGCCCAAATGGTTGCTTGGTCATAAGTTTTACCAAGTTGTTCTTCATTCAATTTTAATCGATTGCGAATTTTTGTAGCGTCGTCCCAACGCGCTTGTTCATAAGCGACCACCATCGCTAGCACTGCACCTAGCACGCCTTTTTTCTCGATTAACGCTCTTTTTATTTCTTCATCAATAGGCACTGAATTTAGTACCTGCTCTAAAGGTTGATCGAGTAGAGAATCCAATAAAGAGAACATGCCAGTCAGAAAAGCCTGACCAGGTTCTTCCTTAACATTCAATTGTTCAATGATCAGCTCACACTGCCTCGCTCGAAGTATGGCTAAACCATATAAAGAGTCTGGCTTGTCTTCTTTCGCTGATGCAACCGCAACTAGAGAGACAAATTTACGTAATTTTTGCTCTCCTAAATATACTAGAGCTTGATGAAAAGAACGTATTTTTGTCGAGGAACCGCCTGCCGAGTTAACGTATGTAAGCAGTTTATAAGATAAGGTCACATCTAATGTGATTAAACGCTCTACTTCTTTAAAATCGATAGGCTCTTGCGCGATCTCTTTACACAGTTGGATCGTGGTAAGAAAGGCAGGGTTAAGAGCCCTAGTTTGAATCATTTCAGGTTTACTAAAAAAGTATCCTTGAAAGTAATGAAACCCAGCATCTTTTGCTTGCTGGTACTCTTCGTAAGTTTCAACTTTTTCAGCTAAGAATTCAATTTTAGTGCCTTTCAAACTGGACATAAACATTGAAGCTTTCGCGATTGGCACTAAGCGTATATCGAACTTGATGATCGAAATATATGGCAAAAATCTTTTCCAAGCTTTGCTTGGGATGAAATCATCTAGTGCTATGGTGTAACCAGCTTGAAATAGTTTTTCGATAGAATGCAATAATTCATCTGTTGGCTGGCAATCTTCCAATACTTCAACGACCAAACTGTCTTTCGGAAAAAGGGTAGGTACTAAGTTGATCAGGCTAGCATATGGAAAATTAACAAAACCTAATTTGTCACCTAGCGTGTTGTAGTGCGTAGATAAGAAATGATCAGACAACAGTCGACTTGTGGCGAGTTCAGGCTCCACTTCAGGGAACGTATTTTTAGGACCATCCCTAAATAATAGTTCGTAACCGATGGTTTTTTTGTCTATGTCTAGTATTGGCTGACGAGCTACGTATGAAAATTTCAACTTGTATTGTGTTCGGTTTAATTACTGTGAATTGATAATAGCTAATTTGAAGAAAAATACTATCCAGAATATGAGAAATTAAGAGCAAGGTTAATAAACCTGTTTAAAGATTAGCTATCTTTAGGAAAAACATTGCCAAAAGCACGATTTTGCAGTTCAAAACCTTGTTCGGTAAATTCTAGAACTGAGCCTTGAGTATACCAGTCTCCTAGTACAATACGTTTTTTAGCTACTTCATTCATATCGAAGGAGTGGATGTTCGGTCTATGAGTGTGACCGTGTATCATGAGATCAACTTTGTTGGCTGAGATAACATTCTCAACTTCTTTTTGAGTGACATCCATGATATCTAAAGATTTAGTTTGTTTGTCGTCTTTAATATCTGATTGTACTTTTGAAACTATCTTTTTTTTAATAAAGAAAGGAATACAATTAAAGACCCACTGCAACCAAGGTTGGTGTACTTTTTCACGGAAGGCTAGGTATTTTATGTCATCTGTACATAAAGTGTCACCATGCAGTACTACGGCAGATTGACCGTAAATATCAATGACAGCCACTTCATCAAGGAGTGTCACTCCGGTTTGTTTTGCAAATCGTTTACCCACTAAAAAGTCTCGGTTACCTTGAGTGAAGTAACAAGGGACACCAGAATCAGTGAGCTTAATAAACGCTTGTCTAATTGTATTTGCAAATTCGGATCTATCATCATCCCCAATCCAGAACTCGAAAAGATCCCCTAGAACATATAAAGCATCGGCATGACTAGCTTCTGTCTCCATAAAGTTAAGAAAGCAGTCTGTGATGTCCTGTCTTGAAGGAGTGAGGTGGAGATCTGAGATAAAGTAAGTCTTCATGGGTAAGTCAATTCTATAGGTCGAAAAAAGGGGAGCAAGTTGCCCCCCATGTCTGGTCTGTAATCAATAAGATCAGATATACAATCGAATTAAGCTTCGATTGTTGTACCTGTAATGATTACTTCTTCAAGAGGTACGTCTTGGTGCATGCCCATAGTACCAGTACTTACATTTTTGATTTTGTTTACAATGTCCATGCCTTCAACTACTTCAGCGAATACACAGTAACCCCAACCATCTAGGCTTTCTGAACGGAAGTCTAGGAAAGTGTTGTCATTTACATTGATAAAGAACTGAGAGCTCGCTGAATGCGGTTCCATAGTACGAGCCATTGCTAGAGTGCCTACTTTGTTGCTCAGGCCATTGTTTGCTTCGTTCTTAATCGTTGCGCGAGTTGTTTTTTCTTTAAGGCCAGAAGTCATGCCGCCGCCTTGAACCATGAAACCATCAATAACACGGTGGAAAAGCGTGTTGTCGTAAAAACCGTCACGGCAATACTGTAGGAAGTTTGCGCTTGTTTCTGGTGCTTTTTCTTCGTTTAGTTGAACTTTGATATCACCAAAATTTGTGTGAAGGATGATCATGATTGTTACCTTACTGTCTTTTTAATATGAAAGGCGATTCTAGCGTAAGTTGCGCCACTTTCAAATCATCAAATCAATTGATGCGAATAGAGTTGAATGAATTGTTATTAAGGGTATTACCTAATAAGTCATGAGTTGTTATACTCACGACTTATTTTGGTTTATACATAAATATAGATAGAGATCATGCTGAAGATATATAACACGCTCACAAGACAGAAAGAGGAATTCAAACCAATTACAGCCGGCAAAGTTGGCATGTATGTCTGTGGGGTAACCATTTACGATCTCTGTCACATCGGTCATGGACGCACATTCGTTTCATTTGACGTTGTTTCTCGTTATTTACGTTACCTAGGGTACGATTTAACTTTTGTTCGCAATATCACGGATATCGACGACAAAATCATTAAACGAGCAAATGAAAACGGTGAATCTTGTGATTCTCTAACAGAACGATTAATCGGTGAAATGCATGCTGATTTCGATTCTTTGAACATGAAGCGTCCAGATGTTGAACCTCGTGCAACAGAATTCATCCCAGAAATTATCGAATTGGTTGAAACGTTAATTCAACGTGGCTTCGCTTACGTAGCAAGCAACGGCGACGTTATGTTTGAAGTTAAGAAATTCGATGAATACGGTAAGCTTTCAAAGCAAGATCTTGATCAGTTACAAGCTGGTGCTCGTGTTGATATTGAATCGGCAAAACGTAGTCCTCTTGATTTTGTACTTTGGAAAATGTCTAAGCCAGGTGAGCCTACTTGGGAATCACCTTGGGGCGCAGGTCGTCCGGGCTGGCACATTGAATGTTCAGCAATGAACTCATCTATCTTAGGTGACCATTTTGACATTCATGGCGGTGGCTCTGATCTTCAGTTCCCTCACCATGAAAATGAAATTGCGCAATCTTGCTGTGCACACGGCACTGACTATGTAAACACTTGGATGCATAGCGGTATGGTGATGGTTGATAAAGAAAAAATGTCTAAGTCTTTAGGCAATTTCTTCACGATTCGAGATGTGCTTGAGCATTATGATGCTGAAACTGTTCGTTATTTCTTAATGTCAGGTCACTATCGTAGCCAACTTAACTACAGTGAAGATAACCTGAATCAAGCTCGTGCATCTCTAGAACGTCTATACACGTCATTACGCGGCTTAGATTTAACGGCGAGCCCTGCTGGTGGCGAAGAGTACGTAACTCGTTTCTCTACGGCAATGAATGATGACTTCAATACACCTGAAGCTTATTCAGTATTGTTCGAAATGGCACGTGAAGTGAATCGTCTAAAAGGCGAAAATATTGAAAAAGCGAGCAGCCTAGGTGCATTGCTTAGAGAACTAGCTGACATCATTGGTATTCTTCACCAAGATCCTGAAGCATTTCTGAAAGGTGACACTATTGGCAACGATGACGAAGTTGCTGAAATTGAAGCTCTTATCAAATTGCGTAATGATTCTCGTGCATCAAAAGATTGGGCAAATGCAGATCTAGCAAGAGATAAGCTTAACGAATTAGGTATTGTGCTAGAGGATGGTCCTGAAGGGACAACTTGGCGTCGTAAGTAATTTATAAAAGGGCTGATTTTCAGCCCTTTTTTCTTGTCCCTATTTCTTCCTGAAATAGGTTTTTACAATCAAAAATAAATGGGAATATCTCTGTGGCTCAGATGTATTTTTACTACTCTGCAATGAATGCGGGTAAATCTACAACACTTCTTCAATCCTCTTTTAATTATGAAGAGCGCGGCATGACTCCCGTCATTTTTACCGCAGCACTTGATGATCGTTACGGTATCGGAAAAGTGAGCTCACGAATTGGCTTACAATCTGAAGCGCAATTATTTAGAAGTGACAGTGACCTTTTTGAAGCCATAAAAGAATTGAACGAGAAAGAGAAGCGCCATTGTGTGTTGATTGATGAGTGTCAGTTCCTATCAAAAGAACAAGTGTATCAACTTACTGAGGTTGTCGATAAGCTTCATATTCCAGTACTGTGCTACGGCTTAAGAACGGATTTTTTAGGGGAGCTATTTGAAGGCAGTAAGTATTTATTGTCTTGGGCTGATAAGTTAGTTGAATTAAAAACAATTTGCCACTGCGGTCGTAAAGCGAATATGGTGATTCGCACCGATGAGCATGGTGTTGCTATCGCTGAAGGTGATCAAGTCGCTATTGGTGGTAATGATAAATACGTATCTGTTTGCCGTTTCCATTATAAAGATGCGCTAGGCAAATAATCGTCTAGATCCAGTATCAGGGTCTTTGATGAAACAATAAAATGGCGACCTTAATGGGTCGCTATTTTTATTTAAATAGTAAGAAGCTTTTGCTTCAAATAGCAAGGGGCTTTAGCTTTTGATGAAGAGCTTGGTAAGCAGTTTCTACTTCAGGTGGGATCGGCATTTCGATTTGATAACCTTTCGCCGGATAGTCTCTAATTCGCTCAAAATCGGCAAGTAATGCTTCAATGACCATTGGCAAAGGTAATGTTTCGTTAAAGTAGTCGACCCAGTTTTTCCAAGGGGAAGTCACCATGACTTGCTCAACTTCATTTGGCCACTGCTTTTTAAAAGTAGCAAAGGTACGTTTTTCCATAAATGGTTTTTGCACCAAGATGAAAGAAGTAGGAAATAGTCTCTTTTCTGATAATACTTGATGAGTAAATCGAACGTTTTCACCAGTATTCGTCGCATTCGTCTCAGTGATGATTGCAGTTTTAGGAACACCGTAATCTCTGGCTATGTCAGAAAAGGTTTCTGCTTCTGACTTATCGAAAAGCTCTTCAGTGAACCTGCCTTTACCTCCAGAAAATACGACATAGGGAGCAAAGCCTTGGTGGTACAACTCAGCAGCGTGCTCTGCGACTCGAACATCATTACTACATAATACAAAGATGCAATCTGCTTTGGTTAGTTGATGCCCCATTTTCATGAAATCCCACAAAGTATCAAGGTGGCGATGCAGGTGAGTTCGGTTATTCATACAAGGCATCCAATGTTGATTGAAAATAAAATTGATATCCGAGTTTTAAGATCTTCTCAGGTGAAATCAGCTTGTCAGGTGTATCAACTTTTGGTGGTAGTGGGTCATTACTTTCTGCTGAAGCTAAGGCTGCTTGATAAAATTCAGCTTTACTAACGGTAGTTGGGGTAGTGGCATTTACTATTTCTTTCGAAGCACTGCTAATACAGAACGATACAGCGCCAATAGCATCGCGCAAATGAAGCATATTAGCAGGAGCAAGAGTGCTTACTTGTTTCAGTTTGCTAGCAAAGCGTGATGGATGGCGTTCTGGTCCAATTAACCCACTGCAACGTACAATCGAGTAATCTAACCCTGAATCAATAACATGTTGTTCAGCTCGTAACATTGTCTTCGCGTTAGAAGAAAACTCGTCATTATTCGTTGCTAAACATTCAGAAGCATCCTCTTCGTGCATGACACCACTTCTAGACGGATAAACAGTCGTTGAGCTTACCATTATCACTTTAACTACATTTGTGTTCTTTGCTGAAGTAATGAGTTGATGCCAATAATCAGCATACTCTTCTCCATTACCTTTTCTGAACCCAGGAGGAAAGCAGCCAATGATTATTGAGATGTTTTTATTCGCTAGGAGTGCAGAAAGTTCATTAATAGATTTTGTTGGATGCTCGTGATCAAACTGAAATTGTTCGCAAGGTATACCTTGGTTAATACATTTTGATTGCCCAAGTTCCGTCGTATTTGTGACGATTGAGTCCATGCCTTTTTCGATAAGTGACTGACATACGGGTTTACCTAACCAGCCACCGCCAATAATTAAAATAGATGCCATAAAGAACCCCTAGGAAAGAAAAAACATACCCGCTAAAACGAAAAAACTCCACAGCTTGCGCATGTGGAGTCCTTGAATTCGAAGTTTTACTTACTTGATTACACGTAATAGCTTGTCTGCACGCTCAGCTACTTCAATGCCTTCATCGGTTAAGTAACCGCCGTCAGACTGAGTACAAAGACCTTTAGCAAATAAGCGTTTTACGGCATCCTGCATTTCTTGGCTTGCTTCTTGATGAACTTTAATGCCTGTTGCTGCGCTACTGATGTCGAATTGTAGAAGAAGGTTTAAATCGGCAATGTGTTCAGCGGTGTATTTCATATTCAACCTATCAATTTTAATGTTTTATCTACCCTCACCTTAGTGCTCAACGCTACTTCAATCAACTAACAATAAATAAAATTGATAAGTGATACCAAATTGAAGAATTAATCATCAGTGCAAAAATAAATGTATGTTGTTTTGTATGAAATATATACGTTTGATTGGTCTAGATATGTCTATTTAATGAAGGCTGTAATATATTGGTTACATTATAAATAAGCAGCATCATATTCAGGTGCTTTGAATTAAGGATTTTTTGTGAAAGTCAGTAAAGTTGCATTGGCAATAAGCGTATTACTCAGTGTTGTTGGTTGTCAGAGCACGTCGACAACCAGTGATTCAGCTCAAAAACCAACGAATATGGATGTTCAGACACAGACTGAAACTCGTACTTTCCAATCAATTCAACCAATTTATGAAGAGTGGGAAAAGACGCTTGTAGGGGTTACTTCTTTAGAGATTTATGCACCAGAGAACTATAGTGACTTACAAGATGCTTGGTCTGAAGCTCAAGAAATTTATCTTGATATTGAAAAGAAGCCTGAACTTCTCTTAAAAGATTATTCTATTTTCTCAAGTCAGACTTATGCCGAAGCTTTTGATGAGCGCATTGCAGTACTAGAAAATAATTACAAATCAATGTTAGAGCTAAAAGAGAAGTCTGATCGCGTATTAGCAGATTCTATTGCTCAAATAGAGTACCTTCAGTTTTTAGAGGCTGATAAGTTATTCTCATCAAACTACAAAAATATATACTCTCAATACCGTGACTTATTTAACTATGTATTAGTGGATGAATTAGAGAACGCACAGGAAGCCCAAGTTGATTTCTTGAATGATGCTAGAGAGCTTGAAGTAAAAGTTGTGAGAGAAAAGTACATTACGCCTTTAAAAAAGCAGCTAAAAACTTTGAAGAATGAAGACTTCCACGAAGTTGCTCCGCTGACTTTTTCTAAAGCGTCATCTCAAATTGAATTAGCTGAAAGCAAAATTGAAGCAAGCCCTAGAGATAAGTCAATTATCACCCTTGCAGTCCAGTCTGCGGAATTCGAACTGAACCATGTTCGAAATGTGGCTCAAGAAGTGAAACTTTTAGCCAGCGTTGAAGACGATAAGTTTGAACAAGCAGTGTTACGCATGGAAAACAAACTGTTGTCTATTTCAACAGTCGTTAATAATAAAGACTACCGTGACTTGGCTATTCGCGTCCAATCTCAAAAGATCATCGAGAGCATTTCCGAGTTGAAGACTTCAAACCAAACTGTTGAACTGTCTTCAGAGGTAGATAAATTGTCTGAGAAGTTAACGCTGTTAGAGAGTGAAAACAAGAAACAGGCTCAGCAATTAATTGATAGCGATAAACGAAGCCAACTACTAACTGAACAAATTACAAGAGGTGATGCTCATATTAAAAGTTTAGAGGAGTTAGTTTCAAATCTAAAAGGTAAAGGCGAGAAGGCTTTAGCTAAAGATGCTGAACCGGCTACAGAAAATAAAGCTGAACCTGTTGCTGAAAGTGAAGCTGAACCGGTAGCTAGCGAATCATCTTCTGTAGATGCTCCTGCACCTGAGGTCGCTCCTGAAGTGACTCCTCAGACTAGTGAGGCTGGGGTTGTAGCTGATAACACATAATTAATTTTACTGTTTTGTGATATGAAAAAGCGCCTGATGGCGCTTTTTTTGTTTCTGTTGATCTATATCAAATTTACAAAATTATTTTTGTTTAASGAAAAATTCAGGTAATGCTAAGTTGTGATTTTCCGTTAAACATATGATTTTAAAGTATTGTTTTTACTTTTGTGTTCTTTTGGGAATACTACTAAAGATGTATTGATAATTCAGGGGAGTCGATTTGTTTTTGTTAGTGAGGCTTACATTGCTTTCCTCTAGAAAATAGCGCTTGAATAAAAAAATAAAAGGGGGGATTATCGCCAGCCCTAAACATGTATCAAAATGTAAACGCTATGAACTTAAATCAATTTGATTCTTTATTACCACCACAAATGGCTGAGCGAGCTGCTGAAATTGGTGTGGGTAAAGCCACCAAAGACCCGGTCAAGTCGTTCTTATTGGCTATATCAGCCGGCATCCATATTGGTATTGCATTTGTCTTTTACACTATTGTAACGACAGGTGCCGGTGATTTACCTTGGGGCATCACTAGATTGCTGGGAGGGTTAGCATTTTCTCTTGGGCTTATTCTTGTTGTGGTGACAGGAGGCGAATTATTTACAAGTTCAGTCCTTACATTAGTCGCGAGAGCCAGTGGAAAGATTAGTTGGCGTGTACTGGTAAAAAACTGGGCGACTGTTTACGTAGGGAACTTGATTGGTGCGCTATTGTTGGTCGTGTGTATGCTTTTTACCAAACAATACATGTTCGATAATGGTCAAGTTGGTCTGAATGCGATGGCTATTTCGCAACACAAGATGCATCACGGTTTCTTCCAAGCGGTTGCGTTGGGAATTATGTGTAATGTCCTAGTTTGTATTGCTGTTTGGATGACGTTTAGCGGACGCACATTAACAGATAAAATTGCTGTAATGATTCTGCCCGTTGCTATGTTTGTATCAGCAGGTTTTGAGCATTGTATTGCAAACATGTATCAAGTGCCTCTTGCGATTGGTATCAAGACATTTGCTCCAGCTGAATTTTGGGCGATGACAGGAGCGAACCCTGCAGACTATTTGGATTTAAACATGCTGGATTTTATTACCAACAACTTACTGCCAGTAACGCTCGGTAATATTATCGGTGGCGGGATATTTGTTGGTATGTGGTACTGGTTAATCTATCTAAGA
The DNA here is from genome assembly GCF_050337535.1 of Vibrio kagoshimensis. Classification (NCBI taxonomy): domain Bacteria; kingdom Pseudomonadati; phylum Pseudomonadota; class Gammaproteobacteria; order Vibrionales; family Vibrionaceae; genus Vibrio; species Vibrio kagoshimensis. The sequence continues at coordinate 245,865 of NZ_JAKJSZ010000006.1, forward strand.
GACTAGTTTTAAACGCTCTGAATTAGATTCGGCTTACCAGATGGTAAGCCGATTTTGTATGTACTCGAATAAAAAATCCACTAGTTAAAGTATCGATACAAAAGCGGCGTTTATTGCTGTGAGTTTTAAAAAATCACTTAGGTGGTTATTTCTGCTAGAAGTTAAATCAACGCGTCTTTTGGCTTTTAATGAAAAAGCAGGTGAAGATCAAAATCGATACATAGAAATAATAGATAGCTTTTTGTTATCCACAGTTTCTGTGGATAACCTGTCTTAAAATCGGTGTGTAATCAAGTTTATAGCCGTCATACCAGTCGTTCACCAATGCCTATCTTTTTTATTTAAACTTTGGCAAGTTCTAAATTACTTAGCTTTGATAACTCTGACTTTAACGCGTCCTTCTTTGCTCAATACGGCTTTTAAAGAAAGGTGTAGTGCTAAAGAAAGCGAAACACTCATCATTGTAAAAATCGCAACCATAATCATTAGCTGGTACTTAATCGCAATCATGGGTGAAGTTCCTCCTAATATCTGACCTGTCATCATGCCTGGTAATGTCACAAGCCCTGTTGTTGCCATAGAAGCCATTATTGGAGACACAGCCTTCTGCATTGACTCTTTCACGAAAGGTACAGAAGCGTACTGTGGAGACGCTCCTAAGGATATAGCGGCTTCATATTCTGATTGCCGATGTTCATATGAGCTAAAGAGGTTCTGTAACGCCACGATATTACAACTTAAGCAGTTACCTAAAAGCATCCCTGATATTGGTATTAGATACTGAGCGCCAAACAAAGGGGTTGGCTTGATGATATAGAAACAAATAATCAGAACGATAGGGATAGCGGTAATGGCAAGGCTAAACGCGATTGGGAGGATTAATAAGCGTTTTGGTAATTTTGCTTTACTAAGAATAGAGCTCGCTCCGATAAGGACCATAACCATAAGCCATAGTAGGTTAATCCAAAGGTTATTAAGAGCGAATAAATATTCGAGATAAAGACCTACTAGACATAACTGGAAGAACATCCTGAAAATACTGATTGTCGCTTCAGTGCCAAGCCTTAGTTGGAAGCGATAGTTTATCCCGATAGGTAATATGAGAATTGAGCTAAAAAATAGTAATTGCCACCAAGATATATCAACAACGTCTTGCATGAGAACTCCTTATTGTGGAGCTAGAATAGTAGCGGAATTGCACAACCATTACAGGTAGATTTTAATCTACGCTTCTTAAATAAAAACCACTCCTCATAACATTGCATTAACAAGTAAGTGGTAAGTTGTGAGCTTTTTAGCTACTACTTATTAGGTAAAAAGTAGTATTCAGTTGATATTATGTAATGAAAATGTATTTTTTTAACATTGTCGCATCATTATTAATTTGTCATATTTGTTAATACTTTTTAATATATATTATTAACTGCAAACATCTATGGATGAGCTCAAAAAAGTGTTGAATAACAAGGTTTCTAGCTGTTGAATTGATTGAACCCTACTTTGTGTATGGTCTAATATTTGTAGTTAGAAACTAAAAAACTTTGGCTCATTACACTGGGCTATTCGGAATTACTAAATACAAAATAGGCAAAATGTATGAGTGATGTTAATAAAATTGAAAATGGCGAAAAACAATCGCTGGAGTGGAAGTCATTCCTCTTCATTGCTGTTGTTCTCTTTCCAATCCTTAGTGTGGCATTCGTTGGTGGCTATGGGTTCATCGTTTGGGCTCTACAAGTCTTCTTCTTAGGTCCTCCTGGCGCTCATGGCGGCATGTAACGTCAAAGCTTCCTTCCACTTTTTGATTGATTTTTAAGAGAGCTAAACATGAAATCATTTTTAGTTAAATTATGGCGCACAATGACTCGCCCAGCGGTACACATTAGTCTTGGTGTACTAACTATGGGTGGCTTTATCGCCGGTGTTATCTTTTGGGGCGGTTTCAATACGGCTTTAGAAGCGACTAACACAGAAGAATTCTGTATCAGCTGTCACACGATGCGTGACAATGTATACGTAGAACTGCAAGAAACGGTTCACTGGAAAAATACATCTGGTGTTCGTGCTACTTGTCCTGACTGTCACGTTCCACATGAATGGACAGCAAAAATTGCACGTAAGATGCAAGCATCTAAAGAAGTATTCGCTCAAGTTTTTGGTGACTTAGATACGCCAGAGAAATTCGAAGCTCGTCGTATTGAGTTAGCAAAACATGAATGGGATCGTTTCTCAGCAAACAAATCTTTAGAGTGTAAGAACTGTCATAACTATGAGTCTATGGACTTTGAAAATATGCGCCCGACAGCTCGTATTCAAATGAAGAATGCGGCAGAGCGTGACCAAAGCTGTGTTGACTGCCATAAAGGTATCGCTCATAACTTGCCTCTAGATATGGCATCAGCAAGCGGCATTGTTGGCGAGCTAGAAAACGTGGCAAGTAGCACATCTTATGCTTCAGGTAAGGATGTTATTTCAATTCGTCACCTTCCAATGTACACGGATGAAACAGCAGAAGTTGAAGCTGGTCTACTTAGCCCAGCAAGTCAAGTTGCCGTGATTGAAGAAAAAGGCGACATGATCAAGATTCAAATCGATGGCTGGCGTAAAGCGAAAGGCTTCGGACGTGTAATCCAAGAAGACTTCGGTATGAACATCTCTACAGCAATTTTGACTAAAGATGTTTCTCAAAGTGACGTTATCACTGTTGGTGAGAAGAAAGAAGATGAGCTAACTGGTCTTCCATGGGAAAAAGTTGACCTTGCACTTTGGATGAAGAAAGAGTCAATGGTTGATAACTTCGACCCAATTTGGAACGCAGCAGGTCAGGCTTACCAGTCAAACTGTTCTACTTGTCACTCACAACCAGATGAAGGTCACTTCAGCGCTAACGGTTGGGTTGGCATGCTAGATGGTATGATTGCATTCGTTAACTTCGATACTGATACAGAAGCACTTGTTCTTAAGTATCTACAGAAGCACTCATCAGATTTTTCTGAAGGCCATCACTAATAAGACGTCAATTGGAGTAACACAATGGCAATTACAAGAAGAAGTTTTCTGAAAGGTGTCGCTACTACTAGTGCGGCATCGGTTATCGGTCCAAGCTTATTGGCGTCGGCATCTGCTTCAGCAGCAGAAACAGAGGGAACTTGGAAGGTATCAGGTTCTCACTGGGGTGCTTTCCGTGCTCGTGTTTATGCGGGTAAAGTACAAGAAATTAAACCTCTAGAAATCGATCAGCACCCAACTGAAATGCTGAAAGGTATCAAAGGCATTATTTACAGCCCATCTCGTGTGCGTTACCCAATGGTTCGCCTAGATTGGTTGAAGAAGCACAAATACAGCGCAGACACACGCGGTAATAACCGTTTCATTCGTGTGACTTGGGATGAGGCACTAGACCTTGTTTACCGCGAGCTAGAGCGCGTACAGAAAGATTACGGTCCATGGGCACTTCACACTGGTCAAACTGGTTGGAGGCAGACAGGTCAGTTCCACAGCTGTACTAACCACATGCAACGTGCAATGGCACTTCACGGTTATTCTGTGAAGAAAATCGGTGACTACTCAACAGGTGCTGGTCAAACGATCATGCCTTATGTACTAGGTTCTACTGAAGTTTATGCACAAGGTACATCTTGGGAACTTATCCTAGAAAACAGTGACAACATTGTCCTTTGGGGTAACGATCCTGTTAAAAACCTTCAAGTAGGTTGGACATGTGAGACTCACGAGTCGTTTGCATACCTAGAACAGCTGAAAGAGAAAGTTGCTAAGAAAGAGATCAACGTTGTTTCTGTTGACCCTGTTAAAAACAAAACAGGTCGTTACCTAGAAAACGAGCAAATGTACATTAACCCACAAACTGATGTGGCGTTTATGCTTGGTGTTGCTCACGTTCTTTACAACGAAGACCTATACGACAAGAAATTCATTGAAACGTACTGTCTAGGCTTTGAAGATTTCATCAAGTACGTTCAAGGTGAAACGAAAGATAAAGTTGAGAAGACACCTGAGTGGGCTTCTGCTATCTGTGGCGCAAGCGCGGACTCAATCCGTGACTTTGCTAAGATGCTAGTTAACGGTCGTACACAGATTCTTGTTGGTTGGAGTATTCAGCGTCAAGAGCACGGTGAACAGCCTTACTGGATGTGTGCGGTTATCGCAGCAATGATTGGTCAAATAGGTCTACCAGGTGGTGGTATTTCTTACGGTCACCACTATTCAGGTATCGGTGTGTCTTCAACTGGTTTCGCTGCTCCGGGTTCGTTCCCGTTGAACATCGATCAAGGTCAATCACCTAAGCACACGAACACAGATTACAACGGTTACAGCCGCGTAATCCCAGTTGCACGTTGGGTTGATAGCTTGCTAGAACCTGGTAAGAAGATCAAAGCAAATGGTGGAACGGTAACACTGCCTGACATCAAGATGATGGTATTCAGTGGTAATAACCCGTGGCACCACCACCAAGACCGTAACAAGATGCGTAAAGCATTCAAGAGCCTACAAACTGTAGTCGCTGTTGATTTTGCTTGGACTGCAACTTGTCGTCACTCTGACATCGTGCTTCCAGCATGTACACAGTGGGAGCGTAACGATATCGATGGTTACGGCGCGTACTCTGGTCGTGGTTTGATTGCGATGCACAAACTGGTGGATCCTCTGTTCCAATCTAAGACTGACTTCGAAATCATGTCTAGCCTAACTAAACGTTGGGGTCGTTACGACGATTACACACGTGGTATGGATGAAATGCAGTGGGTTAAATCTCTGTACGATAACTGCCGCGCTGCAAATGAAGGCACTATCGAAATGCCAGAGTTTGCTGAGTTCTGGGAAAAAGGTTTCCTAGACTTTGGTAAAGGTAAGCCATGGACTCGTCACGCTTCATTCCGTGAAGATCCAGAAATCAACGCACTAGGTACACCTTCTGGTTTCATCGAAATCACCAGCCGTACTGTTGGTAATATGGGTTACGAGCACTGTCAAGAACACCCAATGTGGTTCGAGAAATCTGAACGCTCACACGGTGGTCCAGGCTCTGACAAACACCCGTACTGGCTACAATCTTGTCACCCGGATAAGCGTCTTCACTCTCAGATGTGTGAATCTGAAGAGTGGCGTGCGACTTACGCGGTACAAGGGCGTGAGCCAATCTACATCAACCCAACGGATGCTAAGAAGAAAGGCATTAAAGATGGTGATGTAGTACGAGTGTTCAACGACCGTGGTCAACTACTAGCAGGTGCTGTCCTTATGGATAGCTACGCTCCTGGTGTTGTACGTATCGAAGAAGGTGCTTGGTACGGTCCAATGAACGAGAAAGTGGGTGCGCTAGATACGTACGGCGATCCAAACACACTAACTCAAGACATTGGCTCATCTGAGCTGGCTCAAGCGACATCAGCAAACACGTGTTTGGTTGATTTCGAGAAGTTCCAGGGCAAACTGCCTCCAGTAACTTCATTTGGTGGCCCAATTGAAGTAGCGTAGTTTACATATGAACTAGTGCTATAACGATAGTCTTCAATTTAAGCCCGAGAGCAATATGCTCTTGGGCTTTTTTGTAAGCTCAGGAAAGAATGGAGATTGAAGTACCAAAGTAATTAAGCGAAAGCGTAGTCGCTTGGTTTCTCTGAATCTATCAAGCCGAGATATTGATACATAGTCAAGCTGGCAGCTCAACATATTCAACTAAACTCTTAGTATTGGACCTGCCTGAAAGCCTCCTGTGTATCAGGCAGACTTATAACCAGTTTGGATGATAACGATTGTGAATGGTCTGAACGTGAGTTTCTTTTGGGCTACCCTGCAGCCTTACATTTTCCTTCTCAATATTATTCCAAGTTAGCCAAGTGAAACCTGTAAAGAGTGAAAGGCTTAAATGAGAATAGTGAAGATCAGTTCAAACATCAGGTCTTGTTAAAGAGAGCTTCACGCGATGGGGGAACGGCTTATGACATACAACTTGAAAAAGAGAAAATGGAAGAAGGTTGAGTGTAATAAGACCCCCTTACTTTATAAAGAATGAACGCTTTAACATGATGCGTGAAAATGAGTAAATCAAATGCCAACCCACTAAGTGTGCTTTTTGTTCGTTTTTGTCAAAACACCTAAAATGTAACATTTCAAATAAATATATTTTTACTTTTTATTGAGGCTATATCGACATTTCTTTGAGATCGGGCTCACTGAATTTATAGGGTATTGTGTTTTTATTGTTCGGATTTTATATTTTTTGATGTTTGTGCTTAATTTTCAATCGTTTGGTTTAGGTTTTTTTATTTGTGTTGATTCATTTTTTTACCTAAATTCTGCCTCAGAAAAGGGTGTGTTAACTCCCTCGCATAAATAATACTTATAGGTATAAAAATGAAAAAAACAGCAGTAGCGATCGCATTATCACTTGTAACGGGTTCAACATTTGCAGCAGAAGCACTAACAGGAGAGCAATTTACTGTATCTGGTGAATTAGCAGCTGGTTTCTATTCTGATTCAAGCCGTACTGAAGATGAAGTTTACAATGGTGGTGTTACTGGTTTCGATATCTTCGCTGATTACGAAAACGGTAAGATTGTAGGTAAATTTGGCGGTGAGTTCGACGTAGAAGACGACTACGCAACAACTGATTCGACTTTCACAATCACTGATACTTGGGTTGGTTACAAAACAGGTTTTGGTATCGCTTCTGTAGGTTATGCAAATGACACTGCTCTAGATGCAGTAGATGGCGCAGCTGACCAAACAATTGAATTCTTATGGTCTCCATCTGATGCTTCAGATGCACGTCAAGTTGTAAAATTTGAAGGCGAGAAAGAAGGCATCAAATACGGTATTTCTTACTTCGGTGACCGTAACTACGAGTCTCTAGACGCTCAAAGTGGTTTCAACGGTTACGTTGGCTACGCAACTGAAACTTTCTCTATCAATGCTGGTTACGAAGATAACGATCAAAAAGAAGGCAGCACTGACAAGCTATACCTAGTAAACGGTACTGTTACTGTTGGTGAAATCGGTCTAGGTGCTACTTTCGCTGAAGAAGAAGATTCTGCTGGTCTTAAAACTCAGTTAGTAAACGCTTCTGCTGGTTACACTATGGCAGAACTATACTTAGCTATGGGTTACGTTAAAGTTGAAGATATTCGTGAAGCAATCAACGTTGGTGGTTCTTACGCAATCACTGAAAACTTCAAAGCTTTAGTTGATATCGCATACCACATCTCTGATGAAGGTTATGTTTCGGCTAATAAAGGTTGGGAAAAAGGTGACGTTGAGTCATTCGTTAAACTTGCTTACGCATTTTAATTAATCGTTTAAATTTATGGTCCGAATAGGACCATTTATCAGCAGGATGCTTAGAAGTTAATCCACTGCCTTTTTGTGCCCTCCGGAGTTGGAGGGCCTTTTTCGTTTTGTGCTTCCGTAGCCGCTATTACTTAATATAAGTTAAGTGCAGAGGTACATCCTACATTTCAAAAATAAACCAGTAACCATAAGCAAACAGTAGGGCTGGGATAGCAGAATAGATTGTCGCAACAAGCGCCGCTTTAGGCGCCATTGCAATAGCAGGGAATAGGGCATCCCCGTCATTAGAAATCGCATTACCAATTTGTGCCGAAAGAGGCAATGCTCCTGATAGGTATAGAGAAGTTACAAGTAGCTGAGGTCCGCAACCTGGCAATAGCCCCATTAATACGCCAGCTAAGGGAAGAAGCATTCCCCAACTTGAAAATACCGTAGCAAAATCAATTTGAGCTATCTCTGCTCCAAATTCAAAAATTAAGAAGGCTATAACAACCCAAGCGGTAACAAAGTTAGTATCTTGCGCAGTTTTCTGCATCGGATGTGAGCTAACTGATTTTTCATCTTCACTCACTACGGAACGGTAGTCATCTATTTCTTTTGTCAGTGCCCATAGAGACATAGAAATGAGCAACAGTATTGCTCCACTCCACTCAATCGTCATCTCTGGTAAGGCAAACATCGAATTTACATCAACTTGAAATGAGCCAAGAAGTGCTACAACTGCCCCCGGAATGATCAATAAAGCCCAAAGCATACCTTGGAGGTTAATTGCATTCCTCATTATGTTTTGTTTGCTTTCAGATTCATCATCCTGAGCACAATGAGGGAACATTTTTTGGACAGTTTCATTTGCGTTATCGGGTCTTAAAAAGTCATCTTTATGAAAAGCATTAATGATTAGCCCTGATATTGAACCTACAATAATCCCCATTGCTACCATCGCGAAGCCAGTTTTAGGCTCACTGGCTAGTAGAAGGAAAGCTGCGTCTCCCATAGTGGAAACTAATACAGCTACGACCGAGCCAAAACCTAGTCGCCCAGAGATAAATTGCGTGGTGACAACAATGGCTCCACCACAGCCAGGCAAGGCACCCATTAAGGCTGAGAAAATGACCTGGTGAGAGCGAGTTTTGTATGCCATCCGTGTGAAAAGGTTATTACTTGAGACGTGCTTACTTAGCCAATGATAAACAGCAAGCGTTAGTGCTACATAGCATGAAACTGCCCAAAATGCGTCAGAAAGCGTTGCGACAGTCAATTCACGGGTGGCTGGTGCCAACATTAAAGCAAGTAGAAAAACGGGTAAAAGTACACGCTTGAATGAGAAAGAAAACTGACTTTTATCCACAATGTTTCTTGGAAGTTGGGTGACAAATTGGCTCATAAAATACAATCCTAAATGATAACTATTTACAACTATATACTAATGATAATAATTCTCAATTGTATTTGGTGTTTTTTTATAGTCAGTGACTCGAAGAGGGGTAACGAACAAATGATCATTGTAAAAAAATAAGGTAAAGTACCGCCCATATAAAAAAGCTCTTAAATAGAGCGGTACTTGATAGGTAATAGGAAGCAAAATGATTTTAGTTGTTGGTCATAAGAACCCAGATAGCGATAGTATTTGTAGTGCACTTGTTGCGACGGAGCTTTTACAAGCTCGTGGTCTAGAAGCAATGCCAATCCGTCAAGGTGAAATCAATCGTGAAACTCAACACATTTTAGAAGTTGCAGATGCAGAGTCTCCAGAACTTCGCACCTCTGTTGCTGGCGAAAAAATCTGGCTAGTAGACTACTCAGATCTAGCGCAAGCACCTGATGATGTTGCTGATGCTGAAATCTTAGGTATTGTTGACCACCACCGTCTTGGTGATGTAATGACAGTGAATCCAATGGAAGCGTGGATTTGGCCTGTTGGCTGTACTAACACTGTTCTTTTCAATATGTTCAAAATTGAAGGCCACTCTATCTCTCAGAAGATTGCCAAACTTATGATGTCAGCAATTTTATCTGACACCGTTGGTTTTGCTTCTCCAACATGTACTCAAAAAGATAAAGATGCAGTGGCAGAACTTGCTGAAATCGCAGGTGTGACTGACATTGACACTTTCATTAAAGATCTTTTGATTGCTAAAACAAACATTGAAGGTCTGTCTGCTGCTGAACTAGTAGAGAAAGATTTAAAAGGCTACCCATTCAACGGTCGCGACGTGGTTGTTGGTCAAGTTGAACTTGCTACTCTTGAGCAAGTAGATGGCATGATTGAAGCTCTTGAAGCTGACTTAGAAGCTCGTTGTGAAAAAGACGGTCTAGCGTTTGCTGCAGTAATGCTAACGGATATTACAACGGCTCAGACTCAACTTCTTTACAAAGGTGAGTGGGCAGAGAAGTTAGTGAAGCATGAAGTAAACGGTCAGTTAATGATGGAAAATACTTTAAGCCGTAAGAAGCAAGGCTGGCCTTGGCTTCAAGGTGAACTAGCTTAAGTTTCACCACGAACATATGTTAAAACGCCTACTGATTTCAGTGGGCGTTTTTATTTTAATCTATCTTTACTTGTTCGCTATCCTTGCTATAAGTAAATGCAGAAAATAAGCCGCAGGAAAATAAAATGACAAAACAGTTAGATGACAAGCAAATAGCTGATATCAATAAACTCGATGGTGAACAGCGTTTGAAATACTGTGTTAAAGAGATCGTTGCAAACCGTGAAGTTTGGATCTTAAAAGATGAACACGGCTGTGTAATGCTGAATACTGAAGAAGAAGATTGCGTACCAGTTTGGCCTAACCAAGAGTTTGCAGAACAATGGGCGACTGGTGAGTGGGCTGACTGTACTGCTGAATCTATTTCATTAAACAAATGGCATAGTCGCTGGACAGTAGGCTTAGAAGACGATGAATTGGCTATCGTGGTTTTTCCAAATCAAAATGAAGAGGGTGTTATTCTGTTCCCTGATGAATTCGATTTTGAATTAAAGAAGCAAGCTTCTAAGCGATAAAAGAGCTTTAGATTTACGATTGTTCTAAGTAGATCAATTATCAGAGCTGACCATGTTCAGTGCTGATGAAAGTATTAGAATCGCTGTGTTTAAAAGTAATACACTATTTGAAGCATTGATTATTTCAGTATCCCACAAGTTGATATAAAGGGGCTTGTGTGGATACTTTAGATGCATTTTGTAATACACCTTCGGCTTGGTAGCGCTTTAGTATCCTTTGAATTGTTGGCTTTAACTGCGTTTTAGTTAACCCTATCTTTAGTTCCGGCTCATATAATAATTTGAGTAAAACGACATCAAGTGGTGATAAAAGATCATTAGGTGTTTGGTCATTAAAAATTGAAGGGTAGGCGAGTTCAGAGTCATTTGGTAGACCGAGAACTTGGGTTATTTCCTCTACTATACATGCGAGAAGCTTCCCTCTTTCTCGTGCGAGATCTACCGGTATCGCAATTCCCGCTTTAACAATTTCACCTCTATGATTCATTTGGTAACCAGCTGTACAAATAGCGGTTTTTAGGTGATCCGTAGATTTAATACCTATTGCATTCTTTGCGTCTTGATACCAAGTAGATTCCGAAGTGAACACCCATTTTATATTGGCTTCAGACTTTTGGTTCACAATCGTGATGTTCAGACCCGTAATAGTTGAAAGGTGAGCGAGATGAAGTTCAACTAACTCTTGATGAAGATCTTTATCTGTAACTTTATGCTGAATCCAAATCTTTAATGGTTGATTCCATTTGGTCAGTGATTTTTGACCTTTTGAATATTCATTTTTTAATGCCACCTCATAAAAGGCAGTCTCGACAAATTTGGGGTCAAGCCAAGTTAGCCCTGTAGCCAAGCTTGGAAAGGACAAAGTCGAAAGTAATAAAGTTAGCATGTATATAAGCCGAATCATCGAAGCTCTAATAACTTAGCAGTTTTTATGTTGTTAGCTGGATTCAAACGTAATACCTCAGACGAGAATTGAAGTGAAAGTGTTCACTTCAATTCGTTAAACTACTATCTATTGTTTTTATTTGTTCTATTTACACTTGGACAAATGACTCGGAGCTTTGAAGAAATGGCTTTCTACTAATCTCTGTGTAATTTGATGAGACGGTTCAGTGAGTACTTGCTGTGTATTGCCGGACTCTACAACATTCCCTTCATGCATGACCATGATCTTATCTGTGATGTGTTTTACTACGCCAATATGTTGAGAAACGTAAACAAATGACACTCCCATCTCTTCTTGAAGCTCAAGAAAGAGGTTGATGATTTGAGAACGCATCGCCATATCAAGCCCGTTAAGAGCTTCATCCGCGACGATGATAGACGGCTGCAAGATTAAAGCTCTAGCAAGACAGACCCTTTGCTTTTGACCTGTCGCAAGCATCTGAGGGTAAAAATACGCATGTTCAGGAAGCAGACCAACTCGCAGAAGTGTGTCTTTTACGCGCCTCATGCGAGCTTCAGGTGTCATGTTGGTGTTTCGTTTTAATGGACCTTCAAGTATTCGACCAATCTGAATTCTTGGGTTTAAAGACGTATTGGGATCTTGGAAGATCATTCGAATTAATTTACAGCGAGTAGAGTAATCTTTGTGTTCTAATTTCTCACCATTGACTCTTATTTCACCGGAAGTTGGTTCCACCATCCCAGAAAGCATGCGTGCTAAAGTAGATTTCCCCGATCCATTTTGCCCAATAAACCCGATAGTCTGTCCTGCCTCTAAAGTAAAACTTACTGGTTTTACAGCATGGTGGATCTTTTTGCGGAAAAGACCAGAGCGTGTTGTAAAGTCTTTTGCTAATCCGTTGACTTCTAATAGTGCACTCATGATTTCTTTTTCTTCTCCATATTTAAAGGGAAGTGGCAGCTAAACTTATGATTTTTGACTCGTTTTGTATAAGGTATTTCTACACATTGCCTTTGAGCATATGGGCAGCGAGGACCAAGCCTACACCCTATAGGTAAATGCTGTAGTGGGGGAATAGAGCCAGGTAAAGATTGGAGTTTTTCTTTATGAGGAATCCAATCACTGAAATCAGGCATCGCTTTTAGTAAAGCAACCGTATAAGGGTGTTTCGGGACTGAGAGAATCTTTGCAGTATCTGCAGACTCAACAGATTGACCACAGTACATTACTGTAATTCGGTTTGCCCACTGAGTGATGGTTGTTAAATCATGTCCAATCAACACAATGGTAGTGTTGTTTACTTGGTTCATGCGACTCAAAAGGCGCAATATTTGTGACTGTGTAATAGGGTCTAAGTCATTCGTTGGTTCGTCAGCAATGAGTATTTTTGGTTTAGCGGCAATAGCCATCGCAATCATTACTTTTTGGCACTCTCCATCTGTAAGTTCATAAGAATAGCTATCCATCAGGCGAGAGTGATCTTTTATACCCACTTTATGCAGTAAACCTATCGCTTGCTTTTTACGCCATTTAAAACGTTCCCACCATTTACCATCAAAAGATCGTGATGGGATGGCTTCGATAAGCTGACGCCCCACTTTTTCTGATGGGTCAAGGCAAGTTGATGGCTCTTGGAAAATCATGGCAATATCACTAGCAATAACACGGCGTCTTTCTTTCGGAGTAAGCTGCAATAAATCTATGCTGCCGAGGCGCATTCTATCAGCCGTTACCTTCCAGTTTTCTTTGCAAACGCCCACAATCGCTTTAGCAACTAAACTTTTTCCTGATCCAGACTCACCTACTAGTCCCCTGATCTCACCTTCATTGAGAGTGATACTCATGCGGTCAACCGCTTTGACTAACCCTTGAGGGGTTTCAATTTCAATCGTTAGGTGTCGGATATCCAGTAATGGCATTATTCGATTCCCGCATTGAGGGCTTGGCGCACGCCTTCACCAACTAAGTTGATAACAATTACTGTAAACATGATGGCGAGTCCGGGTAAAGTAACGGTCCAAGGTGCTAAGTAAATCAATTCTACAGAGTCTCCAAGAATAGAACCCCATTCAGTACTCGGAGCTTGTGCACCTAGACCTAAAAAGCCCAAAGCAGTGATATCCAAAATCGCAACTGAGAGTGCCAATGTCACTTCCAAAGCAACTACTGTAAGTATATTAGGTAAGATGGAATTCCAAAGTAGGTAGAAGTCGTTTGCCCCGTCCAACCTTGAAGCAAGGATATAATCTTTCTCTACTTCAGTATGAACCGCAATATAAACAGAGCGAATAAACCTTGGTATTAAAGCCAAACAAATCGCGAGTAAAATATTGAATTCCCCAAACCCCAGAAAAGCAACGAAAATAATTGCTAGGAGGAGAGATGGAATGGACATTACAGTATCAAGAAGGTGATTAAGGGTGCTTGAAAGTAGCCCACGAGTCATACCTGCGAGCACGCCAATTAAACACCCAACGACAGCCGCAATAGTCGTTATGATGACGGCGGCACCAAAAGTCAGCTGAGAACCAATAATTAAACGGGATAAAATATCTCGCCCAAGATCGTCGGTTCCTAAAAAATACTCAACAGTGCCAGCTGGGTCCCAAGATGGCGGGATCAGTAGATGACCTGTCTGATCTTGTGCATCATGAGGAGCAAGCCAAGGGGAGGTGACTGTAATAATTACGATAAAGGCTAAACACCATAGTCCAAACATCGCGAGGTTATTACCACGAAAGCTGCGCCAAAACCGTTCATATTGGGTTGGTATTTGTTCTTCTTGGTAAACATTATTTGTTAGCATACCATTCCTTCCTTACCAGAGGGTTTATCGCCGCACCCAGCAAATCAGATAAAATGTTAGCAGTGAGTACAAGGGTCGCCACGACCATAACTCCAGCTTGAATTGAGACATAGTCTTGATTGGATAAAGCATCCAGCAACCATCTGCCGATACCTGGCCAGTTAAAAATCGATTCAGTGATTATTGCTAAAGTGAGCATACTGGAAAGCTGTACCCCAACCTTTGGGATAATAGGTGGGATAGCATTTCTTAATACGTGCTGAGTAACAATTTCTCGCGTTGATAAACCCTTAATTCGAGCCGCTCGAATGTAGTTTTCCGTCATGACTTCTGCAACGGAACTTCTCATTAACCGGATAACTTGAGTAGTAGGAGCTAGTGCAAGAACTAAACAAGGTAACACCATATGCTGGATAACACTTTCTAACGCATGCGCTCGATACTTACCTTCAGAAAAGAAAGCATCAATAATAGCAAAACCTGTAACGTGCTGAATTTCATAAAGAAGGTCATAGCGCCCTCCAACAGGAAAGACTTCAAAGTTTAGGGAAAATATCATGATCATCAATAAAGCGACCCAAAAAATAGGAGCGGAGTAGCCTGACATTGAGGTGAATGAGATTACCGTATCAATGAATTTTCCTTGCCTCATTCCAGCAATTGTCCCGAAAGGGATGCCTAATGATAGGGCGAGGACAAATGCAAAAAAACACAGTTCTAATGTGGCTGGAAAGACAATGGCGAGCTCATCAATAATAGGTACACCATGCTTACTGATACCAAAGTTTAGTGTCGATAGCTCACCGATGTAGTTAACCCAACCGGGCCAAAAGTCTTGAATTGCCCATGGGGAAGTCTGGTCTAAACGCAGTAAAGAGAAGCCAACCAAAGTCAGAATAGCGAGTGTAATAACGAAGAGGTTGATTCGTCTTAATGTATACCAAAACATTATTTAGGCTCCCGAACAACTTGATCAAAAGGCTGCGAATTAAATGGGCTCTGTTTAAAACCACTTAGCGAAGTGTCGTGAACTCGGAATTGAACGCCATGCGCTAATGGAATTACAGGAAACTCTTCATTTAGTATGTTTTGAGCTTGGTGATACAAATTCACGCGATGCCTTTGTTGATTGATCTCCAATGCGAGGTCGAGTAGAAAATCAAAATCTGAGTTACACCACATTGCAACATTTAGACCTGCTCTGTCTGAACTGCATGAAAGCAACGGTCGTAAGAAGTTGTCAGGATCACCAGTATTTCCAATCCAACCCGTTAACAGTAGATCTGTTGAGGATATGGAAGACAATTGAGTACGGTCAAAACGGTCATCAGTGAACAGTTTCAATTCAACTCCAATGTCGGCTAAATTTGCCTGAATTAACTCTGCCGTTTTACGCGGACTTGGGTTATAAGCTCTAGGTTCCAAAGGAACCCACATAGTGAGCTTGAGACCTTGCTCTACTCCTGCTTCCCTCAGTAAAGCAATGGCATAGTTGCGATCGTAACGAACATGTACGCTGTCTTTAGGGTAAGCCCAAGAGGTTGGGGGAAGTAAGGTATAAGCTTTAGTTCCTGTGCCGTAGTAGACAGAGTCCAGGATGTTTTGGCGATTGATTGCAAGATTCAGGGCCTTTCGCACTCGAGAATCATTCAGTGCTGGGTGCACTGTATTTAAGGCAATGAAAGAGACATTAACCGCAGGCGTCGCGCTTATTTTAAGTTCTTCTCTCGCTTGAATAATGGGAATCTGACTCGAAATTGGCGAGTTGAGTACGTCACATTCATTACGCAGTAATTTTGCTAATGTGCCAGTCCCGCGCTGTGAGGTATCAAAGACAACTTGGTCCATCTTGACCTCATTTTTCCAATACTTATCGTGCTTTTTAAGCCTGACAAGGTCATTAATTTGATATTCACTTAAATAAAATGGTCCAGTTCCTACTGGGAAAGCATCTAGTTGACCTTTTTCGTCTTCAAGCTCAAGCTGATTAGCATATTCCTTAGAATGAATGACGGCGTAACTTGTCGCGATATTATTCAAAAATGAGTTATTTGGGTGGCTAAGGGTGAACTTGACCGTTAAATCATCAAGGGCAACTACATCGACCAAAGAATTTTGGAAATCAATGCCTGCAAACCAAGGATACAGACCACCACCGACATAATGATATGGGTGAGAAGTGTCGAAAATTCTCTGGAAGCTAAACACTACATCTTGAGCGTTCAAAGATCTTGTTGGTGTGAACCATTCAGTTGTTTGAAACTCGACATTTGGTCTTAAATGAAAGGTATATTCCGTACCCGACTTATCCACTTTCCAGTGAGTCGCTAAGTTTGCGGTAGGTCTGTATGTACCAGAGTCTAACTGCAAAAGCGTGTCGAATATTTGAGGGCTGAGTGACTCAGAAGTTATGCCGCTATCCACTAACTGCGGATTAAAGGTATTTGGGTTACCTTGCCCACAATAGACAAAACCTTTTTCGCGGATCTTCTCATGGTCCACCTCTTTTCCGCAGCCAGCTAAAAGACCAACCGTACAAAGACCGAACACTAATCTGGATAATACTTTCATAGAAAGAAATACTTTTTGAAACGAAGCTTATAAGATGCCTCAAGAGCCGGACAATTTATCATTTTATTTATTTCGCTCCAAATGATTATCTATTTATACCTACGATTTGTCGCCAGTTTGCCCAACAATCGCATATTTTCTTACCATGCCTCTAAGTTGGTGGTAGCTGAGACCTAATAATTCGGCAGCATCCTTCTGATTATATTTACTTTGTTCTAATGCTTGTGTGAGCAGATGAACATCTTGCTGTTCTTGCCACGCTTTATAATTTAATGGAAATGAAAAGCTATTACCTAATGAAGTATGGCTGTTGGTGGCATTATTGTCAGGGTTTTGTGAAAGGCTGTCCGTATGTTCTGAACCTTCATCTTTTTGTCCCCAAGTTTGCTTAAACGGGTCGAAAACTAATGAGTCGATAGGGTAATCGGACTTTCCATTTTGATATATTGCTCGCTCAACTACATTTTTTAACTCTCGAACATTCCCTGGCCAGTGGTAATCAAGCAATGATTGTAGAGCGGCATCTGAAAAACCAATGAATAAATCCAGTTGAAGTTCGCGGCACATCCTAATTGCGTAATGCTCCGCAAGTAAGAGTATGTCTTCTTTTCGTTCTCTAAGTGGTGGAATGGAAATGACATCAAAGGCAAGCCTATCGAGTAAATCTGCTCGAAATTCACCTATCTGCGCAAGTTGAGGTAAGTCAGCGTTGGTTGCACATACTAGACGAACATTCGCATTCAATATTTTTTGTCCGCCAACGCGTTCATATTGACCATACTCTATGACTCTAAGTAGCTTCTCTTGTACTGATAGCGGTGCGGTTGCGAGTTCATCTAAAAATAATGTGCCGCCTTCTGCTCTTTCAAAACGTCCTTGGTGGCGACCTTTAGACCCTGTGAATGAGCCTGATTCATGTCCAAATAGTTCCGAGTCAATCAATCCCTCACTTAAAGTTGAGCAGTTTAAAGTGACTAAAGGTTGATCCCAACGTTTTGAAAGGTAGTGTAGACGTTGAGCAATTAACTCTTTACCTGTTCCTCTTTCACCTATTATGAGTACTGGTCTTTCAATAGGGGCAAGCTGAGAAACTTTATCGAGTACAGAAAGAAAAGTGGGTGACTCACCAATAAGGTTCTGCTGCATACTGTGGCCTTTCAATTGGAAATAAGTTGGATTAAAACCTTGGTAGTGTTAATAGTGACTAAGGTAGTTTTCATTAATTCGCTTGGTTAAAATAACCAAAAAATGGTTTATTTCATCATATCATGATTGTGTGAAAAGAGTTGGTAAGTTTATCTTATTGAAAAATAACAAATTTAAACTTGGCACGCGAATTGATACTAGATAGTAGCTAAACAAGTTTATGAAACACTGATTTAGGCTTAACAATAGCTGAAGTGTTTTAACCAGCGGTCAATTATTTTAAGGAGAACCCCATGGGTATTTTTTCTCGTTTCGCAGACATTGTTAACTCAAACATTAGTGCTTTACTTGATAAAGCCGAAGACCCTGAAAAGATGATTCGTCTTATTATTCAGGAAATGGAAGATACCTTAGTGGAAGTTCGCACTAACTCAGCAAAAGCCATTGCCGACAAAAAAGAATTGGCTCGAAGAGTGGAAGGTATGGATTCTCAAATTGCTGAATGGGCGAATAAAGCGACGCTAGCCTTGACCAGAAATCGTGAAGATCTTGCAAGAGCAGCACTGATTGAAAAGAAAAAGTTAGAAGACTTAATTAAAGGTCTACACACAGAGCAAACGTTAGTTGAAGAAACCATCGAAAAATTAACTGGTGAAATCGGTAAGTTGGAAACAAAAATTGCAGAAACACGCGCCAAACAACAAGCGTTAGCAATTCGTAATCAAGCGGCAACTAACCGACGAGATGTACAGAAGCACCTACACTCAAGTCGTTCACATGAAGCAATGGCTAAGTTTGAACAATACTCTCGTAAAGTTGATGAACTTGAAGCAGAAGCTGACGTGTATGCTAAAACAGGCAATGCAAAATCACTTGATCAAGAATTTGCAGAACTACAAGCACAAGATGCCATTGAGCAAGAGCTAGAAAAACTAAAGCAGCAAGTTGAAAACCGCGATAAATAACTGAGGAGCTTTATATGTCAACATTTCTGATTGCCGGACCGCTGACCGTATTTTTGATATTTGTTGCTCCGCTGTGGCTCTTTTTACACTATCGCAGTAAGCGCAAATCTGGAGATGGTCTATCAACTGAGGATCTAGAGCGTCTAAATGTATTGTCTGAGCGCGCAGAAGCGATGCAAGACAGGGTAAAAACGCTTGAAAAAATTCTAGATGCGGAGTCCCCAAGCTGGAGACGAAATTATGAGTAGAGACTTATATCGAGATCCGATTAATGGGAAGCTGTCAGGTGTTTGTGCTGGCATGGCTAATTTCTTTGGTCTCGAAGTGTGGTTAGTTAGGATTTTAGTGATATCAGCGGCTTTATTAGGTGGGAGCTTTTTAGTTATCCTAGCGTATGTAGCTATGACGTTTATGCTAGAGAAGCAGCCTACTCAATATGTGAATGAACTCAAGGCGAAACAAGAACACAAACTGAAAAATAAGCCATGGGAACAAGGTCAGTCTGCTGAGTCGTTACTCACGACTTTAGAAGGTGACTTTGAACATCTTGAGCAGACAGTAAGAAACATGGAAGCCTATGTTACTTCTGATGCATTTAAGGTGAATCGAGAATTTAAAAACATGTAACTGGTTTACTGGTTGATATCAAAGTAACGGTTTGGGTGAATATTATCCAAGCCGTTATTTTTTTTGACAATTTTCAGCGTTAAATCATCCTATCAACTGGTAAGTTTCAAATGATTAATCTATGTTATAGAATATTTCTAGATATGGATGATCGCCAATGTATAAAGCCTCCCTAGTCCTTTTGATGACCATAACAGGGTTGTCTGGGTGTGGTAAGGAGCTTCCCCCGGTTCCCGAACCTGAATCTCGCCCCGCTAAATTATTCACTGTCTCCGTTGGTAACAACAATTTTGAACGAGACTTCCCCGCGACAACAGAAGCCGGTGATAAAGCAGTGTTAGCTTTTCGTGTCCCTGGTTTGCTAGAAAGTATTGACGTAACAGCGGGTCAAGCTGTATCGAAGGGCGATGTTTTAGCTGCATTAAATCCTGATGAGTATCAGCTGCTTGAAAAACAAGCGCGTGCAAATTTCAAATTGGCTGATGTTCAATATCAGCGTTCCAAAAAACTCCGTAAAGATCGTGTTGTCTCAGAACAAGATTTTGACCAAGCTAAAGCGAACCATAACTCAGCGCGAGCTGTTCTTGAACAAGCTAAAGCTAACTTGCGTTATACGCGTCTTGTCGCGCCTTATGACGGCACCGTATCTTTAATTCCGGCCGAAAATCACGAGTACATCAGCGCCAAGAAAGGTGTCATGAATATTCAAACGAATCAGATCCTAAAAGTAGTTTTTCTTCTACCTGACCAACTCTTAAATCGCTTTTCGACAGGTGTTGAAACAACAGCAACAATGGTATTTGATGCTTTTCCACAGAACAGTTACCCACTTACTTTCCAAGAAGTGGATACCGAAGCGGATCCAAAAACTGGCTCTTATAAAGTTACTATGGTGATGGAACGCCCAACTGATGTGGGGATTTTGCCGGGTATGTCTGGAAATGTGACTGTCGTTGCGGAGAAGCAGTCGGCAACTCGTATCCCTAAAACAGCAATTGTTAATGAAAATGGAAAAACGTCCGTTTGGCGAGTAGACAGTGAAGGTATTGTTGAAAAAGCAAATGTGAATTTAGACGAACAGCACCATATTTTATCCGGTTTGAATGATGGCGATAGAATCGTCACTTCTGGTGTTAATGGTATAGAAGCGGGTATTAAAGTTCGCGAGTGGGTTAAGGAAAGGGGGCTATAGTATGAAGCATTTTAAAACGATAGCGTGTTTATCCAGCCTAGCTTTCTTGAGTGCATGTAGTGATAGCAGAACGGAATCAGTGGTTGCCACACCAAAAGTGAAAGCAATAGAGATCCAAAAGTCAGATAAGCATGACAAATTGTATTTCCCTGCGGTGGCGAATGCGGCTGAAAAGTCACACCTTAGTTTCCGTGTGTCTGGTGAAATTAACAAACTTACGATCAAAGAAGGGGCAAGAGTCAACCAAGGTGACATTCTTGCTGAGCTTGATCCTACGGATTATAAGCTAGATGTTGATAACGCTCGCGCTAGATTTACCGTAATTGATAGCCAATATAAACGTTCAAGCCCACTTGTGAAAAAAGGCCTATTAGCTAAATCTCAATTTGATGAGATAGCGGCTCAGCGACAAATTGCTTTTTCAGAGCTAGAACTGGCAAAACTGCGTTTATCATTCACTAAGCTTCGAGCTCCAGTTGACGGGATTATTTCTCGTGTCAGTGTTGATCAGTTTGAAAATATACAAGTCGGTCAGCAAATTGTGAATATTCATAGCGTAGAAGATGTGGAAGTCGTCATCCAATTACCTGATCAAATTTATGTTAACCAACCTAGCCAAGCGAGCACGGCAAAAGTAGATGCTTTAGTTCGTGTGCCAAGTGGCAATGAATATAAAGCGTCTATTAAAGAGTTCACTACAGAGCCAGATCCAACGACAGGAACTTTCACCGTTACTTTGTCACTTCCAATGCCTGAAACTGAATATATTCTTGATGGTATGGCAGTAGAAGTGACTTCGAGCGGTCGCAACATGGGGCTAAAACTTAATCTTGGTGTTCTTATTCCAATTGAAGCTATTTTCAATGCAGATGGCGATACATTAGATAGAAAGCAATCGTATGTATGGGTTGTTAATCAAGATAGTACCGTTTCCAAGCAACAAGTTGAAATAGGGAAAGCGAATCAAAAGACGCTGCAAGTTATCAGTGGATTAGAGTTAGGACAAACCATCGTAACTGCTGGGTTATCAAGGTTAAGAGACGGAATGACAGTGGAAGTATTGTCTCAGGAGACGGGTAATGAGTGATATTAATAATAAGCCTCAAACAGACGATGAAATTACTGGTGTTGCGGCCTATTTCATCCGTAACAAAGTTATTAGTTGGATGCTCGCACTGATCTTTTTAATTGGTGGTGTCTCAGCATTTTTCGGATTGGGACGTTTAGAAGACCCGGCCTTTACCATCAAAGATGCCATGGTAGTCACTTCTTATCCTGGTGCTACGCCTCAGCAAGTTGAAGAAGAGGTGACTTATCCATTAGAGAAAGCGATTCAGCAATTAACGTATGTTGATGAAGTGAACTCTATTTCCAGCCGTGGCTTGTCCCAAATAACGGTGACAATGAAAAACAACTATGGCCCTGATGATTTGCCCCAAATTTGGGATGAACTGCGTCGTAAAGTTAATGATTTGGATGGGCAACTGCCTCCGGGGGTAAATACGCCTCAGGTCATTGATGACTTTGGTGATGTATACGGGATTTTGTTAGCGGTTACAGGTGAAGGTTACAGCTATAAAGAGTTACTTGATTATATTGACTACCTAAGGCGTGAACTTGAATTAGTTGATGGCGTCAGTAAAGTTTCTGTTTCTGGTCAACAGCAAGAGCAGGTGTTCATTGAAATATCGATGAAACGCATCAGTTCGTTGGGCTTATCACCCTCAACAGTATTCAATTTATTATCGACTCAAAATGTTGTATCTGATGCTGGCGCGGTGAGAATCGGTGATGAGTTTATTCGGATCCATCCTACTGGTGAGTTTAAAAATGTTGAACAGTTAGGTGATTTGATCCTGACGGAAGGTGGCGCGCAAGGTCTTATTTATCTAAAAGATGTTGCTGAAGTCACGAGAGGTTATGTTGAAGTACCAAGTAATATTATCGGCTATAACGGAAAGTTGGCTCTAAACCTTGGTGTGTCCTTTGCACAAGGTGTTAACGTTGTAGCGGTTGGTGAAATGTTTGACCGACGCTTAGCAGAGCTTAAGTTCCAACAGCCAATTGGTATCGATATTGCTGAAGTTTATAATCAACCGAAAGAAGTAGACAAATCTGTAAGTGGCTTTGTGGTCAGCCTTGGTCAAGCGGTTGCAATCGTAATTATTGTACTATTGTTCTTCATGGGGCTTCGTTCTGGTCTATTGATCGGGTTGATACTTCTACTGACCGTATTTGGCACCTTTATATTCATGCAATACTTCAAAATCGACCTTCAACGAATCTCGTTAGGGGCGCTAGTTATTGCGTTAGGTATGCTGGTGGATAACGCCATAGTGGTGGTCGAAGGGATACTAATAGGAACACAAAAAGGCAGGACACGTTTACAAGCGGCGACTGATATTGTGACGCAAACTAAATGGCCACTACTAGGTGCGACTGTTATTGCGGTAACGGCTTTTGCGCCAATTGGTCTGTCTCAAGATGCGACCGGTGAGTATTGTGGAACACTATTTACGGTATTGCTTATCTCGTTGATGCTTAGCTGGTTCACAGCTATTTCAATCACGCCATTCTTTGCCAATATGTTCTTTAAGGGGCAAAAAATTGATGGTGGCGGTGAAGACAATGATCCTTACAAAGGAATGGTTTTTGTCGTGTACAAAAACTTCCTAGAATTTTGTATGAAACGAGCTTGGTTAACCGTAATTGTATTAATTGTCGGCTTAGCTGTGAGCTTGTATGGTTTTATGTTTGTTAAGCAAGCGTTCTTCCCATCTTCTACTACTCCAATGTTCCAAGTTGATGTTTGGATGCCTGAAGGTACAGACATTCGAGCGACTAATACTAAGCTTAAAGTTCTAGAAGGTTGGTTATCAGAACAAGATGAAGTAGACCATATCACTACAACTGCGGGTAAAGGTTTGCAGCGTTTCATGCTTACTTACGCTCCTGAAAAAAGTTACGCTGGTTATGGTGAAATTACGGTTCGAGTGAAAGATTACGAAGTTCTTGATCAGTTAATGATTCGCTTTCGTGAACACGTTAATGCGCAGTTCCCTGAAATTAACTACAAACTTAAGAAGATAGAGTTAGGTCCAGGTGGTGGTGCAAAAATTGAAGCAAGAATTGTAGGTTCTGATCCAACTGTATTACGTTCACTAGCATCACAAGTTATGGATATTATGTATGCCGATGCTGGTGCATATAATGTACGTCATGACTGGCGTGAAAGAACCAAAGTCTTGGAACCTCAATTTAATGAAAGCCAAGCGCGTCGCTATGGTATCAGTAAATCAGATGTCGATGAGTTTCTTGCGATGTCATTCTCTGGTAAATCTGTCGGTGTATACCGTGATGGCACAACATTGATGCCAATTGTGGCTCGTCTACCTGAAGATGAGCGAGTTGATATTCGTAACATCGAAGGCATGAAAATTTGGAGCCCTGCATTAAGCGAATACATTCCATTGCAGCAAGTGACTTTAGGCTACGAACTAATTTGGGAAGACCCGTTGATTGTTCGTAAGAACAGAAAGCGTATGCTGACGGTAATGGCAGACCCTGATTTGTTGGGAGAAGAAACTGCATCAACGCTTCAAAAACGCTTACAGCCGCAAATTGAAGCAATTGAAATGCCTTCTGGCTACTCATTAGAGTGGGGCGGGGAGTATGAATCATCTCGTGACGCGCAAGCCTCTTTGTTTACGACAATGCCACTTGGCTACTTATTCATGTTCTTGATTACAGTCTTCCTATTTAACTCCGTCAAAGAGCCTTTGATTGTCTGGCTAACGGTGCCATTAGCAGTAATAGGGGTAACTACAGGGTTGTTAGCCTTAGATACACCGTTTGGCTTTATGGCACTGCTTGGGTTCCTAAGTTTGTCGGGTATGTTGCTCAAGAACGGGATTGTGTTACTGGATCAAATTGAAATTGAGATGAAATCTGGTAAAGATCCTTATATTGCCGTTGTTGATGCAGCCCTGAGCCGTGTTCGCCCAGTTTGTATGGCAGCAATTACAACAATTTTAGGTATGATCCCGCTACTACCTGATATTTTCTTTAAACCTATGGCTGTAACCATCATGTTCGGTCTTGGTTTTGCAACAGTGTTAACGTTAATTGTTGTGCCGGTTTTGTACCGAATATTCCACAATATTAAAGTTGCATAAATAGATAACTGAATGCCCCGACTTAGGGGCATTTTTATGGATATTGTATGAGCTTATTAAACGAAGAATTTAACACTGAACAGGAAAGTGGACATCAAACATGTGCTTGGGCTTTGAAGCATGAATTAGAGCGTGAATACCACGATAAAGAATGGGGTATCCCTGTTTATGATGATCAAGTGCTATTTGAATTCATAACCCTTGAAGGTGCTCAAGCGGGTCTTAGTTGGATCACTATTTTGAAAAAGCGCGAAGGTTATAGAGCTGCATTTGAAAATTATGATTTACTAAAGTTAGCAGATTTAAATGAAGAGGAAGTACCGCGTATTATCGAAAGCTTTGATGTTGTTAAGCATAAAGGGAAAATTGCATCAGTTTACAATAATGCTCGTGCTGCTATTGAGCTACAGAAAGAGTTCGGTTCGTTATCCAATGCTTTGTGGCAGTTTGTAGACGGAAAGCAAATGGTTAATCACTGGGAAGATATGAGTGATGTTCCAACTTCTACCGAAGAGTCAAAACAAATGAGTAAGTTCCTGAAAAAGCGCGGTTTCAAGTTTGTAGGAGAAACCATATGTTATGCATTCATGCAAGCAATGGGCATGGTGAATGATCATATGGTGAATTGCGCCAAAAGATAAATTCCGTGCTTTGCTAAGCTATAAAGCTATAAAGCTATAAAGCTATAAAGCTATAAAGAAAGCCGCAGATTTGTTAACTGCGGCTTTTCTTATAATCCAATCTCAAAAACTTATTTCGCTAGAGCTCAGTCTTTCAAAAAACTAGCTAGCATTTGATTCGCGTTCCAGTACTAGCGCATTATGTCTTTCTAAGCCGCGTTCTAGATCAGCGATTAGGTCATTAACATCTTCTAGACCAATATGAACACGTATCAAAGTGCCTTCAAATTGTGGATGTGCCACGGTTCTCAAGCTATCAAAGCTTTTTGGTTCATTAGCTAGGATTAGGCTTTCAAACCCTCCCCATGAATAACCCATACTGAAGTGTTTCATACCATCTAGTAGTGCCGTTGTCGCTCTTGGGTAAGAAGATTTTAGTACAAAAGAAAACAGACCGTTACCACCAGTAAAGTCACGATTAAAAAACTGGTGCCCAGGGCAAGTTTCAAGAGCAGGGTGACGAACATGGTCGACTTCAGGTCTACTTTGCAGCCACTTTGCTACTTTAAGGCTGCTTTCTGCATGTTGACGTAATCTTACATCAAGAGTGCGAATGCCTCTTAAACCAAGGTAAGCATCATCAGGAGATACACATTGTCCCATTAGGTAACTTTGCTCGCGTAGCTGTTCCCAACATTTTTCATTAGCAACGGCTGTACCTAGCATGACATCAGAGTGACCGACGATGTATTTGGTCGCAGCTTGAATAGAGATATCAACGCCAAATTCAAAAGGAGAGAAATTCACACCAGCAGCCCAAGTATTATCAAGCATAACGACAATATCAGTTTCATGAGCAATGCGTGACAAAGTAGGGATATCTTGTACTTCCATGGTTACAGAACCAGGAGATTCCGTGAATAAAACCGTGGTGTTTTCTTGAATAAGGTCACGAATACCTTCTCCAATAGTTGGGGCGTAGTAAGTCGTTTCGACCCCCATTTTCTTCAGCATGGTATCGCAGAAATCACGTGTAGGTTCATAGCAAGTATCAACCATCAAGAGGTGATCACCTGTTTTCACAAAAGACAAAATAGCATTTGAGATGGCAGCGGTACCACATGGGTAAAGTGCACAGCCAGCACCACCTTCGACTTCAACCATTGCATCTTGGAAAGCAAAATGAGTATTCGTACCACGACGACCGTAGAAAAGAGTTTTGTTAGCACGGTTGACGGTTGCTTTATGCTTTTCTTCGACTGTATTAAACACAACTGTTGAAGCACGTTGAACCGGTGGGTTAACCACACCATTTGTCCATCTTTTATCGCGACCAGCAGTTATGAGTTTGGTTGTCTTACTTTCAGACATGCTATGAATTCCTTATCAATCAGTTATGGTCTATTTAAAGCATGTAGGGAGGCGTGAATGCAATAGCTAATAATGACTTTTTCCTATTTAGAACAAAATTTCAGCCCAACACACCAAAAACGATGGTTTAAAGGTGGCAGGCAGTGCAAGTTGTGATTATGAATGAAGATAAGAGATAAGAAACAATTGGGCGATTGAAGGGAAGTTTAGAAGCTTTCGTCCTTCAATCGACTAATAGCAGTAGTTAGTTCTTTTGCTCTTAGAGTCGAGTATAAGAACTTAGATACTGGCTAGAGTGGCGGGTTAAATAGCTAGAGTAGCGGGTTAAAAAGGTAGAATAGCCTTTCAAAAAATCGTGCGGGTAAACCTCGTTTATTCCAATTTTCCAAATCCACGCAATACGAATTATCTATATATGATTGTTGAAGTTGAGACAGTTCAGTAGTGAATTTCACGTCATCAACTGCTAGCGTTACTTCAAAGTTCAGCCACAAGCTACGCATATCAATATTGACAGTCCCCACTAAACAAAACTCTTCATCAATGACTACCGATTTCGTATGAAGTAACCCGCCATGAAATTCATAGATTTTCACTCCAGCTTCTAATAATTCAGTATAGAAAGCTTTGGATGCCCATTTAACCATTATAGAGTCATTAATATGAGGAATGATAAGTTCAACATTGACTCCTCTCTGGGCTGTCATCTTCAAGATTTCAAGTAAGTCTGCGCTAGGAACAAAGTAGGGTGTGGTAATGCGTACCGATTTGTTGGATTGATTGATCGCGATACTCAATACCTGCAATATCATATGTTCAGGCATGCCGGGGCCGGAAGGTACAACTTGAACAGGGTGTTGAGCCTCTGAGTCGTCAATTTGGCATTCGGGAAGTTGAGGAAGAATACGGTCACCCGTCTCTACTTCCCAATCCCAGCCATGAATGGCTGATAGTACATTCACCGTTGGTCCTGTTACTCGCACCATTATGTCTACCCATTGCCCAACGCCTGCACATTGTTTGAAATGAGCGGGGTCTACCATATTCATAGAACCGGTATACGCAATGGATTCGTCGATCACAATGATCTTCCTGTGCTGCCTAAGATCTAACCTTCTCAAAAAGATACGCCAAGGGCTTACTTCTAATGCTTGTACTACATGAATACCGGCATCTTTCATCATTGAATTCCAGTGACTCCTAAAAAATCTAGGGCTTCCAGCGGAATCAAGTAACACCTTAACTTCCACACCTCGCTTGGATGCTTGGATTAAAGCAGAGGCGACAGAGTCAGCTAAACCTCCAGGATGCCAGATATAAAAGACCATTTTGATGCTGGTTTGTGCACTTTCTATGTCTTTGATTATGGAGCGGAGTATTTCATCGGGGGATGCTTGTAGGGAAAGTGTATTACCACTTAAAGCAGGAATACCCATTCGATTATTGCAAAGCTCATCAATTTTATGGATAGGTGAGCCGACTTGAGCAGGTAAATGTGCTTGGCAGTGATTCAGTTGTCTGAACCAATCTCCAAAAGGGGTAAACATTTGTTTTGCTCGTTCTGCTCGTTTTCTACCTAAGTTGAGCTCTCCGAACAAAAAATAGCAGGCAACGCCAACGATTGGAACGATGTAAATGACCATCAACCACGCGAGAGACACACTGACAGCTCGTCTTTTAAGAACAACTCGAAGCGTGACACCTGCAACGAGAATCCAATACAGCACCAGTGAAGCGATAGTTAGAAAATGATAAACCTTATCCACATGCAAATACTCGAAAAAAGAGACACTTAGATAGTAATAGTATTTTAAAGCTATTGGAATTTTAGTTGTAACGAATTTATAAAAAGCAACAAACTGTTTACAAGTTAGAGTAAAGGCTGTAAATAGAGGAAAGTTGTTAAGTTTTAGTTAAACTAAGACGAAAACGATTGGTTTGTACGAAAAGTCGGCATTTAAACATATAAATTAACATCTAGGTGGGAATTTATACGGTGCGGGCTTCCAATTTTAATCTGAAACTGTTTTACTTGCTACACAACGAGCGTCAATCGTACTTTTATAAAGTGTACTTAAATTTTTACACTTCATCTTTTAAGACGCCAAACTCAAGCAAACACAACACAACATAAAATATATCTGGAGAGAGCGTGGCTACTAACCCATCTACAAATTCCCGTGACACATGGGGCTCAAAACTTGGCTTCGTAATGGCCGCAGCAGGTTCTGCTGTTGGTCTAGGTAACATTTGGAAGTTCCCTTACACTGCAGGCGAAAGTGGCGGCGGTGCATTCGTTGCAATTTACCTGTTTTTTGTAATCTTTATTGGTTTCAGCGTTATGCTGACTGAATTTGCTATTGGCCGTCATACACAAAAATCTGCGGTTGGCGCTTTTAAATCGACAGATCGCCGCTGGACATTCGCTGGTGTGATTGGCGTAGTCAGTGGTCTACTTATTATGGGTTTCTACCCTGTAGTAGGTGGCTGGTCTATCGCTTATATCGGTAAAATTGCTGGTGGTCTTCTTGATACACCTGAAGCAATCGGTGACAGCTTTGGTGGTTTCATCTCTGATCCTATCCAACCACTAATGTGGATGGGCGCATACTTACTACTAAACATTATTATCGTAATGAAGGGTATTTCTGGCGGTATTGAGAAAGCAGGTAAGGTATTAATGCCTTTACTGTTCATTATCCTCATCGTTGTATCTATCAAAGGTTTAATGCTTCCAGGTTCAATGGCTGGCTTAGAGTTCCTGTTCAGCCCTGACTTTTCTAAAGTAGATAGCAATGTAATTCTTGCGGCTCTAGGTCAAGCGTTCTTCTCTCTAAGCCTTGGTATGGGTTGTATGATGACATACGGTTCTTACCTTAAGAAGAAAGAGAACCTAGTTCAGACAACTGCAATGGTTACCGCAATGGATACAGGTGTTGCTATCCTAGCTGGTGTTGCAATGTTCCCAGCAATGTTCGCATTCGGTATGGAACCAGCAGCTGGTCCAGGTCTAGTATTCGTAGTGGTACCTCAGTTATTTGCTGAAATGGGTGGCGTAATTGGTCTTCTGTTTGCACTTATGTTCTTTATTGGTCTAAGTGTTGCTGCTTTAACTTCTTCAGTATCTCTATTAGAAGTAGTGGTTTCTTACCTAATCGATGAAAAAGGCATGAAGCGTGTTACTGCAGTGCTTTCGGCAAGTGTTGTAATGGCTATTCTATGTATCTTTGCTTCTCTATCTCTAGGCGGCTTAGGTCCAACATTGTTCGATACTGGTGCATTTGACATCTTCGACCTGCTAACAGATAAAATCTTCCTAGCAGTTGGCGGTATGTTGGTATGTATCTTCGCTGGTTGGAGACTAAACCGTGCAGACCTTGAGAAAGAAATCACTAACGATGGTGAAGTATCTTTCCCACTATTTGGTCTTTGGTACAACCTTGTGAAATACGTAATTCCTGTAGCAATCGCAATCGTTGCATTTATGGGTGTATCTTCAGGCTTTGATAGCGGTAAAGGAGCAATCATGCTTCTGGGCTTAGGTATCATTGCTGGCTCTGCAGTTATTTCTAAGAAGTTCTAATTAGAACTCTCTTATTGAGTTTAACTACGGTTTAAAAGCCATGAACTTAAACGAGAATCTCTATCGAGATTCTCGTTTTTTTATGCGTATAAGAAAATTTAACCTTTATTAAAGAAAACCATCATTTATTTTAAATATTGACTATAAATATGATTAAAGGAAATACATAAAGTGTCGATAAGTTATATGAGGTAGTACACTGTAACTGCTACCATTATTCTAGGAAGGTGCTGTGTGAAATTATCAGTAAGAAAAAAGTTGTATGCAGGTTTTGGAGCAATACTTGCGGTTTTAGTTATCTTAGTGGCTATTGTTTGGATGGAAGTCAGTAAGTCTCACAATATTGCTGATGAAATCAGGACTGATGATGTGCCTGAGGTAGTGACATACCTTATCCTCATTGATGAAGCAGGTGACGTATACCGTGATGCTATGGGGGGCGTTACTCTTGTTAGTGGTTCACTTGATGATTACCGTGCGAATAAAGGTGAGTTTGCCGATGCTATTCGACAAGCTAAGCAACTAGAAAACCAAGGATCTTCAGATTATCGTCGAATTGAAAAAATTGAAGATTTGATGCAACGTTTTACGCAAGAGTTTGAGTCAAAGCTGATTTCGAATATTAGTGAAGACAAACTGTTGTCAAACATAAATCAACTACGAACTTTGTATACTCAATATTTAATGCCTATTGAGGCGTTATTAGATGAAGCATCAGAATTAGAGCGCGCTGCTGCAAATAATTCGCTACTGTCTCTAAATGACTCCTTTAATACCATGGAACGAACGATCCTGATTTTATCAGCGATTGCGATTGTTTTTGGTTGTGCAATTGCTTATATCTTATCTAGTTCGATTACTAACCGTTTAACTAAGCTTGAAAGCGTAGCAAGACGAGTTGCTGAAGGAGATTTAACGGCTGAAGCGATTGTAGATGAATCTGGTGATGAATTAGCGAATTTGGCTCAATCTGTGAACCAAATGCAGAATTCACTGGTGGATCTAATTGGTTCTATCTCAACAGTTACGAAAGAAGTGCAAACGGCGACTGGTGAACTTTCATCAATTAGCCAAGACATTGTAAGCGGTGCGACTGCTCAAGCTGATAAAGCTAACCTTATTGCAACAGCTGCTGAAGAGTTGAGTTTGACTATATCAGAAGTAGCGCAGCAAGGAACTTCAACTTATGAAGAAGCACGACGCTCAGAAACCTCTGCAGAAGATGGTCGGAAAGTCATTGTAGAAATGGTTGCAAGCATCCAGCAAGTCTCTAATCAGATGAGTGACATGTCGACTCAAATGAACACACTCGGTTCGCATGGTGAGCAAATCGGTAGTGTTATTAAAGTGATTGAAGATATAGCCGAGCAAACAAACCTACTTGCTCTAAATGCAGCGATTGAAGCGGCTCGTGCAGGTGAATTTGGACGTGGTTTCGCAGTGGTTGCTGATGAAGTGAGAGCTTTAGCTGAAAGAACAACAAAAGCTACTCAAGAAGTGTCAGGTATTATTCAAGCGATTCAATCTGGTACACAAGAAGCGGTGACTTATACTCAAGATAATTGCCGCCTAGTGGAAATCGGTGTTGAGCAAAGTTCTGGAGCGGTTGTGGCGTTAGAGGCTATTGTTACCGGTGCTGGCAACGTACAAAGCATGGTTAACTCTATTGCGACAGCAGCTGAAGAACAAACTGCAGTAACAAAGGAAATTGCTGCGGATATTACTGCAATCAGTGATATCTCTGAGCAATCTCTAAGTCTTGCAAACCAGAGTTCAAACAGTACTCATGGGCTAAATGGTCGAGTTTCTGAACTGGAAGCGTTGATCAGTAAGTTTAAACTTAAGTAACAACACTGAAGTGATATTGGTTGGACAGCGAAAAAGCGAACTCTCGCTTTTTCGTTATTTATTGTCAGCCAATAATCAGTAAATAAGGGGCTAAATTTTCAAATCATACTTGATTATTTAGCCCCGCTCATTACTGGTATCTCAAATTAGAATAGGTATACTCCTCGCTCTACAATGGAGCCTTAAATGTTCAATATCCTATTCACTCATCAAGATTTTCTCGTCATAAATAAACACCCCAATGTATCTGTCCACAAAGATGATGGCGACACTATGCTCCTGCATGAAGTGGCTAAAGAGAGTGGCGATAAACAGTTATTTTTGGTGCATCGATTAGATAAAATGACTTCTGGCATTTTGTTGCTAGCGCGAAACTCAAAAGCAGCTAGCGAACTTTCCCAAAGTTTTGCTAATCGAGACGTTGAAAAGTATTATTTGGCTATTGGTTCCAAGAAGCCTAAAAAGAAACAAGGCTTAATTTCTGGAGATATGGAACGCTCAAGACGCTCTAGCTGGAAGCTATTGAATAGTAAAAATAATCCCGCTGTTACACAGTTTTTATCTGCGTCTGCTGAGCCTGGTGAAAGGCTATTTTTGTGTAAGCCGTACACAGGTAAAACGCATCAAATTCGTGTTGCAATGAAGTCAATTGGCTCTGCCATTATTGGGGATTCAATTTATAACCCTTCTAGCCAGTCTGATAGAGGTTACTTACATGCGTTTGCTATTCGATTTACTTACCAGAATCAAAGCTATGATCTCGTGTGTGACCCTAGAGAGAATGACGTTCTCGGAATGAAATGGCATGTAGACCCTATAAAAACCAATTTAGATTCTTGGCTTAAGCCATGGTTACTAGATTGGCCTAAGTTAAATATTAAGTGAGTAATATAATGCAAGCATCCGCATTACCAGTGTTTTTTAAACATATAGAACAGCAACTTAATGATGTTCCTAATGAATTACGCCGAGTCTTCCATGGTCGAGGTAAATTTTGGCCTGAATTAGATCAGTTAACGTGTGACTGGGTAGACGGGCAACTGTTAGTTAATTTATTCAAAGAAGTAGATGAAGGCTTTATGAAAAGTCTTAAAGAAGGGCTGATTGAATTAACTGAAACGCCGCTTTGGCAAGACAAAAGTGGTCGTTGTATTATGCTGCAACACCGTTACTCAGATGGTGCACCGTCTGAAGTATTATGGGGAGAATTGGATGCTTCTCCTGTTGTTGTTGAACATGGTTTACAGTACCAGCTAGATATCGGACGTAACCAGAACTTTGGTTTGTTCTTAGATATGCGATATGGGCGACAGTGGGTTCAAGACAACGCAAAAGAAAAGAATGTACTTAACCTATTTGCTTATACCTGTGGTTTTTCTGTTGCTGCCATTGCTGGTGGTGCGAACAAAGTCATGAATGTTGATATGTCACGTGGCTCATTGAATAAAGGTCGTGAAAACCACCGACTAAATGAACATGACATGCGTTCAGTGAGCTTTTTAGGTTACGATATCTTTAAGTCTTGGGGCAAAATCAAGAAAGGTGGACCTTATGAATTGGTGATTATTGATCCGCCATCATTTCAGAAAGGTAGCTTTGCTCTCACTAAAGATTACAAAAAGATCCTTCGCCGTTTACCTGAGTTGTTAACTGAAGGTGGCGAAGTGATTGCGTGTGTAAATTCACCGGCAGTATCGCCTGATTTCTTAGTCGAGACGATGGCAGAAGAAGCGCCGACAGTTATTTATCAAGAGCGATTAGAAAATCCGCCAGAATTCATTGACGTCGATTTAGATTCAAGCTTGAAAGTGCTTAGATTTAAGCTGTCGGTCTAAGTACATAACCACATAGCTTTTCAATTTTAAACATGCCGCATTATTTGCGGCATTTTTTATTGATTCTGCAAAGTTTTAAATCCGAAGAAGATTCTCATGAAAGTGGTTATCCAACATGCTGCACCAAACACATAGGCAATAATCGCAAAATGCTGTGGCCAGATACAAAAGGCGATGAAGGAAGCAATGGTTTCTGTTCCTTCAGTTAGACCAGACATGTAATACAACGATTTATGCTTATATTCCGGGTTCTCAATCCCCAATTTTCCTGCCATAACAGCGAAAGCAAGAAAGCTGCTACCAGTGCCGATGAAAGCAAAAATCAAGAATGCACCTGCCACCGCATTTTGTTCAGGGTTTGCCAGCACGAAACCGAAAGGTATCAGGGAATAAAACAAGAAATCTAAACTGATATCTAAAAAGCCACCAGCGTCTGTAATGCCTTGGATCCTCGCAAGTGCCCCGTCTAATCCATCACATATTCGATTTAAAACAACGAATAAGAGCGCTAAATCATACTCTTGATTGATTAAAGCAGGAAAAGCTAAACATCCAATAATAAAACCAAATAAAGTAGTTTGGTTAGCTGTGATACCGACTTTATTGAGAATCGCGGCAGCTTGGTTTAACGGCCATTTAATGACTTGGACAGAATATTTATCAAGCATCTTGTTTGCTCCATGGCCATTTTAGTACTTTGGCATTGTTCGGAATGTCTTCATCATCATGGGTGACTATTAAAGCTGGTATGTCGGCTTGCTTGAGTTGTTCGAAAACCCAATCTTTAAATTGCCCTCTTAGTGCTTTATCGAGCTTGCTAAATGGCTCATCAAGCAAGGCTACTTTCGGCTTGGCCAACAACATACGAGTTAAACTAATACGCGCTCGTTGCCCTCCAGAAAGCTGGTCTGGGAATGATTCTGCAAGCATAGATAACTCGATATTTTTAAGAGCAGCCATAGCTTGCGATTTTCGATTGCTTCCTTTTATCGAATTAGGCAGAGCAAAGGCGAGATTTTCCCAAACCATCATGTGTGGGAATAAAAGGTCGTCTTGAAACAAGATTCCTACTTCACGAAGGTGAGCGGGAGTTTGGTCAATACGATTGTCATTTAAATAGACTGAACCACGATAATTAAACTCAGTAGATAAGTGACCAGCAATCACATCAAGTAGCGTCGATTTTCCACAGCCACTAGGTCCCATTAAGGCCAGTATTTCACCTGAACCTAAGGCGTAATTTAAAGGCTCAAATAATTGTGAACCATCAGATTTATGGATGGTGAGGTCTTCGAGACAGAGACTCATGGGGTAATAAACCTTTAATTGAAAGACGGCGATATTTAACCTGAAGTCGGCTAACTAAAATTGCGAACGAGAAGAATAGTAAAGGCAGTAGAGCTTGCCATATCGCATAAATAGCAGTAACTCGACGGTCAAAGCCACTCGATAAAGCCACAGCTTCTGTCGTGATAGTACTAATTCTCCCAGCACCTAACATTAGAGTTGGTAAGTATTGCGCTAAGCTCACGCTTATTCCAACTGCCCAAGCAAATATGATAGCGGGGAGAAGAATCGGCGCTTTTATTTTAATCCAACTATAAAGCGGTGATTTACCCAAACTTAAAGAAGCTGTGATAATACGGTTATCAAAGCTTCTCCATGGCCCATCTAGGGATAGGTAAACAAACGGGAAGGCAAAGAATATATGCGACCAAATAACCCATAACGAATAAGCATTGCTATTGAGGTATAAAGTAGAAACTTGTAAACCAAACAAAATAGAGAGCTGCGGTACTAGCATAGGTATAGCAATGATGTAGCCAGGAAATTGCCATTTGTACTTAATGCGATACTCATGAGCGACTAAAGCAAGAAACAAAGCAATCGAAGATGCGATTAAAGCTATCCATAAACTTTGACTAACAGTGCTGATAATCCCATCCCACTCATATTCCCAAAAACGTAACGTGTAGCGGCTAGGGGCTAGGTCTGGAAATCTCCAGCGCTGAGCAATACTCCAAATGAACATTAATGGAATCATTAGGATCGAGAGAAAGGCAATACCACTAAAAATGGTTCTTCCGGGTAAGCGAATTCCGTATCTTCCAGAAAACTGCCAACCTCGATTTACTTTCAAAATCATCCACTCAATGAAACGTGCTAAAGCAATCATCAATGAAGCAATACCGAATAGTACAATTGCACCCGCTGCCGCTCTTGGAAGTAGGTTTAAATCAGGATCGCTAAACCATTGCCAAACTAAAACTGCAAAGGTAGGAGGGTTTGTCGGACCAATAATTAAAGCGATGTCCACAACTGAAAGGCTGTAAGCGATGACTGCAAGCATAGGAAAACGAAGCTTGGTAAACCACTGTGGGAGAATGCATTTCCACCAAGTTTGGGCTTTGCTATAGCCTAATGAAGCGCTAACCTTTGAAATTTTCTCCACATTAATCTGTTGAAGAATAGAAATACTCATTAATAACAGAAATGGCACTTCTTTCAGTACTAGCATTATTATTAGTCCAGCAGAGTAGGGATCTTTGATGAGTAAAGCGAGCTCTGAAGAGTCACTTATATAACTACTTCCAAAAATGCTTTCAAATGTTCTTACACCTAGACCTGTTGGAGCGAAAAGAAAAGCAAATCCAATAGCAAAAGCGACATGAGGCATTGCCAACAAAGGGGATAAGGTCAGTTCTATCTTTTTCCAGAACGGGCTTCCCCAAGTTGCCAGCAAAATGGTAAAGGTCAGCGCGCAAGCGAGATAGCTGCTAATCAACGCAGAACTTATCGTTAATCCAATTGAATGCCATACACCTTCCCATTGGAACACTTGCTCAAAACCATTAAGGGAAGGCGTGTGTAAACCAATGGGAGGAATATAGCTAAGTGAGGAGACTACCACGCCAAGTAAACCTGGAATGGTAGGTAAAATACAAACGGCTATAACAACACAATATAGGACGCGTAGCATTTATGTTTAGCTTCCGTAGCGCTTAAGCCATTCTTTTTCAAGAGCCGCTTGCCAGCTTGGGTGAGGTTCACCGACAGACTTAAATTGCTGAGTATTCTTAGCACTTCCACTTAAGTATTGGCTACTTAAAACAGAAGGATCACCCCAAACATTTAAATCACCTTTACGCGACTGAGCTTCGGGGCTTAATAAGAAGTTAATAGCAACTTGAGCTCCGGCACTTGCATTACTATTCCACGGAATTGCCAGGAAATGAATGTTAGATAATGCACCGCTTTCTAAGGCATATGCTTTAGTGGTGTCCGCTAACTTACCGCTTGCTTGAGCAGAGTAGACTGCATTTGGGTTGAATGAGATTGCGAGATCAATCTGACCGTCATCAAGTAACTGAATCGTTTCTGAAGTACCTGCTGGGAACTGCTTACCACCACGCCAAGCGACTTTATGGAATTTATCTAAATACTGCCAAAGTGGAGCAGTTAGTGTTTGAAAGTCATCTTCGTTAACGGGTTTCTGTAAAGTGGCGTCATTCTTAGTTAGCTCAATCAGTAATGATTTTAAGAAACTCGTTCCATGAAATTCTGGTGGTCGTGGGTAGCTTAACTTGTTTGGAAAAGCTTGAGCATAGCTAAGCATTTCAGAGAAAGACTTTGGTGGGTTATACAATGATTCAGAATCATGGATAAATACTAACTGGCCCACGCCCCATGGTGCTTCTAAACCTTCTGTTGGTTCAGAGAAATCTACATCAATCGGCAGCGTTTTATCAACAAATTCCCAGCTTGGTAAATTTTGAGTAAAAGGACCAAATAACAACTCATTGTCTTTCATCGACTTGAAGTTTTCGCCGTTTATCCAAACCATATCGACACTGCCGCCAGTGTTTTTGTTTGCCGCTTTTTCAGCAACAAGACGTGTCGTTGTTTCAGCAATGTCCGTTACTTTTACATGCTTCAGCGTTACACCATACTGACTTTGTAATTCCTTACCAGCCCATTGTAAGTAGCGGTTAATTTCTTGGCTTCCGCCCCATGCGTGGAAATAGACGGTTTGACCTTCAGCTTGTTGTTTTATCTGAGTCCAATGATCATTTGTTGATGACTCCGCAAATGTTCCTGATGCATAGGCAGTTGCTAAAATACTTAACGTGCTAACTAATTTGTTCATAAACCTTTCCATTTTTTAGTGAACAGGGTGGGCGGCTAAGTGTGAATGATTCACCGCAGCTATTCTATCTGTTTCTAAGATTAATTTTAATTCAGAGCTAATTTTGATTTGATAATAGTTTCAATCAATTACAAAGAAAGTAGTTCAATAACTTAACATTAGACTAAGACCGGGCTTGAACCGAAATAATTACACAAGTTACTGCTTTTTCTTTGAAGTTTGAGCATTTGGTAGGTGCTGGGTGTTTAACTCAGCATATTGGAGCATGAGAGCCGTAGTTTGTATTGGGCTAAGGCGAGTAGTAAACAAATATGGTTTAACTGCATTTCTTGTTGTTTAGCACATATGAAAAAGGGACCAATTAAGGTCCCTTTAGCATATTAAATATCATTCACTTGAACGCGAAATTAGTTTACCCAGTCGCGTAAGGTGTAGGTCAACGTGTGATTTTCGTTAGAAAGAGTCAGAGTGTCTTGAGTTAAATTGATGTCACTCCACTCACTTAAAGTTGCAGAAACTGTTTGCTCAATATCCATTGCTTCACCAGCACACATCTTCATGGTCATACCCATTTGCTTGATGCGGAATTTACCGTCTTCTAGCTCAGCTTGACCAAAAAAGTTGTTACAACCTGCAAGTCCGTTAGCTGTCATTTTTTCACCAACTTCCAAACGCGGTGCTTGTTGATGCTCACTGATTTCAATTTGGTTCCCATCGATTTTAGCCAACTCCCAATTATGGTGTTGTAGATCTACGGGTGTAACTTGTTGAGCGTTATCTCCATTGCTTGAACAAGCTGCGAGCAAAATTGGCAATGCGGTAATTGCTAGTAATTTTTTTGAACTAAACTTCATATATAAAGACTCCAATGGAATAAACGAAGTCACCTATTTAGCAGGTCACTTAATTAGGAAGAAGTATAGGTTACAAAACTGCATTCTTGTCAGCATACGGTCATAGTTTAGTATGGTTTAATACCAATTCATTAGCCACCTGAGGTTGTTGGTTAAATAGAACTCTAGAACGAAAATTTAATGGGGGTAAAAATGGAGCAGCTAGAATTCTTTCAAGTACCGAGCCCTTGTGTTGGTGTTTGTTTAGCTGACGAGAAAGGTTATTGCAAAGGGTGCATGCGTAAACGCGAAGAGCGCTTTAATTGGATGTCGATGACAACCGCTCAGCAATTACATGTGATTAAACTGTGCCAACAACGCTATAAAAGAAAAGTAGCGAAAGCTAAATTAGCAGCGTCAGCTACAGATAATCCTGAAAGCCCGCAAAGGGAATTATTTTAGTGTAAACATATCGAGTGTAATCATAGGTATAACCGTGAATGAGCGACTGTGTTCACATTATTGCTTTACAGAATGATTAAGGTGTAATAATAATTACAGTCACTATACGGTTTTGGAAGCTTTACTATGAATAGGCATGGCATAAAGGATAAACAAGTGCCAATAAAGGCATTAGATAAAAAAACCGAAGCAGGTGACGTAAGTGAAGATCTTAAGGAACAAGGTCGAGATTGGCATTCTATGAGCGAAGAAGAAAGGTTAGAAATATTGTCACACTTATCTGATATTCCATTTCAATAAACGTTACCTCACCTAAGTCTTTCAGTATTTAATCTTTTGTACTGATATGGTGTCGAATCAGCTTGGTTGCCTTCCATACAAACTCTTTTTGAAAGGCAACTTTATTAGGGCACAAAGAATACTTAATTATTTTTAAAACAGCTTAAATCAGTATCTATTTCATTCCCCAATCATCACTGACCCATCCGCCAACGTGCTCATCAAAATGACAACCACTGAAACGCTGGTTCCGCTCGACTGAACGATCACCGTCATCTTGGTGATCTAATATTGTTTGGATATGACTAGACATAGGGTCATTGGACCGTAAACGATCACGGCGGGTTGCGACTTCTTTTATGAGTTGCAGTCGATATGCAGAGCTAGCACGTTTCATTTCAATGACCTCCTTGGTTTAGACACTAATAAAAAAATCTAGTTGCCGAAACTTAACGCGTCAACGTTATTAAGAAGTATTTTTTTTGCTCAAGATTAAATCAATGACTTGGGAACAAAAACGAGTTTATTGACAAATTTGTGAGAAAAAGAAGCTTAACAAAGGGTCAAGCTTCGGATTTTTACGGGGCAAAAGATGACAAGCAGAAAGATAGAGGAAAAGCGCGTACTTACTTCATATTATTTGGTTTATCTTTATTCAGCTTCGCTCTGTTAGGTTTAGCCTTAAATTGCGTTATGCTTTTCTTTTTTGCGGTTCTACGGTTGGCTTGCTTATCTTTAGGTGGACGTTTTCGCTCGGTAGTATCTGATGACGCTGGTTTATCAGTCACTGGAAACCCATCTAAAGAAGTCGTCAGTAGCTCTTTTTGTGTGAGTTTTCTTATTGCTTCTAAATAAGCCGTTTCGCTATGGCTGACTAGTGATAAAGCCCGCCCTGTATTACCGGCTCGTGCAGTACGACCGACTCGATGCACATAAGTCTCAGCATTGGTTGGTAAGTCATAGTTGACAACTGTTGGCAAACTTTCTATGTGGATACCTCTCGCCATTACATCTGTGGCAATGAGAACATCCACATCCTTGCACTTAAACGAGTCTAATGTTTGAGAACGTTCTTCTTGGCTTTTATTTCCATGAAGTGCCGCAGCTTTTATTTTTGCTTTAACGAGTTTCTTGACTAGTGCATCAGCATTATCTTTCGCTCCGATAAAGACTAATACCTGTTCCCATGTATTTCGTTGAAGTAGAGCAATCAATGCTTGAGCTTTACTGCCTTTGTTAATTAAGAATAGTGTTTCTTGAACCGTAGAGACAACGCTATTTTCTTGATGAGCGATGACCTTTACTGGATTGAAAAGTAACGTGTTGGCGATTTGTTCCAGTTCTTCTGGGAATGTAGCAGAAAACAGTGAAGTTTGGCGCTGGTTCGGCAGCTTGCTAAGGATGGACTGAATATCAGGCCAAAAACCCATATCAAGCAAGCGATCGGCTTCATCGAGAATCAACGACTTTAGATTCGATACATCTAGCGCTTCATCTTTTAATAGATCTAACAGACGACCTGGAGTCGCAATCGCAATATGAGGTTGTGATGCTAACTCTCGCTCTTGTTCTGAACGATCTTGCCCGCCAATCAATGTCACTAGTCGAATGCTTAATGGTTGTGCAATAGGATCTAATGCGTGGCTTACTTGTGTAGCAAGTTCACGAGTAGGGACAATAATTAACGTGTGTAATACAGAGCTATTGGGTTGAATGCAGTTAAGAGCTGGTAGTCCGAATGCGTATGTTTTTCCACTGCCTGTTTGAGCCAATGCTAAAATATCTTGATGCTTTAGAGCGGGGGGGATAGCTGATTTTTGAATGTCGGTGGGTGTTTGTAATTGTTGAGGAAGAGCTCTCAGCAATTCAGATTTTAGCTTTAGTGCTTTGAAAGACATGCGTTAGACCATGTAGAAATTTGGTGCTAAGTTTACCAGCCAGTTTTAGGATAGAGAACAATAATTACTATTTACCAAACTTAGATATGCTTAGCAATTTTTCGATTTAGCTTATCCAAAAGTGCTTTTATGCCTTTTTTTTACTAAAGTTTTTATAGGTAAGGTCGAAAGTCATAGGTAATATTTATGTATATCTAGCGCAGATGGTTTTCTATACATAACCTTTTATGATGGAATCTGCCTCTAAGACTAAAGGAATGGAGTGCTAACTATGAGTGAAGAATCGTTTGCACAAAAACGTCAATATTATCGTTTAAAGTATCCCAAACGAGCTCGTCCTGTTATCCGAATTCAAGATGAACTTTTTCATGTGAGTGAAGTGTCAGAAAAAGGAGTTCGACTTCTTATTCGAAATATTTCTGCTTTTTATCGAGGTTTATCAATGGCAGGAACCTTGAGTTTGCATGATGAAAGCAAAGTTAGTGTGAGTGGATCTGTTTTAAGGTTTGATGGTGATGAAGTGATTTTAAAACTAACGAAAGGGCCATCATTCAAAAATATGGTAGCTGAGCAGCGTCATATTAGACAAAAGTACCCTTCGTTTTTTGCGAGTTTAAGAGCGGCATAAACGGCTTACATGCGTAACTAGCTTTTATGCTTAGGAGGGCAATAACGGTATAGCCTTCCTTCAATGCAAAATAGATAGACAATTTATGAATTGAACTACGGATTTCCGTAGTTTTTTCATTTTTGTGTTGTGTGAATTAAGCCAACGGCTTACTTATCGTGAACTATTTAATTAATCGTAAAAGAATTATGACAAAGACAGAGAAAAAATTAGATAAACAAATCAGAGAAATACTTACAGATGTTTGTGATTCAGCGACAGAAACAATACAAGGATTCGAGTGGTTAACTCATGCTGTTAACTATTCACGTTTTCCTGCTAGTTTAAAGATTACTTGTGTCTTTAATACCATTCAAAACCTAGAACAATACCGAGCTTCTAACTCACAAAACGATATTCAAAATCTGATTTTTGATTCATTAAAATCAGCAGGAATTATCTTACCTAAAGCTGAGAAGCAGATTCAATTTGATACAGAAGAAGCTTGTGAAGTGATGCATGGTGGAAATTGGGCTAGAAGGTTATGAGAGTTTGAAAGCTATGACAAATTAAGGTCATGAGCGCTACATTAATCAAATCCAATTAAGACTCATAGGGTGCATCGCGGTTTACTACGTAATCACTACCTAAGAGTCTTATTTATATTCGCTTGATTTATAACTTGTTCACCGTAGCCCAAACTGCAGCAAGCATGTCATGACCAAAATTAACGCTTCGTTCTGGAGACCAACCATATAGTTCGTCAGCATGGCTAATATGATCTTTAAATGGCATTTCAACGGTATAAGATAAGCACTTAAACTCTTCTCCAACCCAATTAGAGCCAACAGTCAGGTTAGCTTTGCCTGGCTCGTCTTTGTCGT
The DNA here is from genome assembly GCF_050337535.1 of Vibrio kagoshimensis. NCBI lineage: Bacteria > Pseudomonadati > Pseudomonadota > Gammaproteobacteria > Vibrionales > Vibrionaceae > Vibrio > Vibrio kagoshimensis. The sequence continues at coordinate 288,933 of NZ_JAKJSZ010000006.1, forward strand.
AGCCAATTTCGTCTTGAAATTCAGGGGTGATGGTCAATAGAGCTTGTTTGAAATGTTTTTCAAGTTCTGAAATCTTATCATTGTAAGATGGAATGCCCTCACTTCCAGCGACAAAATTGTATGGGATGGCCTCATCTCCATGGATATCAAGAAACATATCCACACCCGTTTCAAGCATACGCTGTCTTACATGAAAAACTTCCGGGCTCTTTTCAAGAGAAGGCGACTGCCACTCTCTATTAAGGTTTACACCAATACCATTAGTACGTAAGTGTCCACGAATACTGCCATCAGGGTTCATGTTTGGAACCACTCGAATAGTCACAGAGTCTAGTAGATCGCGACCAACAGTGTCGGTTTCATCTAGAAGTCGTAGAAGTAGACCTTCAATAAACCATTCAGCCATAGTTTCACCAGGGTGCTGGCGACCAATTACCCAAATGTTTTTCTTCTCGGGTGAAGGTTCACCAATAGTGAGTAGGCTAATGTCGTTTCCATCTAGGGTTGATCCTAATGTCTCAAGCTTACAGCTGTGATGCATTTGTGAGTTGTGCAATAGATCTAGATGGCGATCATAAGAATAAGGAGCAAAATATGCAAAGTACATTGAGCCGTATTCAGGAATGATATTGAAGCTTAATGTATCACCATCAAATTCTGCTGGAATACGAAACCATTCTTCTCGGTCATAAGATGCCACTACATCATAACCGTCCCAACCTTCAGGGTACGCTGATTTCGACAGACCACTAATATTGAATGAGTGCGCCAGCTGAGCTTCACTTTCTAAACGGAAATGAAACCATTGGGAGATATCAGTCTGGTTGTCTGCTGGAATTGATAGTTGAATGTTTTCTGCTGAGCTTGCTTGGACAACATTAATGTTGCCACTTTCAAAATTGCTGAATATTTTCATGTTCTTCATTATGTGTTTGTTATTGTGCCCTAAGATTAGCATATAAGAATACGGGCGGGAGAAGGTAAGTATTACTAGTTATTAAGAGAGTTGTCATTAAGTGTGAGGAATGGCTTAGGTTTGTTCAAAGTGGCGATTAATGTCTCATAACGTCTATAAGGTAAATTGTACAGTCTGAAGCCGCACGTATAGCTAGTGATTGGTATAGTTAGCTACGTTTAAAATTTATAGGCTAGTAAACATCTCAAGAAACCAATGTATTAATGTGAAAATTTCGCAGGTAGGGCAAAGAGGCTTTCTAAGCCCTAAAAATTTAATCTGAAGGTAGGTTTTTCTTAAGTTCTAACAACATCTGAAATGCACTCGCCCCAGACATTTCATAAGGTGTAAAACTGTCAGAACCTGAAAACTGAATGTTTAATAAAGCTGTTAGCTTAGATTTAGGCACATACCCCATAGACCAGTCTCCAAATACACGAGAGCTTATCTCTTCGTAATCTAAAATGATCACATTAGTGTGTCGCTTATCATTATGTATTCTGCTGTAAGCCTCATTTACTTTCGACCTAGACCCTTCCAAGCATTGCAGGAAGTATTGTTCATCAAAACTGAGTATCCCTGTTATATGATCTTCTTCATTGTGCTTTCGGGAAGCAATTAAGATCTCGTCTAATGACTCAGGTCTGCACAGTTGCGTGATAGTGCTAACGTATATCAATCTGGTTAAGTACATAATCACCACATTTTTCCACATAAGTATCAATAAATATAAGCCATGAGTTAAGAAAAGCGAATTCCGCAGTTATATTCAGTCGCAGCTATCCCCATGTCACTCATTAAGCTTGCTATTGAGGGAGGCATAATATTTATATTCAAAAACCAATACAGGCTCTTCTTCAACTCTACACAAAGAACATTTCGTGAAAGTGAACGAATAATTAATTTAATTCGTACACGAATAATTAGAGCTTTAATTAATTTTATAC
>NZ_JAKJSZ010000041.1:0-7016 GCF_050337535.1 Vibrio kagoshimensis
GACATACTCAGCGTATTCAGTTTTGATACCTTCTCTAGCATATGTGTCTAGCCAGACTTTAATGGACAATGCCGCTAATTTTACGCAATCGTCTTTTGTCGCTTCCCTAACCATTTCCCCTCCAAACACATAACGCCGCGTTAAGTGGTGAACAACGCCCACCATCAAAGCTAAACCATTGTATCTTAAACACTAAATTAAACTTAAACTGAGATAGCCAAGCGTTGTGAATCCGTCTTAAACGCTTTGTTATGGCGCTGAACTCGACGTTAGTTCTTGTATGTCAATTAGGTCGATTCCCTACCCAAAATACGCTTGTACTCGACTAAGTGATGAACAGGGATTACTGGCAATATGATGCCTTGATAGGCTTTTTCAACTGACGCTGAATAATCAATTTCAAGCGGATACCAAGAGCCGTCTAAAGCCGATTGTATCTTTGAATTTTTTTGAGATAAACCGATTTCAATTTTTTGATTTTGGTAAACCAACTGGAAATACTCTAGATCCCAACCGTATTCAGTATAACGAGTTAACGGTTTAGATATGAATTGAGATACGTGAGCCAAAAGCTTATTTGCGTCAGAGTCGTGGATATAAAGGTCTATATCTGCAATTTCACGGCTGCCACCATGAATAGTTGCAGCGAGTCCACCGACAATTTGGTACTCGATGCTCTCTGCATCCAAAAGTCCTTTCAGCCACTTTAAGGCTACTTTCACTTTCTCACTCATCTAGTTGCCCTGCGCCATAACGCTGCATTAAGGTGTGAGCAACGCTACCAAGGAACTTAAACTGACCACCGTAAACACTAAACTATACGATGGAATGAAAAATGCTAAGCGTTGGGAATCACTCTTAAATGCTTTGTTAAATTGCTTTTTTTCATGTTTTCTGAGGCTAAACTTGGTTGCAATCTAGCCTGATTCCTATGGTAATCCTGAAAATTACCTTCAATTTCTTTAGATAGAAGGGCTAATGTTTCACCATTACTAGAGGTTTCTAAATCACACAAAGATATGCCATATTCTTTACAGAACTGCTTTACTAACACAGAAAATGGTTCCACATGATCAATATGCAGCTCGGAAGTAGAATTTATAACTTTACCAGTAATGCCACACTCAGTAGGCAAAACAATTGAACTTCGATAGTCTGCCATCTGAGATCTTACACAAAATCTCAAAGCTTCTAAAGCCATGCTTCTACGTGTTGCGACAGTTCCATCAATGCAAGATTTATAAGAAAATATCTTCAGAGCAATCCTTCCTTATTACTACAAAGCTTTTGCCTGAACCTTGATAGTTTCTTTCAACTTTAAAGCCATTAATACCACTACCAATCTTTCTTTCAGCATCAGGGTGAAGAATTAGAAGGTAGCTTAACTTATCTATAAGTTGTGGGTGAGTGATATCCCCTTCATTATCCCCTTTTAAGAATGCCTTTAACTTCTTCTTTAAAGCTTCCTTACTGCTGTATTCATACGGTCCCAATCTGAACATATAACCTCCATGTGCCACTGCAATTTAACGCCGCGTTAAGTAGTGAGCAACGCTGCCACCCTACCTAAAACCTTGCCAACTTAAACACTAAAGCCGACCTAAACTGAAAATGCCGAGCGTTGGGAATCTGTCTTAAACGCTTTGTTATAACTACGCTTTCCTAATTGGTTGACATATAAACCACAAAAAACAACACGCAAACGTTAATCCTGCTGCATTTAACTTGTTAAGTCCGAATTGATTGACGAAAAGGGAACTACCCGAAGCTGCAACAAAAAAGGTAGCATAATAATAGACCTTGAACAGCTTTAACTCATGAGAACACTTTTTGCATTTTATTAGTTTGCCAGGGATGAATTTTAACTTATCCCTCACAGTCAAGGGCTCTGTGCAGTTTGGGCACTTGAACATATCCACTCCTAATTGGCATTGTAAAACCAATAGGCTAAAAGCAACTAGTTTACTATGCAAAACAGTAAGAATTTACTTCGAGGGAGTTCAAAAATGCCACGTAGTTATAACGCCCTGTTAAGGTGTGAGCAACGCAATACCAATGCCGCCGCATATCACCTTAAACACTAAACGCAACGCATAGCGAAAATGCCAAGCGTTGCGAATCACTCTTAAACAGTTTGTTATGTGATAGTTATAACACCCACGATACTATAAAAACAGAGTTTGAAACGACCGTTCTCGTTTAATGGACATTAAGCTAGAGGACAGCGAGGCAAGCATTGCCTCATACACGAAATTACCCATGCTTATGCGTTTGACACCTAGAGTTTTCAGTTCTTGAAAACTAGGTAATTCAGGGATACACATTACATTTATTGGTAGCGACGTACTTGCTACAACAGTTTCAATATCATTAACGTCTCTAATACATGGTAGAAAAATTCCATCGGCGCCAGATTGTTGATACCTATTAATTCTTTCAATACTCTCAACTAGAGGTTCACTAACATTGAGCAAGAATGCATCGCTCCGAACATTAATGAAAACTTCAGTATCTGCTTCAGCGAGTAACAACCTAACTTGCTTTAGCGTTTTCTCAAACAGTGCAACATCACATAGCTGCCTGTGACCCTTTACTACAATACTATCTTCTATGTTTATGCCAACGACGCCGACTTTCACCAATTCGATAATGTTCTTTGCTATGAGTTCAGGTGTATCTCCAAAACCTGATTCAATATCAACTGTCAAAGGCAGATTGGTTGATCCACCGACTGCTTTAACAATTGACAACAAATCATTGAACTTAATATTCTCTCCATCATCTTTTCCAAGATTACTCGCAATAGCAGCACTAGAAGTACCGATAGCTAAAAAACCAACTTCCTCTGCGATCTTCGCACTCGGTACATCCCAAACATTACAAATAACTAGTGGTTCTTCCGCTCTATGCATACTTTTAAACATGTCTGATACTCCCATATAAGTTTGGAACTAATAATTTCAGACAGATGCTAGCGATAGCCATATCATAAAGCTCGCCAATTCCGGAACTGAATGATAAATATTGGTCCATAAGTCGCGGTCACATAACGCCGCATTAAGGTGTGAGCGGCGCTTGGCTATACTTGAGCGAAGCGAAACTGCCAAGCGTTGCGAATCACTCTTAAATGCTTTGTTATGTGACTTACCAACCTCTAACTTTTAGTTTATCTGTAGCGGCTTTTAGTTCTTCTCTTGTTAAACCAATAATAGTTTGGAAGTCTCTATCATCTAAGCCAAACCCTAGATTATTAGCATTTAAAGCATTAATGATACCCCCTAGCTCCTGCGCTGTTAGCATGTTGGGGGATACTTCTTGTACTGCTAGGTTCAGTTTGCCAGCGACAGCACTTACATTAGGATGCACCACGACTATCTCATCAGAATTTTCTAATTCTCTGAGTGCTTTTAATAACGCTTCTTTTACTACCGACTCGTTCATATTCTATACTCACATAACGCCCAATTAAGGTGTGAAGCACGCGACCACAACACTTAAATTGGACACCGTAATCACTAAACTAGACCCAAACCAAAAATGCCAAGCGTGCTGAATCACTCTTAAATTGTTTGTTAAATTACAATAGTTTGAAGAAGTAAACTGTGCCTTCTAGCTCACCTGTAGAACTACGTGCGAACTGAGGAATTTGACCTGCCTCGGTATAACCAATTGAACGATATAATGAAGATGCAATGTCACCTAAACGTGTGTCGAGAACCAGCAATGACAAACCAAGTTCACAAGCTACGCTTTCCATTAGCGACATTAGTTTTTTACTAACACCTTTTCCTCGTGCTCCCGTGTGAACCATAAGTTTTTCAACTTCCCCTCGATGTGAGCCATTGGGTTTAGAGCAAAGTGATAATTGAACGGCACCTATTACACTTTCGCCTTCATATGCAATAAATAACTTTCGTTCACCTAACTCAAGCTCGGCTCCTACAGACGACCAATATGATTCAACTTCGAGCTCATCAACTGGAGTTAAAAAGCCAACAGAAGCTCCACTTTCGATACAATCGACTAGCAATAAATTTAGTTGTTCAACTAAACCAAAAGTCGTTTTTACTTCCTTTATTTCCACAATACTATCCTTGTAACTTAACGCCCAATTAAGTAGCTGACAACGCTACCAATACACTCAAATTTACCACCTAAATCACTAAAGCTAAAACAAGCTGAAAATGCCAAGCGTTGACAGTCTGCTTAAATTGCTTGTTATAAATTTGAGTATGGGTTCATCCATGTCCTAGGAAATCTAGAAAACAACGTATAACTAATTGCTTCACGTAAACTAAACTGACCTAAAAGACACATTACTAAAGAAAAAACACTAGCGACACATACAACACCCGCATAAACCGACAGTATTAACACTAAGAGTTGTGAACCAATGAATTGATAAACACTATATTCTGAACCATTTAATTGACTTAAAGGTAAATTAAGGTCAACGCCAAACCAACTTGTTAACAACATGCTTAATTTAACACATATGAAGATGCCCAGAGTTACACCAAAAAAACCAACATAAGACGTGATTTTTTGATATTTCATCGGTAATCGAAACTGTGCTTTGACCGCTTTAATAACCATTACACCGCCCTCATTTATAACGCCCAATTAAGTAGCTGACAACGCTACCAATATACTAAAACTTAACACCGTAATCACTAAAGCAAAACCGAACTGAAAATACCAAGCGTTAGCAGTCTGCTTAAATTGTTTGTTATACGCGTATTGGATTAGTTTCGTGATAATTTAGACTTCGTTAGTAATATGAATTGTTCAGGGTCTATGTACCCTTTAAATATTGGGGATTCTGTTGTGTACCCCCCCATCCAACGATCGGGACCAGTTTCTGGGTATTCCATACGTGACCCCATTCTTATTGAAAAATGTATATGGGCGTTAACACCAATACCAAAGTCCTCTGAAGGGTCAGCTATATAACCAAGCAAATCCCCTTTTTTAATTGCCCCTTTTGAGACTAACCAGCTTTTTAATGAAAGGTGACCGTACAATGAATAAAGGTTTTCTTTTGGGTGATCAATAATCACGACGCCTGGATAACCGTTCATATAGCCAGAATAACTTACAACACCATCAGCAATAGCGTATACCGGCTCTCCTACTTCAGCAAAATAGTCTATAGCAGCGTGATATAAATGAGGAAATCGAGAAGCAGTATTAAATGAGGCAAAACCCTGTAATTCTGAACGTGAGTCCAGAGGAAATCTATATGGCTCTTTTAAATTTTCAGCAATTCCCTCTAATATTGGACGGACAAGATTAAGTTCTTCATCTGCCAATCGTTGTTTCGTGTCCGTGAGTAATTTTGAACCTAAAAATACTAAAGGCAAAATAGTAAGGGTAACGATTACAATAACTTTCTTTGATATTTCCATCGATTTTCATTCCATTGACATCGAAGCGTATAACGCCCAATTAAGTAGCTGACAACGCTACCAATACACCCAAATTTACCACCGAAATCACTGAAGCTGAACCGAACTAAAAATGCCAAGCGTTGACAGTCTGCTTAAATTGCTTGTTATGATTGTGATCGGGGAATCGTATATTCGTAAAAGGACACACCACTTTCATTTATTGGTTGCTCTATAAAGCCTAACTTTTTAAGTAAGTTAGCTGAAGCAACATTAGATTTTTCAACGCCACCAACAAGCTTTAACCAAGGCTCAGTATTAACTACTTCTTCGATAAAGCTTTTCAGTTGCTCACTCGCCAGCCCTTTACCCCAATATTTTTCATTGAGTAAGTAACCTATGTGCGCGTCACTTTCGTTCTCTACATAGGCGAACAGAAAACCGATTAACTCTTGTGCCTCAGATTTCACTTGAAGTAATCGACTCTCCGACAACATTCGGTCGAGCCAAACTCGTGCCAATTCACAGGAAGTAATACCATGAAAATATGGGGGCAAGTTTTCAACAACTAATGGCGTTAGAATACTAGGAATCTCTTCGATCAGAACTAAGCGCTCAGTTAACGAAAGATCACCTGAGATTTCAGCAACTCTCAGCCTCTGAGTTTCAAACGATATTGTCATAAAACCTGCCTATTTCGATAAAAATCATAACGCCGCGTTAAGTAGTGAGCAACGCAGCCACCTAACCTAAACCATTGTACCGTAATCACTAAACTAAACTTAAAATAAAATGCCGAGCGTTGGGAATCTGTCTTAAACGCATTGTTATGTAAATCTTTGCTGTGGCAATGAAGCTACTTTTCTACATATTCAGTTTCACAGTCAAATCCATTACATCGAATAGTGAAAGTAGTACTATTTTCACTATTCGATGCATTTAAAGTTAAAGAGCTCTTAGAGTTAGTTTTTCCCGAAAACTCTTCCACATATACATCCGCAGATACATCTGCATCTGCATCTGCATCTGCATCAAGAGTATTTAGTATTTTAACTTTACTTGAATCAAAAGATAAAACTTCCATCAACTCTAATAATTCTGAATCAGAGTATTCTTCGTGATGACCTCGTAATACTTTAACTACTTTAACTTTTGAAGAATCAAACTCGAAATTCTTTACGAGTTTTATTAACTCGTTAAAAGTCAGGTCTCGGTTTAGAGTATTTACATTTTCTGAAACAAACTTGTTTTTTGTTGAGTCAAAACTAAAAATTTCTACATTTTTCAGTAATTCTTCAGGCTCCATCGCCTGAACGCTTAATGAGTAAATAAAATAAAATATTGCTGATATGATAAGTTTTAACAATTTCTAATTCCTCCATTTATTCGATTTTCATAACGCCGCGTTAAGTAGTGAGCAACGCCACCACCCTACCTAAAACCTGCCACCTTAAACACCAAAGCTGACTTGAACTAAAAATGCCGAGCGTTGGGAATCTGTCTTAAACGCTTTGTTATGTACGTTTCACCGCGACCACGGAATATGTATGCCAATGCTTCATTCTACCCAATGAAGTCTTCGATTTTTCATCACGTTCAAAGAACCTGACTATTTCAAAACCTGAGAAC
>NZ_JAKJSZ010000042.1:0-6405 GCF_050337535.1 Vibrio kagoshimensis
AACATAACAAGCAATTTAAGCAGACTGTCAACGCTTGGCATTTTTAGCTCGGTTTAGCATCAGTGATTTCGGTGATAAATTTGAGTGTTTTGGTAGCGTTGTCAGCTACTTAATTGGGCGTTATGCGTAATCGATGGACTACGGAGTATTAGATGGAAGTAGTAGAAGCGGAAAAATCGGATTTAGATTCATTCTTTGCGTATCTTGAAAATCAGCTGTCTGAAAATGGTAATGGAGAAGTTCCTCTTTTCCAGCCAATGTCCAGAGAGCAAAGTGAAATTCCAGAAGCAACAAAAGATAAGTTTATCCAAGGTTTTTCCCATCACTTTGGCGTTTTAGGTTGGAGAAAGCTCTGGGTTGTAAAAGACACTTCTGGAAGTATCAAAGGTCACATTGATCTTCGCCATCACGGTGATGATAACCGTTCTCATCGAGTTCTGCTTGGTATGGGCGTAGATGTTTCCTGCCGGAAGCAAGGTATTGGTCAACGACTCATTGATGCGGTTATAAATTTCTGCCAAGAAAAAGCCGAAATTGACTGGCTTGATCTTTGTGTACTATCAGAGAATTTCCCAGCAAAGAACCTCTACCTAAAAGCAGGGTTCGATGTTGTTGGAGAGTTCAAAGACCAATATAGAATCGACGGTTTGTCAGTCTCAGAAACAGCAATGACAAAGTACGTCAAAAATTACGTATAACAAAGCATTTAAGAGTGATTCGCAACGCTTGGCAGTTTCGCTTCGCTCAAGTATAGCCAAGCGTCGCTCACACCTTAATGCGGCGTTATGTAAATGGAGAGGTTAACATCCAAAATATAAGATTATTAAAGCATCCTTTCTTAATGCTTGCGGCGGCGATGATCAGCATGATTGTTCAGCGTAAGGTTTTTTTTGGATTCGAATTAATCGTTGTCACAGCTGTTGTTAGTTTATGTGTAGGCTTTATTGTTCATAAGCGACGAAGTGCGTCAGAAATGTATTATATCCCTGTTGATAAAAGGAACTTTTTTCAAAGACAAGGTCCTTCAGYCTATCTATTTGTGATTTTAAGTATTGTAGGTCTAATTAGTTTACACACATCAGTAGGGCAATCATTTAAAACAACAACACAKGTATTAAATAAAACAACTGAATCTGTATATAGAGGTGGTACGAGGTATGTATTGAGTGTTGATCATGAGCTTTATGGGCRCTTGGGYTTCTACGTTTCTAAAAAGTTTTGGTTGAGCCAGCAAGAGGGCAATGAAGTTATACTTAAGGTAAGGAAAAATTAYCTGGGTATGTATGTCATTGTAGATTATTGCTAAAAAATGAATCACCGTCTTCAACATAACAAGGCGTTTAAGGCAGATTCCCAACGCTCGGCATTTTCAGTTTAAGTYAGCTTTGGTGTTTTCGGTGCAATGRTTTAGGTTAGGTGGAGGCGTTGCTCACTACTTAACGCGGCGTTAGTTTGCAAAAGTAGAAAAGCTTTTATGGTCAAAAAGCCTAGTTTGGTTTCTATGCTTTACACCTGTTCGTTTTCCGAAAGTTGTGCAACCAAATCATCAGTGCGCGTAGGGTGTTTTTCGGCTCTTTGAGTTCAACGTTATTCATTTCTCCGCATCAGTAACTTTGGTCACTTAGCGCATCTCGCGCGGCTTCTTTTTCTTGATGGTTAACCCGTAAATAGTGGCTTTGTCGCACTTGGTTGTCAGGTTAGTCGAATGAATCCTTTGTCAGCTTAAATGCTTGAAACTGTGGCTGTTTATCGCATGTCGCTTTTTAGCCAAGTGCGTTTTGTTGTCTGGGTTAGAGTTCTGTAGTTTTCAGTTTTACATTGGTGTTCAAAGCCAGTAGTTTTGTAACCAATTCAGCACCTTGGCACTAAACTTTGGCTGCATCATGTAAGCAAACTAACAAAGCGTTTAAGACAGATTCCCAACGCTTGGCATTTTCAGTTTGGGTTAGCTTTAGTGTTTAAGGTGGCAAGGTTTTAGGTAGGGTGGTGGCGTTGCTCACTACTTAACGCGGCGTTATGTTTATAGGAGGCTTAGGTGCTTAAAAAACATAAGAATGGTTTCATCGGAATAATTGAACATTCAGGGTTTCAAGTTAATCAATTTCGAACTGTAGAGAAAGAAGTTGATGGGTACCCTGGTTTTATATTGCAGTTCGTAAATTCTCCATTGGCATTTTTAGCTAGAACTAGTGTTGAAAACTACTTTGAGCATGATTATCGTTATGTTCAATTTGCACCATCATACCCTAAGTCTGAATATGTACCTTCAAATTCATGGTGTGCAATTGAAGATGTTTATGAAGGGTTCAAGGGCTGGTTATCTGATCACGTTGATCATTATTTGGAAGAGATTGATATCCCAGATTTATGGTCTCAAATTGAACGCCATAACTTGTTTATCGGAGACCCTTTAGTCAACCGAAGCAACAAAGGTTTTGATAAAGCAGAGAAAGAGCGTGTTGTTTTAGCTATCGAGCATTTTAAAAAGTTGTTAGAACTTGAATATAAACCAACAGCTGAACAGCTTGAAACTATCAACGACCGTTTGGGATACTTAGTTGAGTCAGTTGACCGTCTAAATAAAGTAGATTGGCAAGGGGTTGCTATATCGACCTTAATGAGCATTTCAATTGCTTTGTCTTTGGATACTCAAAAAGGTAGAGATCTCTTCAATTTATTTAAAACTGCATTCACATCAGCCATAGAGTTCATTGGCTAAATAAACATAACAAAGCGTTTAAGACAGATTCCCAACGCTCGACATTTTCAGTTCAAGGCAGCTTTGGTGTTTACGGTGCAATGGTTTAGGTTAGGTGGCACACTACTTAACGCGGCGTTAGCTATTTCTTGTACATAAAGGGGTTCCAGTGGTAAAAGTTCTTGTTAGTTCGTGCTTGGTTGGAAATAAAGTTAGATACAATGCAAGTTGTTTATCTATCCCAGAGCTTGATTTGAACTGGCTTAAATCAAACGCAGAGCTAGTAGTCTTTTGTCCTGAGGTGTCCGCAGGATTACCTACTCCGAGAGCTCCTGCCGAAATAGTCGCAGGGATGGGTATTGATGTGCTTGACGGTTCAGCGAACGTTGTTGGAAATGATGGCATTGATGTTACAACTCAATTTGCAAGTGGGGCGGAGAATGCTTTAGAGCTCTGCCGAAAACAGCAAATAAAGTATGCGGTACTCGCAGAAGGCAGCCCTTCTTGTGGTAGTTCTAAAATTTACGATGGTACATTCAATGGTATTAAAATCGATGGCTCAGGGGTGGCTGCTGCATTGTTAGAGCGTAATAGCATTAAAGTATTCAGTCAGCATACGGTAGCTCAGCTTCGCATGACGTTGGAAATACATAGCTAACAAGCGCTTCAAGCTGATTCGCAACGTGTGCCATTTTTGGTTCAAATCAGTTTGGTGTTTACGGTGCAATGCGGACAGTACGGTTTCGTTGCTCACAACTTAAGCGGGCGTTATACCGCAAAGGAGAAATCAATGATAAAGCAAATAAGTGGCACAGATCATTCGCTCTTATCTCTATCAAACACAAGCTTCTCCGAGCTACGAAAAATCTATCTCCCAACTTCCAAAGCTCAAAGAAACCAAGCTAGTCCAACAGATGAGTGGACTTGTTTGGGATATTATTTGGATCACCAGCTAGTGGGTCTTATGAAGGTTAAGTTGTCCGGCAAGACGCTTAATTTAAGTACACTTGCTGTCATGCCCGAATGTCGTAAAAGAGGCGTAGCTCGAAGCTTAATTTTAGAAGCAGAGCGTATGTTCTCAAATGCAGGCTTGCTCTCAGTTTGGTGCGTTGAGCAAACTGGTAATGTAGAGATCTTTGAGGCACTAGGTTTTAAGGTTGCGGAGCGTATTGAGTCAGATATTTTTGAATTGGTTGACAGCTCAAACGTTAAAGCAATAGAAGTTCGTCTGGAGCGGCAGGCAGCGGTATAACAAAGCGTTTAAGAGTGATTCTCAACGCTTGGCATTTTTAGTTTGAATCAACTTTAGTGTTTACGGCACAATGGTTTAGGTTAGGTGGTAGCGTTGTTCACACCTTAACGCGGCGTTAGCACTCTCATCAGGTTAACAAGGGGATTACCATGAATTTTCAAGAAATGTCAGATCAGGAAATATTAGAGATAGCGAATCCTATCATGGACAACTTGATGGAAGCGTCCACAAATATTGATCATGAGCAGCACGTTCGTGATTTTAATAAGCGAATGTTAAAAATCGTTACTCGCGATTATCTCAATGAGATCTGCGTAAAATATCAAGCCGAAAAAGGTTTCTTTGCAGAAAGAGAGCTAGTAGCAGTATTCAGGCGACCAGATTCAGCTGCAATTGTTTGGAGGCAATATTACACTAAAGCGCCGGGTGAACATGTCGCTGAAATGGTTTTAGTTTACGAAGGCGGTCGCTATTTAGTAGACCATGCGATGGTATTCTAAAAGAGTGCTAACAAGCAATTTAAGCAGACTGTCAACGCTGGGCATTTTCAACTCGGTTTAGCTTCAGTGGTTTCGGTGTTACATTTGAGTGTATTGGTAGCGTTGTCAGCTACTTAATTGGGCGTTAGTTTGCAAAAGTAGAAAAGCGTTTGTAGTCAAAGAGCCTAGTTTGGTTTCTATGCTTTACACCTGTTCGTTTTCCGAAAGTTGTGCAACCAAATCATCAGTGCGCGTAGGGTTTTTTCGGCTCTTTAAGTTCAACGTTATTCATTTCTCCGCATCAGTAACTTTGGTCACTTAGTGCATCTCGCGCGGCTTCTTTTTCTTGGTGGTTAATCCGTAAAATAGTGGCTTTGTCGCACTTGGTTGTCAGGTTGGTCGAATGAATCCTTTGTCAGCTAAAATGATTCAAACTGTGGCTGTTTATCGCATGTCGCTTCTTATCCAAGTGCATTTTGTTGGTTGAGTTTGAGTTCCGTAGTTTTCAGTTTTACATTAGTGTTCAAAGCCAGTAGTTTTGTAACCAATTCAGCGCCTTGGCACTAAACTTTGGCTGCATCATGTAAGCAAACTAACAAAGCGTTTAAGACAGATTCCCAACACTTGGCATTTTCAGTTTGGGTTAGCTTTAGTGTTTAAGGTGGCAAGGTTTTAGGTAGGGTGGTGGCGTTGCTCACTACTTAACGCGGCGTTATAACCTTTGAGGAAAAAATGGAACTGAGAGCATTCGAAAAGGAAGACTATGAGTTACTTATTGGCTGGATTGACTCGGATAAATTGAACTACCTATGGGGTGGCCCAAAGTTCGAGTTTCCCTTGAATTTCGAACAAATTAGCCGACATTGTACTCAGCCTGAAGTGCTTCCTTTTATCTTTGTCGTTTCAGGGGAAAACGCTGGTTATATTGAACTCTTCAAAGTAGCTGAGTCCCATTTCCGAATCTGTCGAGTATTTGTATCAAATGGCTTTCGTGGTCAGGGTATTTCTAAGCAAATGCTAGGTCAGTTAATCGAACTAGCAAAAGAAAAGTACACAACTAACGTATTGTCACTTGCCGTTTTTGAGCAAAATACAGTGGCTAGAAACTGCTATGAGTCATTGGGTTTTTCAGTAATCTCATATGAAGTTGGTACTAGGTCATTTGAAGGTGAAGATTGGGGTCTTCTGCACATGGAAAAACGGTTATAACAAAGCGTTTAAGACGGATTCCCAACGCTTGGCGTTTTCAGTTTGATTCTGCTTTAGTGTTTACGGCACAATGGTTTAGGTAGGGTAGTTAGCGTTGCTCACCACTTAACGCGGCGTTATGTTTTCGAAGGAAATTGGTAGTATGAGCCTCGAACTAAGAAGTATAGACAAAACGAATTTCTATGAGATTTGCCAGTTACAGGTGGCTCAAAATCAGCTAAATCATGTTGATAGCAATGCTATTTCATTGGCTGAAGCAAACTTTATGAGCTTTCCTTGGTTTAAAGGTATCTACTCTGACAGTAATCCAATTGGTTTTGTTTTAGTAAATGCAGACACAGTTTCAGGTAAATTTGAGCTTTGGCGGTTCATGCTCGATAAATCTCAGCAGTCGAAGGGTTATGGTCGTATTGCTATCGATTTGTTGAAATCAGCACTGGTTAATGAATTCGGAATATCGGCTTTATATACAAGTGTTGTTTCGGGTTCAGATAGTCCTCAAGGTTTCTACGAAAATTGTGGTTTTGTATCAACAGTTCGCTTAGTTGAAGGGCGTGAAATTGAGTTGCGTTTATCCCTTTAACTCCAAACATAACAAAGCGTTTAAGACAGATTCCCAACGCTTGGCATTTTCAGTGTGGGTCAGCTTTAGTGTTTAAGGTGGCAAGGTTTTAGGTAGGGTGGTAGCGTTGCTCACTACTTAACGCGGCGTTATAGCTCAGTGTAGTATGGCGTACTGGGTGTGGTATAATAAACTCATATCACAC
>NZ_JAKJSZ010000043.1:0-6388 GCF_050337535.1 Vibrio kagoshimensis
GTTTTCAGATTTACATTGGCATTCAAAGCCAGTAGTTTTGTCACCAATTCAGCACCTTGGCGCTAAACTTTGGCTGC
This sequence comes from Vibrio kagoshimensis, assembly GCF_050337535.1. Classification (NCBI taxonomy): domain Bacteria; kingdom Pseudomonadati; phylum Pseudomonadota; class Gammaproteobacteria; order Vibrionales; family Vibrionaceae; genus Vibrio; species Vibrio kagoshimensis. Next base: position 78 of record NZ_JAKJSZ010000043.1, read on the forward strand.
ATCATGTAAGCAAACTAACAAAGCGTTTAAGACAGATTCCCAACGCTTGGCATTTTCAGTTTGGGTCAGTTTTGGTGTTTACGGTGGCAAGGTTTTAGGTAGGGTGGTGGCGTTGCTCACTACTTAACGCGGCGTTAGTTTTCAAAAGTAGAAAAGCGTTTTTGGTCAAAGAGCTTAGTCTGGTTTCTGTGCTTTACACCGGTTCGCTTGCCAAAAGTTGTGCAACCAAATCTCATCGCGCGTAGGTTGTTTTTCGGCTCTTTGAGTGTAGCTCTATTCATTTCTCCGCATCAGTAACTTTGGTCGCTTGGTGCGTCTCGCGCTGTTTCTTTTTCTAGGTGAGTCTGTCGCAGAAAAGTCGGTTCGTTGAACTTGGTTGTCAGGTTGGTCGAATGAATCCTTTGCCAGCTAAGGTGCCAAACTGTGGTTATTTATCGCATGTCGCTTCTTAGCCAATCTCGTTTTGTTGGTTGAGTTTGAGTTCCGTAGTTTTCAGTTTTACATTGGCGTTCAAAGCCAGTATTTTTGCAACAAATTCAGCACCTTGGCGCTAAGCTTTGGCTGCATCATGTAGACAAACTAACAAACAATTTAAGAGTGATTCGGCACGCATGGCATTTTTACTATGCGTTGGTTTTAGTGATTAAGGTGGTATGCGGTGGCATCGGTATTGCGTGCCTCACACCTTAATTGGGCGTTATACGTTTTCTTGTAGTCAGTGATTAATATCTAAATTTCAAAGGGTTAATTTGATGGACGAAATTACAAAAATTGCAATAAGTGAAATGGTCAAAAAATATAACCCTCATACAATAATTATTTATGGTTCAAGGGCTAGAGGTGAAGCTACTGTTGAAAGTGACGTTGATATTGCATGCTTTCTTGATGATTCAGCAGCATTTGAAGATACTAGGAATCACGATGGTATTTTCATTGATGCTTGGGTTTATCCAACTGAATTAATGAATGATGCTACTCAGTTTATAAAGTTCAATCAGGCTTACTGTGCTGTCGATGAGAGAGGACTTGGGAAAAAGTTATTAAGTCAGGTTAGTGAAGAATACAAAAAAGGGTTAACTCCTTTAAATGAGCAAGACAAAACGAATATCATTGAACTAAGACTGAAGGTTTTGAAGCAAGCATGTAAAGGTAACCTTGAAGGTAATTATAGAAAATCTTGGCTTCAATCAGACCTTTTACAAACGTATTTTTTATTGCGCAGGTTATGGTATTTCGGTCCTAAACAGAGTTTTTTGTGGCTTGAAAATAATGACAGGGTAGCTTACGACCTTTTTTCGAAAGTCTATGATATGCCACAAAGTACAGAGCATTTAGAAGCTTTGACTTCATTTGTAGTAAACGTATAACAAAGCATTTAAGAGTGATTCCCAACGCTTGCCGTTTTCGCTTCGCTCAAAGTATAGGCAAGCGTCGCTCACACCTTAATGCGGCGTTATGTGGTAGGAGGAAATTATGAATCCAGCAGCAATTCTTGTTCATGTTCCAAATGTTGAGAAAGGGCTTGAGTGGTACAAGAAAGCCTTTCCTGAAGCTGCCCCAATGCATGACACTGAGTTCGACTTTACAGTCCTGAGTTTAAATGGTTTTTCGCTAGAAGTAGTACAAGCAGATGACAAAGTGGGTGCAGGTAAATTTGGTACAGTTTTATATTGGTCTGTAGCAAGTCTGCCTGCTGCTCTGGCACATTTCGAAACGCTAGGGGCTCATCTTTATCGCGGACCAATGGAAATCGAGAATGGGCTTTCAATGTGTCAAGTTGAGGACCCATTTGGTAACTTAATTGGGCTTCGTGGAGCTACCACATAACAAAGCGTTTAAGACGGATTCCCAACGCTTGGCGGTTTCAGCTCAAAGATATGCATCGGTGTTTATGGCATAATGTCTTGAGTACTGTAGTAGCGTAGGTCACCACTTAACGCGGCGTTATGTGCTTAGAAGGAAAATGGCATTGATTAGAGAAATGGATATCTCGGATTACTCTCAAGTTATTGAGCTTTGGTCTGAAACAGAAGCTATGTTGCTGCGTGATGCAGACTCTAGAGAAAACATAGGTAAATACTTAGAACGTAACCCCAATCTCAGCTTTGTCGCTGTAGATGGTGACACTATTGTTGGTGCAATTTTAGTTGGTACAGATGGTCGTCGAGGCTACGTACAACATTTGGCTGTAAACGCGAATTGTCGAGGCAAAGGCATTGGTGCCAAACTCATATCCTCAGTGGTCGATGCATTATCGAAAATTGGTATAGCTAAAACTCACTTATTTGTTGCCAATGAAAACCTGAATGCTCAATATTTCTATGAAAAACTAGGTTGGTTTCCACGTGATGAAGTACGTATGTTTTCTTTTAACTCGTCTTGCAGTGGTAATGTTTAGTACGCACATAACAAAGCATTTAAGAATGATTCGCAACGCTTGGCAGTTTCGCTTCGCTCAAGTATAGCCAAGCGTCGCTCACACCTTAATGCGGCGTTAAGCGTACACATCGGAACCGATGTCTAAAGGAAACTATGAAAATAACAACATTAGTGGATAACACTCGGCTGGACGGTAGGCAAGATTTGGCTGTTGAGCGTGGGTTATCATTACATATTGAAACTGAATCATTGAGTATACTGTTTGATATGGGTGGAGGAGATACGTTTTGTCAAAATGCGCCTCTACTAGGTGTTGATATCGAACGCGTTGATATTGCGGTTATATCGCATCGGCACCATGATCACTGTAATGGTGCTGTAGATTTTGTTTCTCACAATTCTAAAGCCAATGTGTTTTTGAAAGATTGCGAAGAAAAAAACTACTATTTTCGTGCTTATGGTTTCAAAAATGATGTTGGTATCAATACAGATTTACTAAAAGACAGCTATGAGCGGCTTGTATTCGTTAACCAAACGACTGAAATTGCGCCGAATGTATTTGTTATTACTGATATAAGTACCAAACACGAAAAGCCAAAAGGAAACCGATATCTATATACGCAATCTCAAAATGGATGGGAATCCGATACATTTGACCATGAATTACTACTAGTGATAAAAGAGCACGACGGTTTAGTTATATTTACTGGTTGTGCTCATAGTGGAGTTCTTAATATGGTTGACACTGCTGTTAGCTATTTTCCGAGTGAGAGAGTTAAAGCAGTCGTTGGGGGCTTTCACCTAGTTGGGTTGCCACTATTCGATAATATCGGTGGGACTAAGCAATACATCAAAGACCTTGGTCGCGCATTGTTACAATACCCCATTGATAAACTGTATACAGGGCACTGCACAGGTAAGAAGGCTTATGGTCTGCTTAAAGGAGTACTCGGAGAACGTTTAGAGGCAATCCCCACGGGAAGCTGTTTTAATGTATAGCGAAAAGTACGCTTAACAAAGCATTTAAGAGTGATTCGTAACGCTTGGCAGTTTCGCTTCGCTCAAGTATAGCCAAGCGCCACTCACACCTTAATGTGGCGTTAGCTGTACACAAGGCTTAGTCTATCGAGAGGGATTATGAAAAAACTATCTATTATCTTGTTGGCTTTATTCGTACTTGTTGGTTGTAGTAAGGAAGTGCCAGAAGATAAGTTGCTATATATTGGTCAATGGCAAAGTGTAGAAATGTATTTGTTAATACTTGCTGATGGCACAATAGCTTATGAACGCTCGCAGAATGGTGGTTCAATCTCTATAGAGGCGTCAATAAAGGAATTTGTAGGCGACGATTTCGTTGTTGGTTATTCCTTTTTAACGACTACTTTTGTTGTGTCTAAACCCCCTCATCACATAGATGGTAAGTGGTTAATGGAGGTTGATGGCGTGACATTAACAAAGGTTGATGAAACAGGTTCAGGTTAAAAAACAGCTAACAAGCAATTTAAGCAGACTGTCAACGCTTGGCATTTTCAACTCGGTTCAGCTTCAGTGGTTATGGTGGTAAATTTGGGTGTATTGGTAGCGTTGTCAGCTACTTAATTGGGCGTTATGTTCTAGGAGAAATAATGAAGTTAGAAGAACTGAGTTTAATTGAAAGAAAGACGGGAATCGTGCTTCCTAAAAGCTACAAGCAGGCTCTTTTAAATTACCCCGAAGCTTTAGTTGGAACTGAAGCAGAAGACTTCCATTTTCTTACCGATGCAGATGAAATAATCTCAGAAAACCTAGAGGTTAGAGTCAGTGGTTATTTTGGAGAAAAGTGGCCGGAAGACTATTTTATTATTGGTCACAATGGTTTTGGCGATTATTACGTAATTAGCCACACTAGCACGGAATTTTCTGTCGGTTTTACCGACCATAATAAAATGGAATGTAATCTATTTTCTGATAGCTTGGACGAGTTTGTCGAGAAACTGTTAAATGAGTTTGAAGTCGAATAGTTCGAACATAACAAGCAATTTAAGCAGACTGTCAACGCTTGGCATTTTCAACTCGGTTCAGCTTCAGTGGTTATGGTGGTAAATTTGGGTGTATTGGTAGCGTTGTCAGCTACTTAATTGGGCGTTATGTCACAAGGAGAAAATATGTTTCAGTGGACGAAAAAGAACATCATCAAATCTGTTGCAAGAGAGCTTCCACCAAGACTTGCGGTTAAGTACGGAAAAAAAGATTTCTACAATCCCGAGGAAATTGATTGGGCTCTAGGGGCTATTGGAAAATCAAAAGACCTTAACTATACAAACTACGCCTACGGTATGCTAACTAGTCATAGTTTCTTTATGTCTTTGGGTTTGTCGACAGCTTTCGGTGCCCACCCAGAGTTTCACCGTGAAGTAGGAAATGTCTTGTTCAAGCAAGACTGTGCCCCAGATTTTGAAGCTTACTTGGAATATGCCTCAGTTCATGGCTCTACAGTCCAATATGAGGGAAAAAGTACCCAAGAGGGGCTAGGTGGAGGGGACTTTGGTGGTGGTGACGACTTTGGTGGTGTGTAGTGACATAACAAAGCATTTAAGAGTGATTCCCAACGCTTGGCATTTTTCAGTCCATCGTTGGGTTTCGTGGTAGCGTTGCTCACACCTTAACGCGGCGTTAGGTTTTACTCGAAAATTTCTAGATTGAGGAGTTAGTTTTGCAAAAAGTTGTTGCAGAAAAAGCACTGTTTATAAAGCTTGGTGATAAAGGGCGTTGGGAAAAAGACTGCATAGAAAATGGATATTTACAGCTTGGATACCACGAACTAGATCATGATGCTTGCTTAGTTGGTGACGCAGATAAAGCTAAGAGAGCTTTTCCTGAAGGTTACAATCAAGGTGCTGCAACAAGGCATATAGATCAAGTTTTTAAGTTCTATCATGAACCAGAAAGTACTATGGATTACGTTTTATTCAGATAGACTTTGGTGGTGCTTTTCTAAAGACGTTATTGAAAAGCAAAGTGACGGTTCAAAAGTTCGACCTGTTGTAACGAAGTGGTCAGATACAGATATTAATGGGGTCCCGCTGCACAAAGGACGATTAAGTGGGAAGCTGCTATCCGTCCAAGGGTTTCAGGGAGCGATTTGTACAGTAAAAGAGAAAGACTATTTACTTCATAAAATCAATGGTACAAATGAACCTCATGTTCAAGCCGCTGAAAATGCAGTATCTAACCTAGAAAGAGCCTTATTTCCCATTATTAGAAATTTGCATCCCAAAGATTTAGAAACGCTTACGGATCTTATATTTCGTCAAGCAGGTTGGCAAAGAACAGGTGTCGCAGGAGAAGTAGAGAAAGATATTGATCTAGATCTTATATCTCCAATAACTCAAGAAAGGATCGCAGTTCAGGTTAAGTCTAGGGCAAATGTTGGCACTTACGAGGCTTATAAAGAAAAATTTTCTGACATGAGTGGGTTTAGTAAGTTTTATTTTGTAACTCACTCTCCAAACAATACACTTGATACATTAATTGACGCGACCACAGACGAAGACTTTATATTTTGGGGAGTCGAAGAGCTCTCAAGGCAATCGGTAAGAAATGGGTTAGTTGGTTGGCTAATTGATCGAGCATCATAAAGTACAACCTAACAAACTGTTTAAGAGTGATTCGCAACGCGTGGCATTTTCACTATGCGTTGCGTTTAGTGTTTAAGGTGGTATGCGGCGGCTTAGGCATTGCGTTGCTCACACCTTAACAGGGCGTTATGCTAACAATTATCACTGACGGAACCTGAATGGTAGGTCTCTTTAGACGTTTCATTAATATAAAAGGTGTAGCAGCCATTTGATTCCAAAATATAGCCTTTTTGCCAAATGTATGATGCTCGATCTATTCCGCCATTTGAATCCAGTGGAAAGTCAGGAATAGGAACATAGCCACTTTTACCTGGG
>NZ_JAKJSZ010000044.1:0-5773 GCF_050337535.1 Vibrio kagoshimensis
AACCAAAGCTATTGAGTGAGCATCTTTAATGTCTGCATTTCTAATATTGATCTTCATAATTCCCTTTGTGAAGCCTAACGCCGCGTTAAGTAGTGAGCAACGCCTGCCTATACTTTGAGCGAAGCGAAAACGGCAAGCGTTGCGAATCACTCTTAAATGCTTTGTTATGCGATTTTTGCGCACATTATGTACTGAGGACCTGCTAGACCACCCAAATACTGTTCAAAACCGTTTTCAAAACCACCTTTTTCGTAACACACTTTAGCTCCAGGGTTTTTGCAATTAACTGTCAGGCAAATCCAATTGAACATTGAGTAGTGTGCTTTTAAGTACGGTATGAGAGCTTTGACCGCCTTCGTTCCTAACCCTTTACCTTGCTGGCTAGTGTCGATAGCAAAAGAGCTTAATCCTAGCCCATCTGACAGACAAAACTCGTAGTTAGAAGAATAAGCAACATCCAATTTGAAGAAACCGATTACTGAACCGTTATTTTTTATGACATGCAAATGAGTTGTCTCATTTGCACTTGATATGAATTCGTCAGCTGTACTGGCAAACTTAACTTGTTCATCAGCTAAACGTATAAGCTTAATTGCCTCAATATTTAATTCGTTAACTTTCTCTATTTCTAACATTTTGCTTCCATGCTATTGAACCGCATAACGCTACCGCAAACATGTGGCTATACTTTTGCGAAGCAAAAATGCCACATGTTGGAGGTCAGTTTGAGTGCCTTGTTATACGTTTCTACTTGGCAAAGATACTATTCAACCCTTGAGTTGCTTGTATGTTTCCATATTCAACTTTCCCATTATTAATCTCGTGTGGTAAGTAAACGATGACCGAGTAGCCAGAGTAATGATCTAAATTGAAGGCTATTGCATCAACTTTTTGGGTTGCAGAAACTCGTAATTTAACATCGTATGCTAATGCTGTTGTTAAATACTCTCCATTTGAAGCTTTAAGACGAAATGCATCTTCAAGTAAAGAGATTAATTCATTAGATTTAGGGAAATCGTCACCATTATGCGCGGCAACGCTAACTATATTACCTTTAATATCAGTGGCGAGGCCTAGTGGATAGAATTCGTTATGCTCAAGTAACAATTGCTCAACAAGCAGTAAAGTTGCGTCCATAAGGTATTGAGCTTCATTTTTACCTTCTGACATTTCATCTCCTTGAGATAAGTTACTAAAAAGGAATAGTGCTATAGTTAAAAAATGTTTCACTTGTTCTCCATTCAACGTGGGGTACTCGGACGTATAACGCCGCGTTAAGTAGTGAGCAACGCCACCACCCTACCTAAAACCTTGCCACCTTAAACACTAAAGCTGACCCAAACTGAAAATGCCAAGCGTTGGAAATCTGACTTAAACGCCTTGTTATACGACTATTGAAGCGTTGCGTAATACTCTGAGAATATCTGGAAACTAGTCACAAAGTACCCATCACCATTTGGAATAGTCGATACCTTGACTAACCCTTTACTATTCTCAAAAGTGGCTTGCATTTCATAGTTTGAGAACTCATATTGCCCTTGAACTGTAGATGCCACTGATTTAGACGATACCCACTTTAATTCGTCAATGGTTTTTAGCGTCCCAATTTTACTTAATAAAGATATTAATTGGGTTCCTTCTTTCGTTTCCAAATACTCAGTAACCTTTGGGTGAAGGTACTCTTTAAATTCACTTAAGTCGTCAGCATTAAAGCTCAAAACCACTTTCTTGATATAAGTTTGAGCAACAACATCTTGTTCTAGGGCTTTAGTCGTTGCGTATATTTTCAAAATAGCAAATCCAATCGCACAGATAACAGCAATTACAATTAGTATCGCAAATACTTTAGCTATAATTCTTGCCATTAATGTTCCTTTTTTGTCGGGTCGTATAACGCCCAATTAAGTAGCTGACAACGCTACCAAGACACTCAAATTTATCACCGAAATCACTGATGCTAAACCGAGCTAAAAATGCCAAGCGTTGGCAGTCTGCTTAAATTGCTTGTTATGTGAGATTTCAACGCGTACGAACTTTTGAATATTCAAACAGTTTGAAATCATCTGACGGATCTGGCTGCARCTCACCAACYTTGATRTATCCGAGYTTTTCATAGAAGTGGTGATTTCTAAAKGACATGTAKGGKGTAAATAATGTCCAATTGTCTATGTGYTCATACTCACTTTCAATTAGGYGCATTACTTTTGAACCAATGTGCTTATTTTGAAACTTTAAGTCGATATATAATACTTAATTTCAATACAGCTTGTTTCGCCGCCCTCAACACAAATAGCACCAGCAAACTCACTGTCACATACGACTTTATAAAACTTATTTTTACTCACTTCCGCTTTGAACCACTCTATTGACTCGATATTTGGAGGGAATGCACCATATTTATCATAATCATCTGAAAAGGCTTTTAGCKCAGAATCCTGCAGCAACTGAATGTCATCAGTACATGCTAGTTGTAGGTAAATATCAGGCATAATTATCCTTATCTGATCATAAATACTAATTTTAGAGCATTTCACATAACGCCCAATTAAGGTGTGAGCCACGCTACCACGGCACTCAATTTGGACGCCGTAAACACTGAACTAGACCCAAACAAAAAATGCCAAGCGTGGGGAATCACGCTTAAATTGTTTGTTAGTATTATTTTGATATTTTCAACTTTTCAGTTGCACTAACTAACCCTTTAATAAAACGAATAGCTTTATCTAGATCATCTCTTTTTACTATATGTGATTGAGTTACTGACGTATTTGCTTGATGAGCAGCATCACCTCTGATTGATATTAATTGGTCTAGAACTTTTTTAGCTTGTGGAGGATGATAATTGTCCCATTTCCAGCTTTCAGTAATATCGATATCAAAGTAGGATTTGAACAGTTGTTTCGTTTTGGCTGTATTTGGGTTGAAGAACCTTTTTAGGTCTTCTGTTACTTTTCTTTGGACGAAGCCACCGATTTGGCTCCCCTTTACTGAGAATAACCAAATCTCAATTTCTTCTTGAAAACGGTCTTTAACGTATGTTTCCCAAGCAGCGAGTGTTAACACCATTCCTGCACGTTTCAATGACTCTGAATTATGGGAACACTGCCCATTTTTCTCTGAATCAAACCGCTCTAGCAACTCCTCTGCATCTTGGATTGCTCGCTCAAATAGCTCTCCTGCCTTGGTCACCATAACCTCCTTATTCAAATAATAATACTAACGCCGCGTTAAGTAGTGAGCAACACCACCACCTAACCTAAACCATTGCACCGTAAACGCCAAACCCAACTTTGAACTGGCAATGTCAAGCGTTGGGAATCTGTCTTAAACGCCTTGTTAGGCGTCTGTTGACTCGATTAATCTTGTACTAGGTTTTTCATTCGATAACACATGGACAAGATCGTTCATAGATATGAAGACAAAGTGCATTACCTTATGATTTTTATAATCTTCTTTAGTGTGTGTTCTTGCTGCATACAAATCAGCCCATTGTGAGTTAGAAACTATCAACGTAGGGTAAGTCCAGCTCATGAATTTTTCTGAACAGCACTTCGGAAGTGTTTCTGGTAAATCAATGAGTCCATATGATTCATCTTCCCACTTCAAGGCGATCGGATTTTCAAAAGTCAGCTCAAGATCCTTAGCGTAACCTCCAGTGACTCTGGAAAAATGCAGAATTACAGTTAACCGAGCACAACGCTCTGATTCCCATTTATATGAGATATCAGAACATGGAAAATCCAATTCTTTAAATATTTCCCACTTGATCATAAATCTCCCTACGCCTAACGCCCAATTAAGTAGCTGACAACGCTACCTATATACTCAAACCTACCACCGAAATCACTGAAGCCAAATCGAGTTGAAAATGCCAAGCGTTGGCAATCTGCTTAAATTGCTTGTTATGTTAATTTACACGCTACTTTGGAATTGTATAAGTAACAGGCTTTTTAATACTAAGTCTTGAGCCAGATATCACCACTTGACCTGATTTCATATGCCTAGATATTTCTCGCCGATTAACAAATATGCTTTTCAAATTAATTAGCATAAACAGAATAAAGGCAAACCAAAGAAATCCAGATATAACCGCTAAAATGTCATAATCTGTCAATTTACTTTCAGCAAAATAAGAAATATATGCTCCAAAAACCAAGTAATAGAAATATGGATTTTGCACAATTATTATTTCATTTTCCGTTTCTTTCCGATCAAAAATCCAAATCACTGTAGTTATTTCCTCTTGTTAACATAACGCCCAATTAAGTAGCTGACAACGCTACCCAATACACTCAAAATTACCACCTAACTCACTAAAACTAAACCGAGTTGAAAATGCCAAGCGTTGGCAGTCTGCTTAAATTGCTTGTTAGCTTTTGTACACCATGATTTCAGCATTAGTTAACTGAAACTTTTGTAGCAACTGCATCGCCTTTCTTGAGACTAATAACATCCCTTTTTCGGACACGCTAAAGTCGTCTTTGCCGTTATCTCCCGTTATTTGTAACCACGAGAAACTAGGTAAACAGCACTCTTGCTGTAATTCTTGAAATATATCAGAACTTGATAGTTCCACTGCAGCAAGATTGTATCCAGACAACTGTGATGCAACTAATGCTGTCGCCAAGCTTTCAGAAACTAAAAAACACGGAAATGACTCTAATAAGTCATCTCCCAACCACCCATCAAACTCTAAGTGTAACTTTTCTACTTTTGGCGGGTGTACATCAAAATACCCCAAAGTGTTTTCACCAAATCCCCCTGGGACTTCAGGTTCGATCAAATATTGACTCACCCCATTCTCCTAAAAAAGCTAACGCCGCGTTAAGTGATGAGCAACGCTACCACCCTGCCTAAACCATTGTTACATAAACACTTAACCCAAAGTAAGCCGTAAATGCCAAGCGTTGGGAATCCGTCTTAAACGCTTTGTTATGAGCGTGGTTAAGCTAGGTACTCTATGCCCAATTCTCGTTGCTTACGCTTACTTAAACCACTCGCGACAATTCGGTATGATTCCGATAAATAGTACTTTAGGTCATCGTCTAATTTGCCTGAAGTGTCAACTTGCTGTATCCACTTCATTCCACGACTAGCAAAATATGGAGCCGGTTTATAACCTTCACAATCACTTAGAAAGTCAAAATTTAAATTGGAGACTTTAAACGTGAATGCAGCTTGGGAACCATCGCTCCAACCACCTATGGCAAAGACTTTGCCGCAAACCTTCCATACATCGGAATTACCCCATTGAACGACGTGACTCGTTCCAGCAAAAGAGCCGCAAAAATGGTTAAATTCTTCGTAATTCATGCTGATTTCCCTATTAGCTCATAACGCCGCGTTAAGTAGTGAGCAACGCATACCACCAAGCTTAAACCATTGTGCCGTAAACACTAAATTCAAATCAAACTGAAAATGCCGAGCGTTGGAAGTCTGCCTTAAACGCTTTGTTATGTACGTTTCACCGCGACCACGGAATATGTATGCCAATGCTTCATTCTACCCAATGAAGTCTTCGATTTTTCATCACGTTCAAAGAACCTGACTATTTCAAAACCTGAGAACAGAGTCTTTACCTCTGATTCCGATAAAGGTGTGGTTGGAGTACGATAGTTGTTAGCCCAACTGTCTTCAAAGCCCATGAAGTCACCAGCAAACACTCCACCGATTTCAATTGAAGATTTAATATTGCTCCAAGTCGATTCAAATTGGTTTGGGTCAGCGAAGAACAAGCTGGAATTTGCAATAACTACGCCAGACTTTGGATAGT
>NZ_JAKJSZ010000045.1:0-4388 GCF_050337535.1 Vibrio kagoshimensis
GACTAGTTCCTATTAACAGCCCCAATATAGCAAGGTGTTTAAATGACAATTTTTTATTATTTAAAGATTGCTTTGTTACGAAAGAAGAAATGATAAATCCACCTCCGCCTAGCAGCCCCCAAACTAAAGCATGTATTGAAAATACGGGAAAAAGACTAAAGTACCCTAAGTGAGCGGCATAATTGTCAAAGGTATTAATGCCAACCCAATAAATAAGGAAAGGAGGAATAGAAGACATAATAAAAATTAAGGAAAACTGTTTCAATATACTCTCCATAGCCAGTTTGTATACCTAACGCCCACATAAGCGGATTAAAATAGTGGGCTAAAATTTGTTGAGGAACGAAACATAGCCCGCTGTTTTTGTTCCGACTTAATGTGCTTGTTAGCCATTACAGTTTAGATAGGTAATTGGATTTTGGTTTGTTCTTGCAAAGCAGTGTTCAACTGATTTCAAATAGTATTTTTTCCTAATAGCAGCGCTCGCTACATTTCCAACAAATTCTCTTCTACCGTCAGGCTCCCATTCACGCGGTAAAGTTGAAAGAGTTGTATATGCAGGAAACCATTGAGTGATTTCATATATTTCTTGGATAATCCCATTAAAAACAGCGAATGCATATTTTACTTCTTTACTTCTTTTTTCTGATACTTTCCAAACACCTCTAGTAGCATCATATAATTCAAATGGGCTCATTTCATACCTGAACTGTTTATTGATTCTTATTAGTAATGAAGGCTCAGTAATATCAGCTTGCTCCCGGTCATACAGTGCACTCACCTCCTCTAAACTCATTCGACCTACTTTAGTACTCTCAAAGCCTCTTACGCTATTGGTTAGGTTTTTAACTCCAATTAAATCAATAATTGCAGATTCAACTTTTTTTGCGGTCTCTTCATCTTTTAAACCATGAAGTAATATTTCAATATGAGGCGATTTATTCTGCTTCTTCAACTCTGAAAGTTTGTTTACTTTAGCTGATTCTTTAGAATCCTTAAGATGAGAAAAAACTCTATTTCCACACCCCTTACCCACATAGAAGACTTCTCCTGTATCAGGATCAGAATATAAATAAATGTAGTACTCTAATTTCTCTCTTACGTTTTTTGAAAATGCTTTCATTTTTCTCTCAGAATAAAACCTATTTATACAGACATTAATCGAAGCCGATATTTTTATGGCTAACGCCGTGTTAAGGGGCGAAATACGCTATAACCCCAAAACTAAACCATTGTAACTGAAACACCTAACTCGACATTTGATACCAATTCGCCAAGCGTTTTGAGTCCCTCTTGAACACTTTGTTAACTGGTGAACTCAACACAACCACAAAAGCTAGGGTAACCATTAGTTCAGCTAACCCAAATAGTTACTCAGGGAACTCTTTCGACTATTTTTCGAGTCTGTCGAATATCTCACAATCTAATGCTTGTACCATGAAACTTAGTCACCTAACTCCGAACCCTTATATTAGACGCCTAGTAAGCGTCTAACACGCAGTCACGCCACTTAGCCGCAAACACAATCGCTTCATTAGACCAAATAATCCAAATCAGAAAATCAGCTACAAACAGAAACGCACACAAAGATGATTTTTACGGGAACCAGTTAACGCCGCATTAAGGTGTGAGCGACTCTTGGCTATACTTGAGCGAAGCGAAAACGGCAAGCGTTGCGAATTACTCTTAAATGCTTTGTTAACTGTATTTTTCCATGACGAAGTTTCTTAGCTTCTGACCACGAACTTCCACTTCTTGAGCTTGAACGACTTTAAATCCAAAGTATTCATAATATTCATAAAACGGTCTAGCTGTAATACTTACTTCAGAATACAAACGCTTAATACCACGTTGTTCTGCCATGCTAAATACATGAGACATTAGAGCTTTACCCACGCCCTGCCCTTGATATTCATGATGACAAAAGAAGTGGTCAATTAACCCAGTTGGTTGTAAATCAGTATAACCAACAATAATGTTATCTACCTCAGCAACAAATGGTGATAAGCCTGACATTCGCTTTTTCCAAACCGATAAATCAAGATGCTCAGGAGCCCACGCCTCCACTTGCTCTTGGGAGTAGTCACGAAGGTTGACGTTACGAATAGTGTAAAAGTGGATATCCCAAAGCACTTGAGCATCCGATTCAATGTACTCTCTAATTGTAACCATCGTACTTCCTCCGTAATACAGTTAACGCCCAATTAAGTAGTGAGCAACGCTACCACCTACCTTAAACATTGTGCCGTAATCACTTGAGCCGATACAGACTAAAAATGCCGAGCGTTGCGAATCTGCTTGAATTGTTTGTTAAATGTTGACCATCAGCGCTTTAGGAGGCTTATACATTACAGACTTTCGAATAGACTTTTTAAAATTTTTTGCTTCAAGTGCTGTTTTATAAGCATCAAACAAGTGATCATTTATCCTTGGATCGAATACAATTTCGTCAAAGAGTTCATGCGGGTCGATACTAAATTGATGGATGTCTAACTTACCTCCGCCAGTATAGATTAAGCGAACCTCTCGCTCATGGTTAAACTCATTCCTTTTGTGCATTAATGATTCAGGTGTACCAGAACCACTTGTATTAAAAAGGTCTATATTCTGAAGAGTTTCAACAAGTGCTTTTTGAGTTTTAGCGTACTGCACTTCACCAATAAAGCATTGAACACGAGCGTATTGACCACTTTTCGATTGCAATGCTTCTAACAGTTTACGAATTGTCGTTTTAACTTTTGCACCTTGCTTGTCATGGGAATATATTCTCCACATTGCGTCTGTTTCACTATGCAAAGTCCAGCATTGTCCATAAACAGATTCCCTCATAGGAACAAAATCTACGAGTTCACCTTCACTGGTTTTAGCGAAACCGTTTAGCAGCATATTCTCAAAAGGGTCATCCCATAGCTTTGGCTTAACAAGAGTTAACTTATTATCTGTAAAAATCTCTAATAGCCTGTCAATGGGCATAATCCTAAAAATCTCCCGGTCTAACTTATCTTCGGGAATATTCAACGTATCTCTATATGCCATTATTTCCACCTAGACATTTAACGCCCAATTAAGTAGCTGACAACGCTACCGATATACTAAAGCTTAACACCGTAATCACTAAAGCTAACCGAGCTGAAAATGCCAAGCGTTGGCAGTCTGCTTAAATTGCTTGTTAGGCTTTTATCGACTTAACCATTTGAAGGTCATTTAGAATAGTGCCATCAAGACGTTCTTTACCTTGAAGCCCAGTTTCACAAAAACCGTGCTTACGATAAAAATTCAAGGCTATTTGATTGGTGTCTAAAGCCCATAATACTATCTGTGTATAAGAGCTATTAAGCATACGTTTCTCGAAATAATCGAATAAGTCACTGCCAACGCCACGACCAAATAAGCCAGGAGCTACATACAGAGAATTAAGCTCGATAGAATTATTCGATTGCTCGCCTCGAGGCTCTCGATAACTTAAAAAGCCAACAATCTCATTACCCATCTCAGCAACAAGTACTGATGCTAGGTTATCAGATAGCGTGTTACTCCATAACTTTTGTCTACGTTCTATGTTATAGCTTTCAATGAACGACTTAGGTAGCAAACCATCATAAGCTTGAGCCCAAGAAGTCACGTGAACCAAAGCTATTGAGTGAGCATCTTTAATGTCTGCATTTCTAATATTGATCTTCATAATTCCCTTTGTGAAGCCTAACGCCCAATTAAGTAGCTGACAACGCTACCAAGACACTCAAATTTTTCACCTAAATCACTGAAGCTAAGCCGAGTTGAAAATGCCAAGCGTTGACAGTCTGCTTGAATTGCTTGTTAGGCAAATTCTCCAATGTCTACTGAGTCTTTCAATAAGTTAGTCAACGGGAGGAATAAAGGCTCTGGGAGTTCATCTAAATTGAACCACTTCCACTGCTTACATTTTTCAGGCTCGATTATCTGAGGCTCACCAATTGAGCAAGACGTTACGACAAATAAGGTCACATAATGTTTATTCTCTTTTTCGAAAATATCATTAGTAAAACCTAGATTTTTGAATGAGTTGACAACTAATCCTGTCTCTTCAAAAGTTTCACGCTTTGCACATTCTTCGATACTTTCACCCAACTCCAGATGCCCTCCTGGAGTTGCCCATGTATGAGCTCCATGAGAGCCTATACGCTCTCCAAGTAATACACGTCCGTCTCGTAAAATAACCGCAGCCACACCGACTCGTACTTCCTTATTCACTCAAAACTCCTTTATGGATACCAAGTTGCCTAACGCCCAATTAAGTAGCTGACAACGCTACCATTACATTCAAATTTACCACCATAATCACTGAAGCTAAACTGAACTGGAAATACCAAGCGTTGGCAGTCTGCTTAAATTGCTTGTTATATGTGTTC
>NZ_JAKJSZ010000046.1:0-3959 GCF_050337535.1 Vibrio kagoshimensis
GGATTAATATCGAAGCCATGAACCTGATAACCCTGTTGTTCTAGGTACTCGATATCACTACCTGTTCCACAACCACAGTCAGTGGCTATTTTAAGGTTTGATTCATTGAGTCTGGATGCAAACTCAGTACGTTTTGAATGTGGGCGAGACAATGCCTTTTCGTAGTACTGGCGCCAAATTTCAGTATTTTCATCCTAAGTTTCTGATTTTCCCTAAATTACATAACGCCCAATTAAGTAGCTGACAACGCTGCCAAATACATTCAAATTTAACACCGAAATCACTGAAACTAAACCTAGCTAAAAATGCCAAGCGTTGGCAGTCTGCTTAAATTGCTTGTTAGGTGTGGGTTCAACGATGCTTGTACTGAGTTGGGCAATAAGCTCTTGTAATATCAGAACTTCGAAGTTTTTCGTGTTTGGTTAAACGTCCTGAAACTCGAGAGCGCCACAATTTAAAACTGCCACTTCGTAGTTTGCCGCGCATGAAGCGAATAACCTCAGCTTCATTCAAGCCGAATTGTAATTTAATTGCCTCAAACGGAGTTCTATCTTCCCACGCCATTTCAATAATTCTCGATGCTCTTTCTTCTTGTAGAGTCATTCTGCAGTCCTAAGTTAAAAAGTCGCTTTCTATACGCTAATTTCTAACTTATGGTTCACAAAATATATAGCTTGACCTCCCAAACACCTAACGCCCTGTTAAGTTGCAGACCAACGTAAACCTGGACCTAAAGCAACGCACCTATTACATTCAAACCATTTGGAACTGAAAATGCCACGCGTTGGCTGTCAGCTTAAACAGTTTGTTAGGCTGCTATATCAAGGCTTATTCGACATCAATTGCAAACCGATCCGAAGACCGTTTATCTGAAGTCGAAAAAGCAACATGCGTGACTTTACCCATAATATGATTGCCCTCAACGAAACCCCAGTACCGAGAATCCGAGCTATTGTTGCGATGGTCACCCATTACAAAATATTTATTTTCCGGAACAATAAATGTCCCATTAATACTTGGCAAATTACCATTCTCGCCGTATTGAATTCGATGGCTTGCACCTTCCAAAGACTCAACTCTTATTTCAACTAACTGTTGAGAAACAACTCGTGTGGAATTTAACTGATTACCGTTTATAGTAATTTGGCGCTCTGAAAAACCAATTTCGTCGCCTGGAATACCGATAACCCTCTTTACATACAACTTATCCGTATGAGGCGGGACAAAAGTGACCACATCACCTCTCGCAGGGCTTCCTATATCAAATAAACGGACATTTAGAAACGGAATAGAAGCACCATACTCTGTTTTATTAACTATCAGCCAATCACCATCGTATAGGGTTGGTTCCATTGAACCGCTCGGTACATGATTCCAGTCCGCAACAGCAGATCGGAAAAATACCAAAGCAAAGATAAATACAATATAACTTACGTTATTCTTTAATAATTTACGAACCTTCTTGTTTATAGTCATATTTTAGAACACTCCATAATCGATTTTACTTTTTGAGTGCTAATCGTACAATTTAGTTCAAAGTATATATGGTTGATGTCGCCTAACGCCCAATTAAGTAGCTGACAACGCTACCGATACATTCAAAATCACCACCGAAATCACTGAAGCTAAAACAAGCTGAAAATGCCAATCGTTGGCAGTCTGCTTAAATTGCTTGTTGGGCATTTTCGATTTGCTTTATGCTCAATTGAACTGAAATAATATTCTGTTCTAGCTGTTCAAAGTAAGCTTTAACTACATACCCTAATTCATTCTTTATATATATAAACTCATTTTCTGTGTTAGCGCGAAGCTCTCCAATAACTTGATAATTGTGCTCGCAAAAAATTAAATCCTCATTTTCATCCCTACAGCACCAAACTCCCGTTGGCTCGCTATCTAAGTTTTTCCTTATATCAACACCAAGATTAGAAAGATAACTATATAGCTCTAAGTTTTTTCGAGAAAAAATATGGTAATAAAACTTACAGTCTTCACACTCACAGTCATCAATTATCCTACTTTGCGTTCTATAAAACTCCCTTGTTGCTTCAACATATGAAATCAACTCTATGTCATCGAGATTGAAAATTCTTCCCATACTTACGACTACCCCAAGCCTAACGCCCAATTAAGTAGCTGACAACGCTACCAATACACCCAAATTTACCGCCTAAATCACTGATGCTAAACCGAACTGAAAATGCCAAGCGTTGACAGTCTGCTTAAATTGCTTGTTATATGATGACGCATTAATTAAAAAATTCATCTTCGGGAAGATCATCTAAGCCGATGTCCTTCAAGTCAATTTCAAATACTTCAGCTTGTTGTTGCATTAGCGTAACTATTCTGTGGAAAGCCATCATATAGCCCGTGTTGAAATCACTTTTATCAGTATTACTCTCTGAAATTGACTCTAAAGCATACTCCTTTACTAGAGTACCTAAATCTCTCGAATAGCTTTCAAACTTATCATTAGACATATTATTCCTCGAATGCATATAACGCCTTGTTAAGGGGTGAGCAACGCAATACCGAAGCCGCCGCATACCACCTTAGTCACTAAAACTAACGCATAGTAAAAATGCCACGCGTTGCGAATCCCTCTTGAACTATTTGTTAGGCTAATTACTTAAAGGGAAGTGGAATATCTTTCGTTATGGATATGTCCTCTAAACACTGCTTCAAAGGTAACTGCTTGGATTTATAGATTGTTGTAATCGAATTTGTCTCTTCGTCTACGTCCACTGTTAAACAAGCACAACTAAAACCATAGTTTCGATTTGTTCTAACAAATTCATTTTCATTTGCAGTCGCTTGATAAAGCAGTTCCATCGATTTATCGTCCAATGCATTCGAAGTACCTTGGACTGATATATCCCACGAGCCATCACGATCAATCAACCACATATTGGCAGGAGAAGGATTTTCAAGCCATCCACATCGAGTCTCTTCTGCCGTCGCTGCTAGTGCAGAAAACATCCCCAAAATAACAATCAATAATCTCATCATTTACTCCATTCACCTAACACCGCGTTAAGTGGTGAGCAACGCTACCACCCTACCTAAACCATTGTGACATAAACACTTAACTTAAAGTAAGTCGAAAACGCCAAGCGTTGGGAATCCGTCTTAAACGCTTTGTTAGTTTTATTGCTGGCGACTTAGTAGCAGGCTTGCTCCAGACATAGCTAAAAAGGTAGCGCAGCCTCTATTAAAGCGCTTTGTCGGTTTCGTGAACCACTGCCTCAAATATATTCCGAATAAGGCATAAATCGATATTGCACCCATTTCTAATATTAGGAACGTCGCCCCTAAAACGAAGAACTGTTCATTTACATTAGCCGAAACATCAACGAATTGTGGGAGAAATGCAGTAAAGATTAAGATTGCCTTTGGATTACCAGCGGCTAACAAAAATTCTTGTTTAGCTAAACCTAGTCGGTTGTGAGTGCTTTCTAGTTCAGCGACGGGACTTGACTCCGAACGCCAAAGATTAAAGGAAATCCACAACAAGTACGCCGCACCCACAATTTTAATGGTTAGAAATAGAGTCTCAGATGCATAGAGAACGACAGCTAAACCTGAAGCTGCCAAAGCAATCATTACAGAGAATGCTGCTATTCGACCCAGACCAGCAATGAAAGCAGACTTGAAGCCGTAACAACGAGCATTATTCATAGACAGTAAGTTGTTTGGACCAGGGGTCATATTGAGCGCAAAGCACGCTGGTATAAAGAACAATAACTTCCAGATTTCCACAATATTTACTCCATAAAAACTAACGCCCAATTAAGTAGCTGACAACGCTGCCAACAAACTCAAATTTACCACCGAAATCACTGAAGCTAAACCAAGTTGAAAATGCCAGGCGTTGACAGTCGGCTTAAATTGCTTGTTATAAGTGCGTTTTAGTATAAACCATCGTACTATCGAGCTCACCTGACGGCAGTCGCCTAGAG
>NZ_JAKJSZ010000047.1:0-3455 GCF_050337535.1 Vibrio kagoshimensis
TTCGATGCCTCTATTGATTCTGATTTGTATCCTACAGTACCGCGGGTAGAAAACTGATTTGAGAATTGGTAGTCTATTCCACCAAAAAAAGAAAATCCTTCGTTAGCATTGATTTCATCACTTTCCCCTGAGCTGTAAATACCTTGAAATAGCTCATCTCCACCAAAGCCATAGCCAATACCTAAAACCCCTGATAGATCTTTAGAATAAGCCGATGAAGATATCAGTAATCCCAGTAGTACTGCTTGAGGAACTACTTTTATTGTCATTTGAACTCCTTGTTCTTTTATTAAAATTTAAACCTAACGCCCAATTAAGTTGCAGACCAACGCAAACCTGAACCTAAAGCAACGCGCCGATTACACCCAAACTGTTTGGAACTGAAAATGCCGCGCGTTGGCTGTCAGCTTGAATTGCTTGTTATATTGCCCGCACGACAGATCCAAGTTTAGCGCCAAGGTGCTGAATTGGTTACAAATCTACTGGCTTTGAACTCAGAAGTAAAACGGATAGTTCGAAACTCAATCATAGACAACAAAACGCACTTGGCTAAGAAACGAAATTAGGCAAACTTGAATAGTTCAGTTAGCCTGAATGACAAAGAATTCGGGCGAGAAACCTGACAGAAAAGTACGCTAAACCACAACTTTCAATGCAGTCCCCAAGAAAAAGAAGCCGCGCAAAATGAACTTGAGCCAACAAAACTTACTAACGAGGAGACTTGCGTGACGTTGCAGCTAATTAACCGCAAAACATTCTACGTGCGATGGTCATTTTGATGGCATTTTTCACGGAACGAACAGGTGTGTAGCTTGAACGCAGAACAAAGATAAACGGATAATTTAACCCTTTGAATCTTATGCAATATAACGCCCAATTAAGTAGCTGACAACGCTACCAATACACTCAAATTTACCACCTTAATCACTGAAGCTAAACCGAGTTGAAAATACTAAGCGTTGACAGTCTGCCTAAATTGCTTGTTAGGCTTGTACTTCCATCAAGTGCTCAACCCCTGAGCTTTCCACTACTTTAAAGCCCAATTGCGAGTATAACTGTTTTGCTGGATTTGTTTTGATAACACTCAAACCTACTTTTGAGTTTGTAAGCCCAGCTTTGCCAATCAGGTCAGTGATAAGTTTACTGCCAATTTTTAAACCTTGATACTCCGGAGAAATTTGAATTTGCACCAAATACCAATAGTTGAGTTCTTCGGTATAGGTGGCTTTGAACAAACCAATAGATTTGCCTTTTAATTGCACAATTTGAGCATTAACAAACTCATAGCGTATTCTCTTTTCATACTCTTCTGAGGTCGTCGGCATACCTACCATTTCAAGGTATTTCCTCATTGTTTGGTCTCTGAGAGATACCAAAAAAGGAATATCCGCTTCATTTGCTATTCTAAGAGATATGTCCACATTCCCTCCAAAAGCCTAACGCCCAATTAAGTAGCTGACAACGCTACCTATACACCCAAATTTACCACCTAAATCACTGAAGCTAAAAATGCCAAGCGTTGACAGTCTGCTTAAATTGCTTGTTATAACGAAGGATCTTCGCGCGCCGGTAGCTTAAAAAATACAATTATTTAGCCTTTCTATGCCTAACGAAGGTAAAAACCACAGCAACCAACGCCAATAGCTGAAAAAGCCAAAATAAGGGGATAAACCCAAATGGTTCTATTAAAAAACCATTCTCATCTACATATGAACCAATAGTGTTATACGCAACTAAACACAAAACTCCGCTGACACAGAAAAGGAAGCTTACTTTATACTTACGAAGAAAATTCATCGGAGCCTCAATATTTGAACATCTAAAATGTTCGACATTTTATAAGGGTATATAGTTCACTCCAGTATGCGCAATAGGCGTTAGGAAAGAGAAGTTATAACGCTGCGTTAAGTAGTGAGCAACGCCACCCCCCCACCTAAAACCTTGCCACCTTAAACACTAAAGCTAACCCAAACTGAAAATGCCAAGCGTTGGGAATCTGTCTTAAACGCTTTGTTAGTTTGCTTACATGATACAGCCAAAGTTTAGTGCCAAGGTGCTGAATTGGTTACAAAACTACTGGCTTTGACCGACAATGTAAAACTGAAAACTACGGAACTCAAACACAACCAACAAAACGCACTTGGCTAAGAAGCGGCATGCGCTGCACAACCACAGTTTGAAGTACTTTGGCTGACAAAGGATTCATTCGACCAACCTGAAGGCCAAGTGCGACAAAGCCACTTGTTAACGAGTTAGACACAAAAAAAAGAAGCCGCGCGAGATGCACTAAGTGACCAAAGTTACTAACGCGGAGAAATGAATAACGTTGAACTCAAAGAGCCGAAAGACAGCCTACGCGCGATGAGATTTGGTTGCACAACTTTCGAAAAACGATCAGGTGTAAAGCATAGAAACAGGACTAGGCTTTTTGACTATAAACGCTTTTCTACTTTTGAAAACTAACGCCGCGTTAAGTAGTGAGCAACGCCTGCCACCTAACCTAAACCATTGCACCGTAAACACCAAAACTGACTTGAACTGAAAATGCCGAGCGTTGGGAATCTGTCTTAAACGCTTTGTTAGTTTGCTTACATGATGCAGCCAAAGTTTTTCGCCAAGGTGCTGAATTGGTTACAAAACTACTGGCTTTGAACGCCAATGTAAATCTGAAAACCACTGAACTCAAACACAATCTACAAAACGCACTTGGCTAAGAAGCGACATGCGCTGCACAACCACAGTTTGAAGTACTTTGGCTGACAAAGGATTCATTCGACCAACCTGACAACCAAGTTCAACGAACCGACCTTTCTGTAACCGACTCACCAAGAAAAAGAAACAGCGCGAGAAGCACTAAGCGACCAAAATTACTGATGTGGAGAAATGAATAACCTTGAACTCACAGAGCCGAAAACACCCTACGCGCACTGATGATTTGGTTGCACAACTTTCGAAAAACGAACAGGTGTAAAGCATAGAAACCAGACTAGGCTCTTTGACTACAAACGCTTTTCTACTTTTGCAAACTAACGCCGCGTTAAGTGGTGAGCAACGCTACCATCCAACCTAACCCATTGTGCCGTAAACACTTAAGTAGAAGCAAACCAAAAATGCCGAGCGTTGGGAATCCGTCTTAATCGCTTTGTTATGTGATAATTTCACTACCGCGCTCCAACACCCAACAACGATCACTCTTGGTGTAGCCAATTTGTCCATAATAGTCATTAGCCGCCGTGCGGCGATTAAAAACAGTTTACATGTAGGCTCTATCTGGGATTGAGTTTGAACTTGTAACTGCTTGCCTATTCCCAACCTTTGATATGCTTCATCAACCGCTAGGTCGGACAGATAACAGCAATAATGGAAATCCGTAATAGAGCGAGAAATACCAACCAGTTTAGGACCATACCAAGCTGTGATTATGAGGTTGCTATTGTTCAACATACCGTTGATAC
>NZ_JAKJSZ010000048.1:0-3426 GCF_050337535.1 Vibrio kagoshimensis
ACTCAACCCCAGATGCTCATAAAATCCATTGGATTCATTTTCAACCCAAGTGTAAAGCCAGTATTTATTACCCAACTGATTTTCGACTTCATTCAAGAGCTTTCGACCTAACCCTTTCCCTTTGAAAGTGTTGTCGACATATAGTTTTTCGACTTCAAAGCCATTACTGGACGTTTGATAATGCGATTCAAGATTAACCATTAAATAGCCTTGAATAACTTCCTGTTCTTCACTTACAAATACACGATATTTAATCGTATCTAATATTTCTAAGAAGTAGGTTGCAGTGAAAGTAGACAAGACATACTCAGCGTATTCAGTTTTGATACCTTCTCTAGCATATGTGTCTAGCCAGACTTTAATGGACAATGCCGCTAATTTTACGCAATCGTCTTTTGTCGCTTCCCTAACCATTTCCCCTCCAAATACATAACGCCCAATTAAGGTGTGAGGCGTGCAATACCGATGCCACCGCATACTACCTTAATCACTAAAACCAACGCATAGTAAAAATGCCACGCGTGCCGAATCACTCTTTAATTGTTTGTTAGTTTGCCAGCACGATGCAGCCAAAGTTTAGTGCCAAGGTGCTGAATTGGTTACAAAACTACTGGCTTTGAACACTAATGTAAAATTGAAAACTACGGAACTTAAACCCAACCAACAAAACGAACTTGGCTAAGAAGCGACATGCGATAAACAACCACAGTTTGAAGCGTTTTAGCTGACAAAGGATTCATTCGACAAACCTGATAGCCAAGTGCGACAAAGCCACTATTTTACGGATTAACCACCAAGAAAAAGAAGCCGCGCGATTCGCACTAAGTGACCAAAGTTACTAACGCGGAGAAATGAATAACGTTGAACTCAAAGAGCCGAAAAACGCCCTACGCGCGATGAGATTTGGTTGCACAATTTTCGAAAAGCGTACAGGTGTAAAGCATAGAAACCAGACTAGGCTCTTTGACCAAAACGCTTTTCTACTTTTGCAAACTAACGCCCAATTAAGTAGCTGACAACGCTACCAATACACTCAAATTTACCACCTAAATCACTGAAGCCAAACCAAGTTGAAAATGCAAAGCGTTGACAGTCTGCTTAAATTGTTTGTTATGTTCGTAACTTCACCGCTGTTCCGAAAGCCATAATCTCAGATGAGCCATCCATTATTGCACTCGTAGAGAACCGAATACCTACTACCGCGTCTGCACCTAAGTCAGTCGCTTCAGAAACTAGACGCTCAATAGCCGTGTCCCTAGCCTCTGAAAGCATTTCCGTATAGCCTTTTAGCTCCCCGCCAACGATGCTTTTGAAACCAGCCATAATGTCTCGACCAACATGCTTTGTTTGGACAACATTTCCAGTCACAACACCCAAAATATCCTCAATCTCACGATTTGGAACACTTTCTGTAGTAGTAAAAATCATAATTTTCCCTCAAGAACATAACGCCGCGTTAAGTAGTGAGCAACGCCAACACGAAACCTAACCATACCAACGTAAACACAAAACCCAACGATGGAATAAAAAATGCGATGCGTTGGGAATCTGTCTTAAACGCTTTGTTATGGCGCTGAACTCGACCTTAGTTCTCGTATGTCAATTAGATCGACTTCCCTACCCAAAATGCGCTTGTACTCGAGTAAGTGATGAACAGGGATTACTGACAATACGATGCCTTCATAGTGTTTTTCAACTGACGCCGAATAATCAATTTCAAGCTGATACCAAGAACTGTCTAAAGCCGATTGTATCTTTGTATTTTGAGATAAACCGATTTCAATTTTTTGATTTTGGTAAATCAACTGGAAATACTCTAAATCCCAACCGGATTCAGTATAACGAGTTAACGGTTTTGATATGAATTGAGATACGTGAGCCAAGAGCTTATTTGCATCAGAGTTGTGGATATAAAGGTCTATGTCCGCAATTTCACGGCTGCCACCATGAATAGTTGCAGCGAGTCCACCGACAATTTGGTACTTAATGCTCTCTGCATCCAAAAGTCCTTTTAGCCACTTCAAGGCTACTTTCACTTTCTCACTCATCGCGTTCCCTTAGCTGAATTTTTCCCTGCGCCATAACGCCCAATTAAGTAGCTGACAACGCTACCAATACACTCAAATTTAACACCAAAATCACTGAAGCTAAACCGAACTGAAAATGCCAAGCGTTGGCAGTCTGCTTAAATTGTTTGTTATGTGACATTTCTACGTTGTGACTCTTTTTGATATTTTGACTCTCTATGAAGCCAAATCCCCCAATATACGAAGAACATGAAAGCCGAGAAAACAAAATAATTAAGAAATTGTTCGCTTAAATATTGGAAAAGAGTTTCAGCCGGTGACGATGAATACTGAAAAAGTACATTGAATAGGATGTAGAACATAGTTATCAAAAAGCAGCTTTTGGAGATCCAAGTAAGAAAACCCTGCTCCCTTACTTTTTGCCAGTGTTCGAACATTTGATTTTTCATACAACACCTTATTTACCGATAATATAATTCTAAATTCTCATAACATTACGGATCTATCGACTTTTTCAACTGGTCACATAACGCCCAATTAAGTAGCTGACAACACTACCAATAGACTCAAATTTATCACCATAATCACTGCACCTAAACCGAGTTGAAAATGCCAAGCGTTGACAGTCTGCTTAAATTGCTTGTTATGTGTATTTATGAAGCGGAACATCAACTCCATGCTTGAGATAACCCAAAACACGAATAACTCCAAACACGAATAACTCCATTTTCTAGAGATATAGGAGTATTTGCCACTGAGCAAATATTGATAATTTTATACTGATAATCAATTATCTCAGGCTCCATAAGAGCTCCCTTTGAATAACTAATACGAGCATCGATATCAACAAATTCTATTGCTCGAAAATTACCCAAAATTTGGGCTAGTTCGGAAGTATAGTGTTGACTCGATTCAACCTCAGGCCAGGTTGAACCATCTATATATGTAACCCGATAACTGACTAGCTCTTCGAGATCATTTAATGCTGAAAATAATGCATTCCATTTAGTGTTATTCATAACACCAAATAAACCGAATTGATTAATTCACTCATTAACTTTTGAACTGGAAGTTAGACTCATAAATCTCCAATACACATAACGCCCAATTAAGTAGCAGACCAACGCAAACCTGAATTCGAAGCAACGCACCGATTACACCCAAACTGTTTGGAACTGAAAATGCCACGCGTTGGCTGTCTGCTTAAATTGCTGGTTATACATACATTGCACCATAGATTGCTAGTAAGCCGATTGGAAGGAGCAATATCCATTGTGGAAGTTTTACAAAAACCTTAGATCCAAAAAAATACAACCCAACCGCCACAAACACTGATGCATACAGAATATATAAAAAACCTAGCGACTGAATTAGGAAATAGAGTGAATCAATACCATAC
>NZ_JAKJSZ010000049.1:0-3146 GCF_050337535.1 Vibrio kagoshimensis
GCCACTGCCTGTCCTAACTTCTTGGATTTGTAGCTCTGTATGCTACAAATTTATCGGTAAGGCAGGCTAAATATACCTAACAAGCAATTTAAGCAGACTGTCAACGCTTGGCATTTTCAGCTCAGTTTAGCTTCAGTGATTTAGGTGGTAAGTTTGAACGTACTGGTAACGTTGTCAGCTACTTAATTGGGCGTTAGCTGTTACATGGAAATTGAGAATAACTTTAAATGAAATGTATAGTTGAACTGAAGACCAATGACGAGACAAAAAGTCTAGTATTCTCAAATATTAAATTTTTCGCTAATAGCCTGAAATGTGACGTATCAATTAATTCTAGAGGGTTTGGGTATAACGGATCTGTTGCTTTCGATAACGTTACAAAATTCTTCACTGTTCTAGAAGCGATGAGTCACTTATCGGTAGGTAGTGCTGAATTATCAGAAGACTATGCAGATCATTATTTAAAGCTAGAATTGAATACGTTTGGTCATGTGATTTTAAGTGCCAACTTTGATGAGTACAGCGAACATTCACAACATTTAATAATTAATTTTAAAACTGACCAAACATGCTTGAAGCCCTTTTTAGATGACTTAAGGTGGGCAATGAGTAAAAACAGCTAACAAGCAATTTAAGCAGACTGCCAACGCTTGGCATTTTTAGCTCGGTTTAGCTTAGTGATTTTGGTGGTAATTTTAAGTGTATTGGTAGCGTTGTCAGCTACTTAATTGGGCGTTATAAAGCACGCATCGGAAAGGATTTTACGTGAACATTAGAACTGGAAAATTGTCGGATGTAGCGGGTATCACTGATATTTTTAATTTCTATATTGAACATACAAATGCACGTTTTGAAGAATCCCCATTTTCGTTAGAAAATCGACAACAATGGTTTTCACAGTTCTCACGAGATAGTAAGTATCAACTCTATGTGGCTACTGAAAATGAAGTTCTATTTGGTTTTGCGTGTTCCCAGCAGTACAGAGCGATGTCCGCATTTGAAGAAACAGCGGAAGTAACTGTTTATWTGGCGCAAGAAGCCAAGGGYAAAGGTTTAGGTTCAAAGCTGTATTCTCAACTGTTTGCATCTATTCACACGCACGGTATCCATCGAGTACTGTCAGGTATTGCGTTGCCAAATGACGCCTCAATCGCTCTACATAAACGTTTCGGGTTTAGAGAGGTTGGTGTTTTTAATGAGTACGCAAAGAAAAATGGTCAGTACATTAGCTCCATGTGGCTAGAAAAGTCGTTAAACGCAGAGTCCGCTTTATAACAAGCAATTTAAGCAGACTGTCAACGCTTGGCATTTTTAGCTCGGTTTGGTTTCAGTGATTTAGGTGTTAAGTTTGAGTATATTGGTAGCGTTGTCAGCTACTTAATTGGGCGTTATACGATTTGGAGGATGGTGAAAATTTCAAAGTTATATAAATTTAGGTCTGTTGATACCTACAGTCTTACTGGATTAGCTAACTCTCAACTCTGGTTTTCAGATATTGGATCCTTCAATGACCCCTTTGAGGGAATGTTTGTATTTGAAGAGTCAATTTCCGAAAACAGCTATAAGCTTTGGGAAAGTATGGTTGAGTGGAAAGGCGGCAAAGACATAGACCTAACGGAAAGAGACAGAAAGCTCAAAGAACTGGGTCTTGAGCACTTAGACGTCTCCAACCCTGATTTTTTGTCTAAGTTAGCTAAATCTGAGTTTGATATTGTATTGAAGTTGATTCAGCTTTCAAAGGTAATATCTTTGTCTATTTCAGACAGTAAAGGCGACCCTTTAACAGAAAACTTGATGTGGTCTCACTATTCTGATGGCTTAAGAGGCTTCTGCTTAGTTTTTGATAGTGATGGTTTGCAAGCAGATATCCATAGGTATTCAAGCACTACGATTCGTCCTGTGAAAGTAAGTTACCAAAACACACCGAATGTCATAGATATAAATGAATTTATTCTTTCTCCAGCAATGCTTGGTGTGTCCGATCTAAATTATATAGATCATGTAGTAGGTACGGTAGCTAGTAAATCTGAGTCTTGGAGCTATGAAAATGAGTTTAGAATCCTCTCAATGTCAGATAAAAACTTACATAGCTATTCAGCCAAGTCACTACTTGAAATAGTCATTGGTGAAAAAATGCCTAAAAACCAACAGCAACTTATTATTAGTATCGCCAAATCAGTTAATCCAAACATTGCTATCAAGTTAGCAAAGTTGAAGAAAAACAGTTATTTAATCGAGGTTGTCGATTATTAAAAATCGTATAACAAAGCATTTAAGAGTGATTCGCAACGCTTGGCAGTTTCGCTTCGCTCAAGTATAGCCAAGCGCCGCTCACACCTTAATGCGGCGTTATGTAACAGAAGGTATATTTAAAATATGACAATTGACTTAACTCCATTAATAGAGGTAATTGAAGGGGCTACGACAACCTCTGAAATGGATATCTATGGTCTGGTAGCTGCCTGCTTTTCAGCTATTGCTTCTATCTTATCATGCGGTGCTGCCTTGCTTATGGTCAAATATACAAGAGAGCAAAAAAGGCTTGGTATTAGAAATGAGTAGTTGATAATCGCAAGAGATGTTCTTGACACACTGCATCAATTACAAGAGCTCATGCCGTTGATATAGAAACTGCGAAGAGGTTGAGTTATAGATTGCAAAAATTACTAGTTTCATCACAAGGTGTTGCATCTCCTAAACAATGCAAACTAATCAGCGATATTTTAGAACGATTAGAGACTTTAAAAGCAAAGCGTGCGGCATATATTGAAGTTGAGAGGGGCGGGAGTGTTATTGAACTAGCACAAGAGGCAGACACTGAATTAGCGACAGTACATAGAGCGGCAAACGCGTATAAAAAAGACATAGTTTATTTTAAAAAAGAGGTGTTTGACATCTTCTCTGCAACTTACCAAGTTACATAACAAAGCATTTAAGAGTGATTCGCAACGCTTGGCAGTTTCGCTTCGCTCAAGTATAGCCAAGCGTCGCTCACACCTTAATGCGGCGTTATGTGATAAGGAGGTCACATTGAATATCGAATACAAGGTTAATCATCAGATCTCGGCTGACGAGTTTATTGGCTTGCTGAAGCGCTCGACGCTAGGAGAACGTAGACCAATAGAAAATATCGAATGTATCAACGG